>NZ_JBEZIH010000035.1:0-79570 GCF_040650935.1 Streptomyces sp. NPDC048565
GCCGGTGGTCTCCTCGGAGACCACCGGCCGGCCGCGTCATGTCCGCCACTCCCCCACCCCCCTTCTCGTCCTCTTGACGATATTCAGCGGGGACCATTATCGTCTCCATGACGAGAAAAAGGGGGTCCCGAGATGGCCGACATCACCCGGCGCTTCGGCTGGCGGCACCTGCGCTCCGCGCCCACCGCCCACATCCGCCACCAGAGGCGCGGCAGGCTCACGCACGACGGGCCAGGACTGAGCTTCTGGTACCGCTCGCTCACCGCGGCGCTCTCCGAGGTCCCGGTCGACGACCGCGAGCTGGCGATGGCGTTCCACGCCCGTACGGCCGACTTCCAGGACGTCACCGTGCAGGCGACGGTCACCTACCGGATCAGCGACCCCGCAGAGGCCTCCGCCCGGCTCGACTTCTCGCTGGACCCCGACACCGGGATCTGGCGCGGCGCACCGCTGGAGCAGATCGCCACCCTGCTCACCGAGACCGCGCAGCAGCACACCCTGGACGTCCTGGCGCGCACACCCCTGGCCACCGCCCTCGTGGACGGCGTGGCCGCCGTACGGGACCGGGTGGCCACGGGTCTCGCCGGAGAGCCCCGGCTGCCCGCCACCGGCATCGAGGTGGTCGCCGTACGCGTGGTCGCCATCCGCCCCGAGGCCGAGGTCGAGCGCGCGCTGCGGACCCCGGCCAGGGAGCAGATCCAGCAGGAGGCCGACCGGTCGGTGTACGAGCGCCGGGCGGTCGCCGTCGAGCGCGAGCGCACCATCGCCGAGAACGAGCTCGCCAGCAAGATCGAGCTGGCGCGCCGCGAGGAGCAGCTCGTCGACCAGCGCGGCACCAACGCGCGCAGGGAGGCCGAGGAGAAGTCGGCGGCCGACGGGGTGCGTACGGCGTCCGAGGCCGCCCGTACCGTGCGGCTGGCCCGCGCGGAGGCGGAGGCCGCCCGCGATGTCGGAGCCGCACGCGCCGAGGCGCAGGCGGCCTGGCTGCGGGCGCACGCGGACGCCGACCCCGGGACGCTGCACGCCCTGGCCGCGACGCGGCTGGCCGAGAACCTGCCGCGGATCGACAGCCTCACCCTCTCCCCCGACGTCCTGACCGGCCTGCTCGCCAGGCTCGGCAGGCCGGAGCCCGAGGCGCGGGCGTGAGCCTGGCCCCGCGCGCGGTCCTGGTGCACCGCACGACGGAGTACGAGGAGCTCCTGGCCCGGCACGGGACGCACGGGCAGGCCGCGTTCGTGCTGGCGGGACGCGGCCGGTCGCTCGACGAGGTGGCCGAGCGCCACCGGCTCGACAGACAGGCGCTCACCGAGGTGGCCGCCGCCCTGCCGCTGCGGTGGCGCAGAAGCCGGGTGGAGCGGGCGGATCTCGACCGCTTCCTGTTCGGGCCGGAGGACGTGATCGTCGTGGTCGGGCAGGACGGCCTGGTCGCCAACGCCGCGAAGTACCTGTCCGGTCAGCCGGTGGTGGGCATCGACACGGAGCCGGGGCGCAACCCCGGAGTCCTCGTACGCCACCGGGCCCGTGACACGGCGGCGCTGTGCCGGGCCGCCGTGTCACCCGGCACACAGGTGGACGCGCTGACGATGACCGAGGCCGTCGCCGACGACACACAGCGGCTCCTGGCCCTCAACGAGATCTACCTCGGACCGCCCGGTCACCAGACCGCCCGCTACCGCATCGGCCCCGACGGCGACCCTTCCGCCGGCGAACCGCAGGCCTCTTCGGGCGTCCTGGTCGGCACCGGTACGGGCGCCACCGGCTGGCTGCGGTCCCTCTGGCGCGAGCGCGGCAGCACCCTGCGGCTGCCGGCCCCCTCCGATCCGCGGCTGATCTGGTTCGTGCGCGAGGCCTGGCCCTCACCGGCCACCGGAACCTCACTGGTCGCGGGCGAACTGGGGCGCCGGGACGGCCTCAGGCTCACCGTCGAGTCGGACCGGATGGTGGTGTTCGGCGACGGGATGGAGTCCGACGCACTGGAGCTGACGTGGGGTCAGTCGGTACGCCTCGGCATCGCCGACACCACGCTCGATCTGGTGGTGTGACCACGCGTGTGAGGATGACGGGGTACTCAGTGGAACCCGCCTCCGACCACCGGGAGCAGTGCAGCACATGACAACGGATTCCGTGAACGTCCCTCCCCGGAACGCCCGTCCGCCGCTCGCCCAGGCCTCCCTCGGGGTGGGCGTCATCGTGCTGGATCCGGAGGGCAGGATCCTGCTGGGCCGGCACCACGGCGGCACCTGGGAGCTCCCCGGCGGCAAGGTCGACCCGACGCACGAGTCCGTCGCTGCGGCCGCCGCCCGCGAACTGCGCGAGGAGACCGGCCTGCGGGTGCCCGTGGACGCGGTGACCGTCTTCGCGATGGTGCACGACGTGGTGGCCGGCATCAACCGGATCAGCATGGGCGCACAGGTGAGGGCGGACTCGGCGGAGGCCCGGGTCACCGAACCGCATCTCATCAGCGCATGGCGGTGGACCGCCCCCGAGGCGCTGCCGGGCCCCCTGTTCGACCCCTCCGCGCAGATCCTGGCCGTCTGGCGCCCGGATCTGGGCATCACGCACCCGCCGGCCCATCACCTGCGGATCGCGCCAGAGGGCCGGGAGACCACGGAAGGACCCTAGAACAATTAAACATTTGCCTAGGGCTCATAGGCAGCGTTAGCGTCGAAGACGTGAGAGCCCTCAACGAGCAGGACATCCGAGCGTCGTTCATCAACTGTTCCAAAGGGGAGGCGAAGCGCCTGCCGCTGCCCCGCGACCTCGACGAGCGCCGCTGGGACGATCTGGACTTCCTTGGCTGGCGCGACCTCTCGGCGCCGGACCGGAGCTACATCGTCACCGAGCTGCACGGCGAGCTCACCGGCGTCACGCTCCGCTTCCCGTCCCAGCAGCGCGGCTTCCTGCACCGCAGCATGTGCTCGGTCTGCCTGACCACACACCCGGGCAGCGGGGTCTCGCTGATGACGGCCCGGAAGCGGGGGCAGGCGGGCCGGGACGGCAACTCCGTGGGCATCCACCTCTGCACCGACCTCGACTGCTCGCTGTACGTACGCGGCAGGAAGAAGCCCGCCCCCGGCGGACGCTTCGAGGAGTCGCTGACCGTCGAGCAGCAGATCGAGCGGACACAGGGGAAGCTCGCCGCGTTCCTGGACCGGCTCTCGGCCTGAGAGCGGATCCAGGGGACCCGCCCGGTCAGCCGAGGCGGACCGGCGTGGGGGTCTCCCGCAGAGCCTCGATGACGCTCTCGACATGCGCCAGCGCCGCCGCCTCCGCCGCGTCGGGGTCACCGGCGACGACCGCGTCGATGATCGCCAGGTGTTGCGGCAGGGACCGCGCCGGACGACCGGGGCGCAGCGCGAGACGGATCTGGTAGCGCACCATCTGGCCGTTCATCCGCTCCAGCAGCGCCTGGGCGACCTTCTGGTCGCTGACGCCACCGAGGCACTCGTTGCAGCCTGCGGTTCAGCACCGAGCAGGCGTCCGGGTCACCGTCCTCCACCGCCCGGCCCATAGCCGCCCCGATGCCCTTGAGCTCCAGGCGCACCTCGTCCGATGCGGCTGTCCGGGCACCATGTCGCCCGCGACGAGCGCCTCCCTGATGCCACTGGAGACCGCTCTCCGGCCTGTCCTGCCGGTGGCCTGATTCGACGTCACCCCTCCGCCTTCCGCGCATCGTCGGGACACCCCCGCGTCACCGCGACCGCGCCCGGGACTTTCTCGTCAGTCATATTGTGAACAATTTCATGGGTAACTGCCGCGGCATCGAAGTCCCGTAACAGCCCGGGGGGTTGAGCGCCACCGTGGTGGGGGAGTTTTGGATGGGCGAGATCCGGCTGATCTTGGCCGACCCTCTTGCGCTATCGACCTAAGGTTAGCCTAACCTAAATGCACTCGTCCGGTTCTGGCGGGTGACGGGCAGACCTATGCCCTGAGCGCCCCGCCGGAACGGGATTCGTCGATGTAAACGGAGAACCCTGGCCATGGCGCCGTATTCGCCCCCCTCGTCCCGCGGGACCTCACGTCCCGTCACGTCGGCAACGGCCCGCGTCCGGGAGGCGACCGCATGAGCACCGAACAGGAACTCTCCGGCCGGCTCGCCCTCGTGACGGGCGCGGGACGCGGCATAGGCGAGGCCGTCGTGCGGGCACTCGCAGACCGTGGTGCCCGCGTCCTCGCCACCGATCTGGCGGCCGACGGCATCGCGGCCCTGGAGAAGACCTACGACGGCCTGGTGACCGCGCGCACGCTCGACGTCACGGACCCCTCGGCCGTCGAGGACCTCGTGGCGCGGACGGAGGACACGCTCGGCCCGCTGGACATCGCCGTCAACGTGGCCGGAATTCTCCGTGGTTCGCGGGTCGCGGACCTCTCCGACGAGGAGTGGGCGGCCACCTTCGCCGTCAACACCAACGGCGTGTTCCATGTGTCGCGGTCCGTCTCCCGCCGGATGGCCGGGCGCGGTTCGGGCAGCATCGTCACCGTGGCCTCCAACGCGGCCGGCATTCCCCGCACGGAGATGGCGGCCTACGCGGCGTCCAAGGCCGCGGCCGTGATGTTCACCAAGTGTCTCGGTCTCGAAGTGGCCGCCGACGGGGTGCGGTGCAACACCGTGTCCCCCGGCTCGACCCTGACCGACATGCAGCGCGGCATGTGGGCGGCGGGGGACGAGGAAGCCGCCGCCCGCCGTGTCGTCGAGGGGGACCCCGCGACATACCGCACCGGGATCCCGCTCGGCCGTATCGCCGACGCATCGGACATCGCCGACGCCGTCGCCTTCCTGGTGTCCGACCGTGCCCGCCACATCACCATGCACGACCTGTACGTCGACGGCGGTGCCACCCTGCGGGCCTGATTCCCACCCCCACCCCCTGTCACCCCCCGGCGCTCTAGCCCTCCCACTGGAGACCACCCATGTCTGCATCTCTGCGCGTCCCCACCGCCCCTCCCCCGCTCGACTCCCCGGGTGAGGCGACGACTCTGCTGGAGGCCTACCGGCCCGGCACCGACCGCTTCCTCGCGACGCCCCGGCACACCCTGCTCGGCTCCGGCACCGCGGCGCTGGTGGCGCACGACGCACGGCCGCTCGCCCTGCGCGTGCGGGAGGTCCTGGACGACGCCCGGCGCGGGGGCGACCCCGCACCCGTCGTCGTGGGCTCCGTGCCGTTCGCGCCCGGCGGGGTGGCCGCTCTCGCCGTCCCGGAGACCGTCCGCTGGGCGAGCGCCCTGCGCGCGGACCCGCTCATCGCGACGCACGACCCGCGGGCAGCTCAGGACGACACCTGGCAGATACGTGAGGTGCCGGCCGCGAAGGAGTACTCCGCCGCGGTCGCCGCCGCCGTCGAGCGGATGCGCGCCGGTGAGTTCGACAAGGTCGTCCTGGCCCGCACCCTGGAGCTGACCTCGGCACGCGACCTCGACCTGCCCGGGATGCTGAGCCGCCTGGCGCGCCGTGACCCGGACGGTTACACCTTCGCCGTCCCCAGCGGCCCCGGCCGCACGCTCGTGGGTGCGAGCCCCGAGCTCCTCGTGGCCCGCCGGGGCGGCAGGCTCGTCGCCAATCCGCTGGCAGGTTCGGCGCAGCGCAGCGGCGATCTGGCTGAGGACGTCCGCAGAGCGGCAGCGCTGCTGGACTCGCCGAAGGACCTCCACGAGCACGCGGTCGTCGTCGACGCCATCCGTGAGGCGCTCGCGCCCTTCTGCTCGCGTCTGGAGGTGCCCGATCGCCCCACCCTCGTCCGGACCGCCGCCATGTGGCACCTGTCCACCACCCTGACCGGGGAGCTGCGCGACCCCTCCTCCTCCACCGCACTCGACCTGGCGTCGGCCCTGCACCCCACCCCGGCGGTCTGCGGCACGCCGACCGATGTGGCCCGGCAGGTCATCGCGGACTCGGAGCCCTTCGACCGCGGCGCGTACACCGGCATGGTCGGCTGGCAGAACGCGAACGGCGACGGCGACTGGGTCGTGACGATCCGCTGCGCCGAGGCCGAGGGCCGCACCCTGCGGCTGTTCGCCGGAGCGGGTGTGGTCGCCGAGTCCTCACCCGACGCCGAGACGGCGGAGACCGGGGCAAAATTCCGCACCTTCCTGAGCGCCGTGGGAGCCGCCCTGTGACCGCGGTCGACACACCCGACGCCCCGCTCTGGCCAGCCGAGTTCGCCGAGCGCTACCGCTCGGCCGGCCACTGGCGCGGTGAGACCTTCGGCGGTGTGCTGCGCGAGCGCGCCGCCGCGCACCCGGACCGCGTCGCTGTGGTCGATCCGGCCTCCGGACGACGCACGTGGACGTACGGGGAACTGGACGAGCGCGCCTCTCGGCTGGCCGCCGGGTTCGCGGCGCGCGGCATCGGCCCCGGCGACCGGGTCGTCGTACAGCTCCCGAACATCGCCGAGTTCATCGAGGTCGTCTTCGCGCTCTTCCGGATCGGCGCCCTGCCGGTCTACGCGCTCCCCGCGCACCGCGAGACGGAGATCGAGTACTTCTGCTCGTTCACCGAGGCCGTCGCCTACGTGGTTCCCGACCGGCACGCCGGTTTCGACCATCTCGCGCTCGCGTCGAAGGTCAAGGAGCGTACGCCGAGCCTGAAGCACGTCTTCGTCGTCGGTTCGCCCGGCGAGCACACCGCCCTGTCCGATGTGCCGTGCGTGCCGACAGGAGCCGGATACGAGCCCCAGCCGTACGATCTGGCCTTCCTCCAGCTGTCGGGCGGTACGACGGGCGTCCCCAAACTCATCCCGCGTACGCACGACGACTACATCTACTCGCTGCGCGGATCCAACGAGATCTGCGGCGTCGACGGTGACACCCGCTATCTGGTCGTGCTCCCCGCCGCGCACAACTTCCCGATGAGCTCCCCGGGCTGGCTCGGCACGCTGTACGCGGGAGGGACCGTGGTCCTGTGCCCCGCCCCCGATCCGGCGACGGCGTTCCCGCTCGTGGAGCGCGAAGGCGTCACGATGACCGGGATGGTGCCGCCCCTGGCGCTGATCTGGACGGAGGCCGCGCCCGGCTCGGCGCACGATCTCTCCAGCCTGGACCTGATCCTCGTCGGCGGGGCCAAGTACAGCGAGGCGGCGGCCCGCCGACTGGAGCCTGCGCTCGGATGCCGGCTGATGCAGGTCTTCGGCATGGCCGAGGGGCTCGTCAACTACACGCGCCTGGACGACGACCCCGAGACCGTCGTCACCACACAGGGCAGGCCGATCTCCGAGGACGACGAGGTCCGTGTCGTCGACGACAGCGACGAGGACGTACCGGACGGGGACTTCGGGCATCTGCTGACCCGTGGCCCGTACACCATCCGCGGCTACTGGCGGGCACCCGAGCACAACAAGAAGTCGTTCACGCACGACGGCTTCTACCGCACGGGTGACATCGTGCGCCGCACCCCGACGGGCCACCTGATCGTCGAGGGGCGTGCCAAGGACCAGATCAACCGGGGCGGTGAGAAGGTCGCGCCGGAGGAGATCGAGAACATCATCCTCGGTCATCCCTCGGTCCACGACGTCTCCGTCGTGGGGGTGGCCGACCCGTATCTGGGGGAACGCACCCTGGCCTACGTCATCCTTCGCGAGGGGGCCGAGCCGCTCAAGCCACCCGCGATCAAACGTCTTGTGCGTGAACGCGGTGTCGCCGCGTACAAGATCCCCGACCTCGTCGAGTTCGTCGAGGCGTTCCCGCAGACCGGGATCGGCAAGGTCAGCAAGAAGGGGCTGCGCTCCGACGCGGTACCCGGCCGGACCGAGTCCGCTCACTGAGATCAGCACCGAGTACCGCCCAGCGCGGCACCGAAAGGTTCCACCCCATGGCTCTTCCCGCCATCGCTTCCTACGCCCTGCCCACCGAGGCCGAACTGCCCGCGAACCGCGTGGACTGGAGTGTCGACCCCGCGCGGGCCGTGCTCCTCGTCCACGACCTGCAGAACCACTTCCTCGGCGCGTTCCCGTACGGCGAGCAGCCGCTCACCGGCATGCTCGACAACACCTCCCGGGTCATCGAGGCATACCGCCGGCTCGGTGTGCCCGTCGTCTACTCGGTGCAGCGCGGCGGTCAGACGGCAGAGGAACGCGGTCTCCAGCTCGACTTCTGGGGGCCCGGAGCGGCCGACGACCCCGAGGCGCTGGCGATTCCCGGCGCCGTCGCGCCGGCGGACGGCGACACGGTCCTGACGAAATGGAAGTACAGCGCGTTCGTACGCACGGAACTCGACTCCCTGCTGCGCGAGTCGGGCCGCGACCAACTGGTGATCACGGGTGTGTACGCGCACATCGGGGTGCTCATGAGTGCCTGCGACGCGTGGATGCGTGACATCCAGGCCTTCCTGGTCGCCGACGCCGTGGCGGACTTCTCGCGCGAGGACCACGACATGGCGCTGCGCTGGGCCGCGGGCCGCTGCGCCTTCGTCACCTCGACCGACGCACTCCTGAAGGAGCTCTGACGTCGTGGCGCTCACCCTTGAGCCGGTCCGCCACGGCGTCGCAGACATCCTCGGTCGGAGCCCCTCGGACATCCCCGTCGACGAGAACCTCCTGGACCACGGTCTGGACTCGGTCCGCATCATGACGCTGCTGGAGCGCCGGCGCAGGAACCACGCTGTCGACGCGGACTCCGCGGACCTGCCCGAACAGCCCTCCATCGATGTATGGGCGCCGCTGCTGGAGGCCTCATGACCGCTCTGCTCACCGATCCCGACGAGACGGGCCCGTCCCCTGACACCTCGTCCTCCGCACTGCCGCTGACCGCCGCACAGGCGGGCATGTGGTTCGCGCAGTCCATCGATCCGCTCAGCCCCGCGCAGAACACCGCGGAGTGCCTGGAGATCGACGGGCCGCTCGACCCGCGTCTGTTCGCGGCGGCTCTGCGCCGTGTGACCGCCGAGGCCGACGCCCTGCGGGTGACCGTCGCCGACTCCCCCGACGGCCCGCGTCAGCGGGTGCTCCCCTCGGTCGGGCTTCCCCTGACGACGTTCGATCTGCGGGAGGCGTCCGACGCGGGCCGACGGGCCGAGGAGTGGATGCGCGCGGACCTGGCCGAGCCCTTCGACCTTGCCTCAGGACCGCTGTTCCGGCATGCCCTGTTCCGGGTGGGCGAGGAGCGGTGGCTGTGGTACCAGCGGATCCACCACCTGGTCATGGACGGCTACGGCTACTCGCTCCTCGTACGCCGGACCGCCGAGGTCTACACCGCGCTCGCCCGGGGCGAGGACCCCGGGCCCCGGGTGTTCGGGACGCTGGCCGACCTGGTCGACGAGGACGCGGCGTACCGGTCGTCGGAGGCCTTCACCGCCGACCGCGCCCACTGGAACCAGTCGTTCGCGGACCGTCCCGACGTGCCCCGGCTCGCGGGACGCGGGGCGCTGCCCTCCCGGACGTTCCTGCGCCGCACGGCGTATCTGAGCACCGAGGCCACCGAGGGTGTGCGGGACCTGGCCGACCGGCTGCGTGCCTCCTGGCCCGACGTCCTGATCGCCGCTCAGGCCCTGTACACCTCGCGGGCGACCGGCCGCCCCGAGGTCGTGCTCGGGCTGCCGATGACGGGACGGATGGGATCCGTCTCGCTGCGGGTGCCCGGCATGCTCATGAACGTGCTTCCGCTGCGGTTGGAGGTCTCCCCCGACGCCACCTTCGCCGAGCTGGTCCGCCAGGTGGTGCTCGGCATCCGCGAGGTCCGTCACCACCAGCGGTTCCGTTACGAGGACATACGTCGCGACCTGCGGCTGCTCGGGGAGAGCCGCGGTCTTGTCGGGCCCCTCGTCAATGTCATGTCCTTCGACTACGACGTGGACTTCGCGGGCGCCCCCGCGCGGGCCAGGAATCTGTCCGCGGGACCGGTCGACGACCTGACGCTGAACATCTACGACCGGTCCGACGGCCGGGGTCTGCGCATCGACCACGACGGCAATCCGGCGCTGTACGGCGCCGAGGAGCTGGCCGCCCATCAGCAGCGCTTCCTGGAGCTGGTCGAGCGGCTGAGCCGGGCCGATCCCCACGTTCCGACGGCCGCGCACGGAATCGCGACGGAGGCCGAACTCGAACTGGTCCTCGACACGTTCAACGACACCGCCCGCACCCTGCCGCCCACCACACTGATCGGTCCGATCGAGTCGCGCGCCGCGCGCACCCCTGATGCGACGGCCCTGGTGTTCGGCGACACCTCGCTCACCTACGACGAGCTGAACACCCGCACCAACCGGCTGGCCCGGCATCTGCGGACACTGGGCGCGCGGCCCGGTGCGGTGGTGGCGGTCTCGGTGCCGCGCTCGGTGGAGCTCGTGGTGTCCCTGCTCGCCGTGTTGAAGGCGGGGGCCGCGTATCTGCCGCTGGACCCGGACTACCCGGAGCAGCGGCTCGCGTACATGCTGCGGGACGCGGCGCCTGTGTGCGCGGTGACCGACCGGGCGGGACGGCTCCCCGAGGACACCGGCACGCCGCTGGTCGTCCTGGACGGCCTCGACGTCTCGGAGTACCTCTGGGTGAACCCGTCGCGCCCTCTCACCCCTTCTCATCCGGCGTACGTCATCTACACCTCGGACTCGACCGGCCGTCCCAAGGGCGTCGTCGTGTCGCACGCGGCGATCGACAACCGGCTGCGCTGGATGCAGAGCCTCCACGGGCTCGCGTCGGACGACCGGGTGCTCCAGAAGACGCCGGCGGCGTTCGACGTGTCGGTGTGGGAGTTCTTCTGGCCGCTGCGCCAGGGCGCGGTCCTCGTGATCGCCGAACCCGGCGGCCACAAGGACCCGGCCTACCTGGCCCGGCTGATCCGCGAACAGTCCGTCACCACCTGCCACTTCGTGCCGTCGATGCTCCAGGTCTTCCTGGCGGGATCCGGGGCGGACGGGTGCGGAGGGCTGAGGAGGGTCTTCTCCAGCGGTGAGGCCCTGTCCAGGGAGACGGCCGACGCCTTCGCACGCGCGCTGCCCGGTGTCGAGCTGCACAATCTGTACGGCCCCACGGAGGCGGCCGTCGATGTCACCTTCCACCCCTGTGCGACGGACGCGTCCGGGCCCGTGCCGATCGGCCGGCCCGTGTGGAACACCCGCCTGTACGTGCTCGACGCGGCGTTGCGGCCCTGCCCGCCGGGGGTACCCGGCGAGCTCTACCTGGCGGGGCGCCAGCTGGCCGACCGGTATCTGAACCGCCCGGAGCTGACGGCGTCCCGTTTCGTCGCGGACCCGTTCGGCCGGCAGGCGGAGCGCATGTACCGGACGGGCGACCTGGCGCGCTGGACGGATCAGGGCGAGGTCGTCCACCTCGGCCGCACCGACGACCAGGTCAAGCTGCGCGGGCAGCCCATCGAGCTCGGCGAGAGCGGCACCGGCGTGTTCACGAGAGGGGACTCCGAACGATGAGGGAGAACAACTAAGGGTCACCTTAGATGCCTCTCACCCGGTCAGACGTGAGACCCGGTCAGGTGGCGCGAGGCCGGGCGGCTCTCGCGAACACGGCGTCGCAGATGTACTCGGCGATGGCCATGGAGGCGGTCGCGGCCGGCGAGGGGGCGTTGCGTACGGCGGTGACGCGGCCCATCCGGTGGATGCGGAAGTCGTCCACGAGCGAACCGTCGGGATCGAGGGCCTGGGCCCGTACACCGGCCCCTCCCCGGACCACGTCCGCGGTGCCCAAGCCGGGCACGTAGTCGCCGGCGGCCTTCATGAAGGCCCGGGTGGAGAGGGAGCCGCGGTACTCCTTGATGCCCGTTCTCCAGTGCTGTGCGGCCATCTTCCAGACGCCCGGGTAGGCGGCGAGCCGGGCGAGGTCTCCCACGGACACGTCGGAGAGCCTGTAGCCCTCCTTGGCGAGTGCCAGGACCGCGTTCGGGCCGACTTCCACCGACCCGTCGACCCGGGGCGTGAAGTGCACCCCGAGAAAGGGGTAGCGCGGATCGGGCACGGGGTAGATCAGGCCATGCACGAGGCCGGCCCTGTCCGGTTTGAGGAGCATGTACTCACCCCGGAAGGGGACGATCCTGGGCTCCTTCGTGTCCTTGGCCAGACCGGCGACGGAGTCCGACTGGAGCCCCGCGCACAGGATCAGCCGGTCGACCCGGATCCGCTCGTCGCCCGAGGCCACCTCGACGCCGTCGGGAACGTCCGTGAGGGAGGACACCGGGAAGCCGAGCTTCACCTCGCCGCCCGAGGACACGATGTCCGCGGCGAACTGCCGGGCGACGGCCGGGTAGTCGGTGATCGCCGTGCGGGGCGAGTGGAGTGCCGCGACACCGCCGGCGCTGGGCTCGATCTCCCTGATCTCCTCCTTGGAGATCTTCCGCAGGTCGGGCACGTGATTGTTCCTGGCCCGCTCGTGGAGGCTCTCCATGCGGCCCAGTTCGTCCTCGCGCACGGCGACGACGAGTTTGCCGATCTCCTGGTACGGCAGCTCCCGTTCCTGGCAGTACTCGCGCAGCAGAGACACCCCTCGTACGCACAGGTCGGCCTTCAGGCTGCCCGGGGGGTAGTAGATCCCGGCGTGCACCACACCCGAGTTGTGTCCGCTCTGGTGGGCCGCGACCCGGTCCTCCTTGTCGAGGACCACCACCCGTGTGCCCGGACGGCGCAGCGCGACCTCCCGGCCCGTGGCCAGACCCACGATGCCCGCGCCGACGATGCCGATCGTCTCTTCCGTCACTGGCATCCTCCTTTCCTGCTGTGTAGCAGCCTCCTCGGGACACGGCCGCCGCGCGTCGGGTCAGTGCACTCCGCGGGGGCGGTACTGGACGCTGATCCGCGGCCCCTTGGCGTGCGCGGTCTTGGGGATGGCGTGCTGCCAGGTCCGCTGGCAGGAGCCGCCCATGACGATCAGGTCGCCGTGGCCCAGCGGCCGGCGCACGATGTCCCCGCCGCCACGGGGACGCAGCAGCAGATCGCGCGGGGCCCCGAGGGAGAGGATCGCCACCATGGTGTCCTGGTACCGGCTCCGTCCGGACAGGTCGCCGTGCCAGGCGACGCTGTCGCGGCCGTCACGGTAGTAGCAGAGCCCCGCCGTGGTGAAGGACTCGCCCAGCTCGTCGGCGTAGTGGCAGGACAGTGATTCACGTGCCTCGTGCAGCACGGGGTCCGGAAGTGTGTCCTCGGCGCCGTAGTGGGCGAGCAGCCGGGGCACGGCGACCATACGGTCGTACATCTGCCACTGCTCGGCCTGCCACGGCACCGCCTTCACGAGCTCGGCGAAGAGGTCGTCGGCGCCGCTCAGCCAGCCCGGCAGCAGGTCGATCCACGCCCCGTCGCCGAGGACCGTCCTGCGCAGCCCGGCGAGCGGACCCAGCTGCGGGCGGTCGGCCTGGTCGAACAGTGAACCCTGGAGATGAACGGACATGGAAGCAAGTCTAGCCGAGCATTAGAACAAGCGTTCCTATATCCGCGAGACTCGCCGATCCTCGCCGGCCGCTCGGGTCCCTCCCCCGCCCCGGTCGCAGCGGCCGGGGATCGGTCATAAGCTGCCGGGGCCGACGGGAAGGAGCGCCCCCATGTCGGAACAAGGACGCGGTGACGACGTCTACCAGCCGGAAGGTTCTGACGCGGCCAACCGGCCCGATGACGACCTCGACCCGGAGAACGTGATCGACGAACCCGACCTCGACGACATGCTGGACACGGGGTACTCCCCTCCGGAGAAGCCGCTGGGCGTGTCGAAGTACGGCACGACCGGCGAGGAGCAGCGGGAGGGCGAGTCCCTCGACGGGCGCCTCGCGCAGGAGGTGCCCGAGGACGATCCCCTCCCGGCCGACCGGGCCGCCGACGGACCGGAGGACAACGGTCCCGAGGAGGACGACGCGGGAGACGAGCGCGCCGGACGCGTCGCCGTCACCGACGAGGAGCCCGGGGCCGTACGCAACAACAGGGTGCTGGGCCGGGACGTCGGCATCGACGGGGGCGCGGCCTCCGCCGAGGAGGCGGCGGTCCACATCCAGGACGACGACGAGGCCTGAGCGACGCGGACCCGTGTTCCGGGCCGACCGAAAGGTGGATACCGATGGCGGACAACAACATGAAGCAACGCAGGGTGCTGGCCGTGGTCACCAACTACGGCGTGGAGCAGGACGAGCTGGTGGTGCCCGTCGAGCAGCTCCGCGGTGCGGGAGCACAGGTCGATGTCGCGGCCGAGTCGACGGACGACATCGTGACGCTGGTCGGTGACAAGGACCCGGGGAAGAGGGTCCGCCCCGACCTGACACTGGACGACGCCGACCCCACGGACTACGACCTGCTGCTCATCCCGGGCGGCACGCTCAACGCCGACTCCCTCCGGCTCCGGAGCGCCACCACCGCGATCGTCCGTTCCTTCACGCACTCCGGCCGCCCCGTCGCGGCCATCTGTCACGGCCCCTGGGCCCTGGTCGAGGCGGATGTCGTCACGGGTAAGCGGCTGACCTCCTACCCGTCGCTGCGGACCGACATCCGCAACGCGGGGGGCGAGTGGACCGACGAGCCGGTCGTGACGGACGGATCCGGTGGCTGGACCCTGATCACCTCACGCAACCCGGGTGACCTGGAACCGTTCGTGGGGGAGATCCGCACGGCGCTCGCGGCGCGGCCCTGAGGGCTTCCCGACGCACGCCGCACGGGCCACCGCGCGGGCCGGCGCCCGGACAACGCGGGTTCACGTGCCGCCCGATCGTAGGGCCGCCGCCTCACGCGGTGCGGGCAGCACCGCGTCGAGGGGCCCGCGCCGCGTGCACCGGCCGTCCTCGAACAGCACGGCCTCATCCGTCAGCGCCCGCACGGCCGGCAGGTCATGGCTGATGAACAGCAGGGCGGACCGGGCGGGGGCGAGGAGACGGGGCAGCGCGTCCAGAACGCGCTGCCGGGAGACGGTGTCCAGCGCCGACGTCACCTCGTCGCACACCAGCAGCGCCGGCCGCGCTGTCAGCGCCCGCACCAGCGCACAGCGCTGGAGCTGACCGCCGGAGAGCCTGCCGGGGATCCGGTGCAGCAGCTCCTCGTCGAGTCCCAGCGCGCCGGCGACCGTGATCGCCTCCGCCGCTGCCTCGCTCTCCCCCAGCCCCCGCAGCAGCCGTGCCGTGTCGGCGACCTGTCCGAGGACCGGGCGGTGCTCCTCGAAGGAGTCGGCACTGCTCTGATGCACGTACTGGACGACGCGGCGCAGCGCTGCCGTACGCCGGTCGAGCCGTCGGGGCAGCGGCCGGCCGTCGAACCGCACCTCGCCCCTGGAGGGCGTGGTCAGCCCGGCCAGTGCCCGCGCGAAGGTCGTCTTGCCCGAGCCCGACGGTCCGAGCAGCGCGGTTGTGCTGCCGGGCGGGAAGTCCATCGACACAGGCCCGGCGAGCGGGTCACCCGAGCGGCGGCGTACGACGATGCCCGAGGCGGCGACCCCGCGACTGCCCTCCGGCGTCGGGACCGGGGTGTCCGGACCGCCGGTGTCCGGCTCTGCGGTGTCGGAGCCCGCCGCTTCGCGCCCGCCGTCGCCGTGTTCCGCGGCGAGCAGATCCCTGGTGGCCCGGTGGCGGCCCTCCGGAGTCGTGCCGGTCACGGGGACGCCGGTGCCGAGGACGTCCGCCGTCGGGCCGTCGTCCACGGCACGGCCGTCGTCCAGCACGATGACCCGGTCGGCCGTCTCCCGCACCAGCCGCAGGTCATGGCTGAGCAGAAGTACGCCCGCCCCGTCGTCCGCCAGCGCCCGCACCGTACGGCCCAGGGCGTGCGCGAGCGCCGGGTCGAGGCCGCTCGTCGGCTCGTCCAGCACCAGCAGCCCGGCCCCCGTCACCAGGGCGGAGGCGAGAGCAAGACGCTGCTGCTGGCCTCCGGAGAGCTGGTGCGGGAAACGGCGGCGTACGGTCCCCCAGTCCAGGCCCGCCAGGGCCAGCGCCCGGCGCGCGGCGGGCTTTCGCGCGGCCCGCTCCGGATGCCCGATGGCGGCCAGCTCCGTGAGCGCTCCGCCGGCCCTGCGGACCGGATCCAGCACCGTCTCCGGGTGCTGGGGCAGATGCGCGGCCCGGCCGGCCCGTGCCGCCGGACGCCTGGCGGGCTCCAGGAGCAGCAGGTCCGTACCCCCGAGCAAGGCGCGTCCGGTCAGCCGCACCCCGTCGCGCGAGGTACCGAGCACCGCCAGGCCGAGCGTGGTCTTCCCGCTGCCCGACGGTCCGACGACCGCGGTGACGCCGCCCGCCACGACGGTCAGCGCGACCCGGTCCAGCAGGGGGCGCCGCGTCCCGTCGGCGTGGGCGGAGACTTCCGGGATGTCCAGCAGCGGCGTGCGGGCGGAGCCGGTCATCGGCCTCTCCTCCTTCGCGCGAGGGCCCGGTCCACCAGCAGGTTGCCGCCGACGCACAGCGCCGTCAGCAGACCGGCGGGCACCAGTACCGCGGCGGGCTGGGTGAACAGGGCGTCGCTGTTGCGCTCGATGAGCACCGCCCAGTCCGGGGACGAGGCGGGCAGCCCGAGGCCGAGGAAATTGGCGGACGCCAGCAGATAGAGCACCACGGCGAACCGGCCGCCCGCGTCGGTGGCGAGCGGGGCCGCCAACTCCCGTGCCAGGTGCCGCAGATGGATGTACGCCCAGCCGTGCCCCTGCATCCACAGCGCCTCGACGACCGTCCGGGAGGCGGGTGCGAGCGCGGCCCCGCGCACCAGACGGGCGACAGCCGGGATCTGGAGGACCCCGGCGACCGCCACCAGCCAGTACCGGTCCCGATGCCCCGTCGCGGCCAGCGTCATGAGCACCAGCAGACCGGGAAACGCGAGCAGCAGATCGAGCCCGCGCATCACCGTCTCGTCGAATCCACGCCGCCGGCCCGCGGCCAGCAGCCCCAGCGGCACCCCCACGCACATACCGACCAGCAGCGCGCCCAGGGCGCTGCCCAGCACCGAGACGCCTCCGTGCAGCACCAGCCACAGCACGTCGCGGCCCAGGACGTCCGTGCCGAGCGGATGTCCCGCGCCGGGCGGCTGCGAGGGCAGGGTGCCGTCGGTGGACGGCGCGTCCCCGGCCACCCACGGTCCCAGCAGAGCCGCGAGCACCGGCACACCGAGCAGCGCCGTCGCGATCCACGGGCGGCGCGGCAGCCGTGTACGCGGGGGCCGGACCTTCTCCCGTACGGTCATGCCGTCACCTCCCGGCGCGGTGCCAGCCGGTGGGCGACCAGGTCGCCGACGAGGTTCACCGCGACGGCGGTGCCCGCGAACAGCAGGGCGTACGTCTGCACCTGGGGCAGGTCCCTGTTCTGCACCGCCTCCACGAAGCCGCTGCCCAGCCCGCGGAATCCGAACACCGCCTCCACCAGTACGGCGCCGCCCAGCAGCCCCTCCACGCAGCGGGCGAACTGCTGGGCGGCTGGACCGAGGGCGCCCGGCAGGACATGGCGCAGCACGACCGTCCGTTCCCGCATTCCCAGCAGCCGCAGGTGCTCGGCGACGGGGCTGTGCCGTCCGGCCGCCACACCGGCGCGTACCTGCCGTGCCAGATCGCACAGGTGCCTGGCCGTCAGCACGGTGACGGGCAGCACCAGTACGGCCGGCTGCGCCAGCAGGGCGGTGGTGTCCATGCCGATGGCGGTGGCCGGCAGCAGTCCGGCCGCCAGCGACACCGAGGCGACCAGCAGCAGCCCGAGGACGAACTCCGGCACCGCGTGCAGCACCACGGCGGCCGTGTTCAGCACCCGGTCGACGCGGCTGCCCTCCCGCAGCCCGGACACCGTACCCAGCAGTGGTGCCAGCACCGTGACCAGCACAAGGGCGGGCACACCGAGCAGCAGTGTCACGCCGGTGCGGTGGCCGATGTCGTCGCCCACCGGCAGCCCGGTCGTCAGTGAATTGCCGAAGTGACCGGTGAGCAGATGGCCGAGCCAGTGCCCGAAGCGGGTCCAGGCCGGCTCGTCGAGACCGAGCTGTGTGCGCAGCGCCGCCACCTGTTCGGGCGTGCCGAGTTCACCGCGCAACACATCGGCCGTGTCGCCGGGCAGCAGTGAACCGACGGCGAACACGGCGACCAGCACCACGAGGCACTGCAGGACCGCCAGCAGGGAGCGACGAACGAGATAGGCCCGCACGTCAGCCGACGCGGACCCGGTCGAACCGGGCCCAGTCGTGCGAGTTGGGAGGCGCGGCACGCAGGCCGGTGACCGATGGCCCGATGGCGTCGTTGGCGTCGGAGAACGCCCACACCAGCAGCCCGGACCCGTCCCGCGCGATCTTCTGGGCGCGTGTGAGCAGCGCCAGCCGGTCCTGCTCCCCGCGGGTGGTGCGGGCGCGGTCGAGCAGGGCGTCGAACTCCTTCGAGGCGTACTGCGTCTGGTTGCGGGCCGCGCCGCCCCGGACCCGCTGCTGAAGGAAGTCGGAGACCGGCAGCGTGGAGGTGGTGTTGAAGGCGGCGACGCCCTTCGTCCTGATCTCGCTGAAGTACGTACTGGAGGCACGGGTGTTGGCGCCCAGCTCAAGACCGACCTCGTGCAGCTGCCGCGCCATCAGGTCGGCGGCCGGCTCCCACGCGGCATCCACGGAGCTGGTCTCCACGGTGATGCGCAGTCCTTCGGCGCCCGCCTCCTTCACCAGCTTCCGCGCCTCGGTGACGTCCCGCTCGCGGGGCCGCAGATCCTCCGGGTAGCCGCGCAGGCCCATCCCGAAGAGGTCGTTGCCCACCTCGCCGTGCCCGGCGAGCGCGACCCGCACCAGCGCCTCGCGGTCGATCCCGAGCTGTACGGCCCGTATCAGCCGCGGGTCGTCGAACGGCTTACGGCCGGTACGCAGCAGCAGTTGCTGCGCCGTGGCCCGCCGGGCGGTCAGCAGGCGCGTCGAGCCGTTCTTCTTCAGCCGCTCCACGGAGGCACCGGCCATGTCGGCGGCGTAGTGGACCTGGCCCGACAGCAGTGCGTTGAGCCGCGCCGACTCCTCGTTCGCGGGGACGATCTCCAGCTCGGCGATGTGCGGGGCGCCGTCCCAGTGGCCGTCCCAGCTCCGGTAGCGGGCGGTGCCGCCGGGCGTGAACGACACACAAGTGAAGGGGCCGGAGCCTATGGGCTCGCGGAAGTCCTTCGTCCCGTCGGGGACGATCTCGGTGCCGGGGCCTGCGAACACGGTGGGGAACTCGAAGTTCGGCGCCTTCAGCACGAGGACGACGGACCGCTCGCCGTCGGCCTTGCTCGCGTCGAAGTCGATCGCCGAGAGCAGCACCTGCGAGGGCGATCCGGTGGCGGGGTCGGCGGCGCGGCGGTAGCTGTAAAGGACGTCCTTCGCGGTGACCGGTTTCCCGTCGTGGAACTCCGCCTTGCGCAGCCGTACACGCCACCGGGTGCCGGAGGCGTCGCTCTGCCAGGACTCGGCGAGCCGTTCGCGGACGGACATGTCGTCCGCGTAGGTGCCGAGGGTGTCGTACAGGGCCTTGGCGCGGGCCTGGTCGACGAAGTTCGGGGCGACATGGGGGTCGAGGGTCTCCTGCGACCCGCCCGAAGTGAAGGCCGCGCGGAACCGGTCGCCGCCTCCACCGTCCTTGGAGTCCCCGCCACAACCTGTGAGCAGTCCTGAGGCGGCCAGTGCCAGGCCGCCCCCGGCAGCCAGCACGCTCCGCCTGCCGGGTGCCGGGCGATTGCCTGATGGTGGCCGGTGTCCCGACTCCGTCCGGGCATGCAGCGTCACAGCCGATCCTTTCCGGGGTGTCCTCGCCCCTGCAGTTGGACCGGCGACAGGTCAGTCTCCTGGCTCCCGGATCATCGCTCCCCTCCGCCTTCCCGTCCGCTGCCGCGGACAGTGACATACAGGAGGACCGCTCCCCGGTCACAGTGGCGGGACCGCGCCGGATTCTCACCGGCTTCCTGATCCCTGTCGCCTCGTGCACTCATTGTGAACCACGAGATGGCGAGGACTTGCCCCAGGCCCATTCACACCGCCGTGGTGGCTGTCGAGGCCGACCGAGGGCGACGCTGCGGATCATGATTGCATTACGCGCCTTATATGCCTTTTGCGGCGCCGAAGGTTTTGCCGTTCAACGCGCGTCCACCGCGACGTTGAAAACTTACGCGAAGAATATCCGTTATGTGAATTCGACTTGACCGGATCGCGACCTGATCAATCTTGACGTGCTCACGGGCAGTTGAAATCGTCAGCAGCAGCGCCGCCGAATCGGGCAGCCGCCCTGAACTGCCCTGTTTCGTCACGGGGTTGCCGCCCCATGCCCGGTGCGTGTCACTCCCCCACCACAGACTCCCACACCGAACGGTTTCGCTCCAGTTAATTTCTGACCCCGAGAGCCCGCGCGTCCTGTCCGAGCAATCGCGACCCGGTGCCCGGTCAATGCGGCCAAGCGATCCAGTCACTCACCGGACCTACGGGCCGACACGTCCCATAGCAAGAAAGGCCGACTCACAGTGCTGCGTTACATCGCCCGCAAAGCAGTCGGCTGGTTTTTGATGATCGCCATCGCGACCAATCTCACGTACTTCCTCGCTAACGCCTTCCTCAAACCTGCGTCGAACTACACCGCGCTGCGACCGCCTCGAACTCCAGCCCAGGTCAACCACTCGCTGGCGCTTTACAACCTCAATCCGGACAAACCGATCATGGATCGGTGGTGGCACTGGATCACTCGGATCGTGACTCACTTCGACTGGGGCAGTTCGCCGACCGGAGGCAGCGTCAACGACCAGGTCGGCTATCGGATTTTCGTCAGCGGGCAACTGGTCCTTGCCTCGACCGTCCTGGCCATCGTCATCGGAGTCGGGCTGGGCGTCTACACCGCGTCGCGCCAGTACAAGGCCGCCGACCGGGTGTGGCAGGGAATCTCCGTGCTCTCCTTCAACACGCCCTCCGCGGTGGCCTCCCTCGGGGTGGTGCTCGCCGCCATCGCGCTGAACCAGGCCGTGGGCAGCACTCTGCTGCCGGTGGCGGGAGCGCAGAGCCCCGACGTCGTCGGGTTCTGGCCGGTCTTCGGATCCAGAGTGATGCACGCCATCCTGCCCACGATCTCGCTCACGTTCATCTCCTACGCCGGATACCACCTGTTGCAGCGATCGCTGCTGCTGGATCACATCAACTCCGACTACGTCCGTACGGCACGATCGAAGGGGCTGACGCGGAAGCAGGCCATCTACCGGCACGGGCTACGGACGTCGATCATTCCCGTCGCCACTCAGGTCGCGTTCGCGATGCCGGCGCTGTTCACCGGCGCGGTGATCACGGAAACGGTCTTCGCCTGGCACGGCATGGGTGAGTACTTCACCAAAACCATCAGCACGAACGACGTGCACGGTGTCGTCGCCGTCGCAGCCTTCGGTGCCCTCATGACGGCCATCGGCGCGATCCTGGCCGACCTCGTCGTCGTGGCCCTCGACCCCAGGATCAGGGTGAGCTGACATGGCAATCAACATGCCCGGCATCGGGCCCGCCGCCGAAGAGGCGCACCCCGAGGAGGCTGCAGCAGGAGAACCGGGGAAGACCGGCCCCAGTGGCAAGCGCCTCTCCCCGTCCAGGCTCTACATACGGCGCTTCGCTCGCAACAAGGCGGCGCTGGGCGGTCTGATCCTCTTTGCCCTCCTCGTGTTCTTCTCGCTGTTCGGCCGGTATCTGACCCACTGGGACCACACGGAGGCGGACTTCACCGCACTCACCGTCTCCCCCGGGGTCGGCGGCCATCTGCTGGGTACCAACGGCGCGGGCAACGACGTCTACGCCCAGCTCGTGCACGGCCTCGGCAGATCACTGATCATCGCCGTGACGGTGTCGCTGCTGACCACCGCCATAGCCGGACTGTTCGGTACCACTGCCGCCTACTTCGGCGGCAAAATCGAGCGGGCGATGCTCGGTCTCGTGCACTTCCTGCTCATCCTGCCCTCGTTCCTCATCATCGCCCTGGTCGGTACGCACTACCGCGGTGAGTGGCAGGTTCTGGTGGTCGTCCTCACGCTGTTCGGCTGGATGCTCACAGCCAGGGTGATCTGGTCCCTGGCCACCTCCCTGCGGGAGCGCGAGTACGTGACGGCGGCCCGCTTCATGGGCGTCAGCCCGATACGCACCATCGTCCGCCACCTGGTACCCAACATCGGGTCCTTGCTGATCGTGACGTTCACCCTCGGTGTCGCCGCGACCGTGCAGGCCGAGACGGCGCTCTCCTTCATCGGTTTCGGCGTCAAGCAGCCCGACGTATCGCTCGGTTCCATGCTCGCCGACGGGCAGAACACGCTGTCCACCGCCCCCTGGCTGTTCTACCTGCCCGCAGCCATGGTGGTGCTGCTCACCGTGGCGATGGCGCTCATCGGTGACGGTCTGCGCGACGCCCTGGATCCCACATCGCAGTCTGGAGGCCGCGCATGATCGAGCAGCGCGCTGTCACGACCGAGCCCGGCGCCCAGCAGGCCCTGCTGTCCGTGCGCGACCTGAAAGTGGCCTTCCCGTCGGAAGCGGGCCGAGTGGACGCCGTGCGCGGTGTCTCCTTCGACCTGCACCGCGGCAGGACCCTGGGCATCGTGGGCGAGTCGGGGTCGGGCAAGTCCGTCACGTCCATGGCCGTCATGGGGCTGCTCCCCGACTACGCCTCGGTCACCGGAGAAATCACGCTCGGCGGGAAGAACCTCCTCGACCTCGACGACCGTCGGATGTCGAAGGTCCGCGGCCGGCACATCGGCATGATCTTCCAGGACCCGCTCTCGTCGCTCACTCCGATCTTCAGCATCGGAGCCCAGATCGTCGAGTCTCTCCAGACCCACCAGGACATCTCAACCTCGGTCGCTTGGAAACGAGCCGTAGAACTGCTGGACCTGGTCGGCATCCCCAACCCCGATCGCCGCGCCAAGGGATTCCCGCACGAGTTCTCGGGCGGCATGCGGCAGCGGGCCGTCATCGCCATGGCCATCGCGAACGACCCCGACCTGATCATCGCCGACGAGCCGACGACCGCTCTCGACGTCACCGTGCAGGCGCAGATCCTCGATGTCCTCAAGACGGCCCAGCGTGAGACCGGGGCCGCGGTCATCCTGATCACCCACGACCTCGGGGTGGTGGCCGGATCCGCCGACGACGTCATGGTGATGTACGCCGGCCGCCCGGTCGAGCGTGCCAGGGTGGACGAGCTCTTCTCGCGGCCCCGCATGCCGTACACCATCGGCCTGATGGGTGCGATCCCCCGCCTGGACGACCGTGCCAGGCAGGCGCTCACCCCGGTCCCGGGTACTCCACCGCTCCTGGTGGACCTTCCCGACGCCTGCCCCTTCGCGGACCGTTGCCCCGTCGTACAGGACGCCTGCCGGGAGGCCGAACCACCCCTCTTGGCGATCGCCGAGGCCGGCACCGCCGATGAGCACTCGACCGCGTGCCGGCGTGCCACGGAAGTCGACGACGGCGCCATCGGCGGCGAGCCGGTCTACCCCGTCCCGGCCGACAGGGAGCACGGGGGTACGCAGGTCCCCCGAGAGGACCGGCCGAAGGTCCTGGAACTGATCGATGTCACCAAGACCTTCCCGCTCACCAAGGGCGGCCTGCTCAAGCGCAAGGTGGGCACGGTCTTCGCCGTCAACGGCATCGACCTGGACATCCGCGAGGGCGAGACGCTCGGGCTCGTCGGCGAGTCGGGGTGCGGAAAGACCACCACCCTGCTGGAGATCATGGAGCTGAAGCCGCCCGAGCGGGGCAGCATCGCCGTCTGCGGCCGGGACACGGCGGACCTGAAGCGGAAGCAGGACATCAGCTCCGTCCGGCGCAACATCCAGATGGTGTTCCAGGACCCCATGGGGGCGCTGGACCCCCGCATGACGGTCTACGACATCCTCGCCGAACCCCTCCGCGCGGTCGGTGAGCGCGACAAGAAGACCCTCAGCACCCAGGTGACGGAGCTCATGGAGCTGGTGGGACTCGACTCCGAGCACCGCGACCGCTTCCCCGCAGCCTTCTCGGGCGGGCAGCGGCAGCGCATCGGTATCGCCCGGGCGCTCGCCACGAAGCCGCAGCTGCTGGTTCTCGACGAGCCGGTCTCGGCTCTCGACGTCTCGGTGCAGGCCGGTGTCATCAACCTGCTCAACGACCTCAAGGCCAAGCTGGGCCTGTCCTACCTCTTCGTCGCCCACGACCTGTCGGTGGTGCGCCACATCTCCGACCGGGTGGCGGTGATGTACCTCGGCCGGATCGTCGAGACCGGCACCATCGACTCCGTCTTCGACGATCCCAGGCACCCCTACACCCAGTCGCTCCTCTCCGCGATCCCGCTGCCCGATCCGGTCGCGGAACGCACTCGGGAACGGGTCCTTCTCAAGGGCGACCTTCCCAGTCCGACCGACGATCAGCCGGGTTGCCGGTTCGTGACCAGGTGCCCGCTCCACTTGACGCTGACCGACCCGCAGAAGGAACAGTGCCGCGGGGTCACTCCGCAACTCACGGGGAGGGGGGACCGGGACCACCGCGACGCGTGCCATTTCGCGGGCACGACCACGTTTGTCGACAACTGAGCTGGAAGGCCGTCATGAGAAGAATCCACCTGAGCGGGTTGGCGATCGCCGCCACCGCGTCCCTCGTACTTTCCGGGTGCAGCGGTAGTGACACCGACGACGACTCCGGGCAGGAGAAGTCCAAGGGCGCCACCTCGGCGAACGAGGTGCTGACCTCGTACAATCCCCAGGCTGCGAGCAACCTGAAGCAGGGGGGCAAGATGACGCTTCCCATCGTGGAGATTCCCGATCAGCTGAACCCCCTCAACGGCAACGGGTCGCTGTACACGACGAAGATCACCTGGTTCTACCAGCCCCAGCTGTCCTTCAACGACCCCAAGGGCAACGTCACCTTCAACAAGGACTACCTCACCGACGTCAAGCAGACGACGGTGGACGGCAACACCCAGGTCACCTACGACATCAATCCGAAGGCCAAGTGGAACGACGGCCAGGACATCGACTGGACGGCGTTCCGGGACACCTGGAGCGCGGTCAACGGGAAGGACAAGGAGTACGTCGTCAGCTCCAGCGATGGCTACTCCAGCATTACCTCGGTCAAGAAGGGCAAGGACGCCAAGCAGGCGATCGTCACCTACGACGGCTCGTTCGTGTACTGGAAGTCGCTCTTCTACTCGGTCATCAGCCCACACATCGCCAAGGCCGACGCCTTCAACAAGGCCTATGTGAGCAACCCGCACGCGGAGTGGGGTGCCGGGCCGTACACCATCTCCAAGTTCGACGCCAAGGGCGGCACCGTCTCCTACAAGCCCAATCCCAAGTGGTGGGGTGCCAAGCCGCATCTGGACGAGTTCACCTATGTACAGATGGAGGAGAGCGCCTCGATCAACGCCTTCAAGAACGGCCAGATCGACGCGACGGAGGTGAAGGAGGCCGAGCAGCTCAACCAGGTCAAGTCGGTGAAGGGGACCGATCTTCGCCGCGGCACGACCACCTCCAACAACCTCCTGGTCTTCAACAGCACCTCACCGCAGTTGAAGGACCCGGCGGTGCGCAAGGCGCTGATGGAGGGAATCGACCGTTCTCTGCTCGCGAAGATCAAGTTCCAGGGGCTCGGCTACACCGAGCCCCTGCCTGGATCTCTTGCTCTCTTCCCCTTCCAGAAGGGGTACCAGGACAACTTCGGCAAGCTCGTGAAGTTCAGTGCCGACACGGCGAACAAGGATCTGGACGCCGCGGGCTGGAAGGCCGGTTCGGACGGTGTGCGCGCCAAGGGCGGACAGAAGCTGGAACTGACCTTTCCCACCATCGGTGACAGGTCCACCATCAAAGCCAGTGCCACGGCCCTCGCCCAGATGATGAAGAACATCGGCGTCAAGCTGGACATCAAGGCGCACCCCTCCGCCGACTTCAACAAGGTGTTCACCGAGCGCGCCTTCGACATATTCGGGATGGGCTTCATTTCGAGCGACCCGAACGGAATGCTCTACATCTGCCAGAATTTCTGCTCCGACTCCACGCTCAACGTCTCCCGCTCGGTGCCCGAGAGCATGGACAAGGAGACCAAGGCCGTCACCAACCTGCCGACCCTGGACGAGCAACTGGACGCCGGCAACAAGGCGGAGGTGAAGGCCATGAAGACCTACGGCATCATGCCGACCCACAACGGCCCCACCATCTGGGCCGTCAAGAAGGGCCTCGCCAACTACGGGGCAGCCCAGTTCTACGGCAACTACGGCGTCACGGGGCCGCCCGAGCTGATCGGCTGGCAGAAGAAGTAGGCCGCACGGCCGGGGGCTCCGTCGCATCTTGAATGCGGGGCGGGGTCCCCGGCCTGGTCCGATGCACGGGCCCCACATGCTGAGACGATGCCCCTGAAAACGATCGAAGGCCTTGTCTCACCGAAACAGTCTGTGAGACCTGCGTGAGACGACGAAGCCCCGGCTCGGTGGAAGTCACCGGTCGGGGCTTCGTCGTGCTTCAGCTCTGTCGTGACTCCAGCACGGCCAGCCGCTCGGGGTGCTCCGAGGTCCGGTACCTCTGAGCGGGCCGGCGTCAGACGGCGCCGGCGGAACCAGGGGGGCGGCTCCCGTCGCGCCAATCGCGAGGCGTGACTCCGTATGCCTGCTTGAACACCTTGCTGAAGTGGCTCGCGTTCACGAAGCCCCACCTCCGGCCTACCGCCGCGATGGCCCGCGACGGCCTGCTGGGGTCGGCCAGCTCGCGCCTGCATTCGGCCAGGCGGCGTGCACGGATCCAGTCTCCGAGGCTGATTCCCGACCTCGACAGCACCGCGTAGAGGTGGCGTACGGAGATGTTCTGTGCGGCGGCGATCCGTGCCGGCGACAGGTCCGGGTCGGCCAGATGTTCTCGGACGTACTGAGTGATGCGCAGGCTGAGCGTGGCCTCCAACGGTTCTTTGACCAGGCTGGAGTTGTTGTACTGGGACGTCAGGACGGCACGGAGCAGCTCCACGCTCGGTTCGAAGACGGCGCCGGTGCGGGCACCCTGGTGCAACGCGTCGCTGGCGGCCAGCTGGGAGAAGTAGGTGAAGGCGAGACGAGACAAGGGGTCGCCGGATCCCAGGCCGAGCGTGGAGGTCTCTCGTAGGAGCCGGTCGGGGAGCGCGAGCGCCGCGCGGGGGAACCGCAGGAAGTGGTGGTCGACTCCCTTGTCGAAGAGCAGCGTGTAGGGCTTGATCGATTCGTAGACGGCGAATTCTCCCGGCCTCAGCACACACTCACGGCCGTTCTGTGCCACCAGACTTGTGCCGCTCACCTGGAGGCCGAGGAAGACGGCTGGCTCCTCGTCCTTCCGGGCCAGTCGCTCAGTCCGACGGATCGTGACCGCCGTCGCTCGCGCCGAGCAGATCGTGAGGGGCCCAACGGCGCCGAGTCCTATACGAACGGACAAGTCCTCGGCGGGAGGACCATGGTCGATGTCGACCGCCACCACGGATTCCCACACCGCGTGCCGGACCGCTTCCTCCCGGTCCTGCGGCGCGATGAGCGTGGTGTCCAGGACCGGGCTCATGAGGCAGACCTCCGTCTGTGCCGGTTGTGGAACCGCCCCCGCAGTACCTCGGCCCGTACCGTCACAACTCGCCTCTCGCCGTCAGCGGTTCCCGACAGCAGTGTGGCCGGATCCGCTCCTGCTCCGCAACGGGGCCTTGCCGGGCACGCGTGGACTCTCCCAGGTACCGCCGGAGCGGTGCACCACCGGCACAGTGCCCAGCACGAATGACACAGTCCGAGATCCGCCATTTCCCTATGCTCCGTGAGTGGGCCCGGAGTGCCGGAGGCGACGGGCCGTGGTGGACACATGTGTGATTTCGCTTCTTGGAAGGAAGTAGCAGGCATGCGCAAGACAGGTGGGAGCAAGGCGTTTCTCGCGACGGGGACCATGCTGGCGGGTCTGTTGGCAGGGGTCGTCACCGCTGCCCCGGCCCACGCGGCGGACGGCGTGTGCACGGGGTCCTACACGTCCAAGAACGGGTCGTCCGGTCTGCACTACGTATTCCCCTACAACGTCGCGAACAATTCGCTGTACTGCTATCTGCAGTACGGGCACACCGGCGCCGGGGTCAGAGCCCTGCAGAAGAACCTGAACAACTGCTACGGCCGGAACCTCGCAGTTGACGGCGTCTACGGAAAGGACACCAGGAGCGCTGTTCGATACGTCCAGGGCAGGATCGGCGCAAAGATCGACGGCATCTACGGCCGCGAGACTTCGGCCATGAAGTGGGCCCGCTACAGCAACGAGACCGGCGCGAAGTACGACTGCCGCTGAGGACCCCGCGGTCCTCGGCGTCACACCGCTCAGCGTTCCTGTCGGAAGCTCTCCGCCTGCGTCTCGATGCCGGGGAACGTCCTGGCGCCGGTCAGAACCGGTAGCCCGGACCGGTCGTTCTTCAGCGTGTACGCGTAGAACGCCCGCAGGTAGGTGACCGCGAGGCTCTGCTGCTGCTCCGCGCTCGGCCGGCCGGCCGTGTCCGGGCACTCCGTGTCGTCGCCGTCGGTCGGTCCCGGGCCGGTGGTCCACTCCGTGTTGTAGTAGTTGTGGTTGCCCTTGGTCACCCGGAGCCGGAAGCCTTCCGCCCCCGCGTGGCCGCGGGCGTCCTCGTAGTACGTCTCCCCGCCCAGCGACCAGCACCCGGCGGATATCACCGCGAGCGGCGCCTTCGTCACGAGGGTGTCGTAGAAGCTGCTCGGTCCCGGCGAGGCGACCGAGACCACGCCGCGGATCCGTACGCCCTGCGGCAGTTCGTCGCGGTTGGCGTCGGCGGCCTGGTACATGACTCCCTCGCCGCCCACGGAGTGCCCCATCGTGCCGACGCGGCTCATGTCGAGACGGCCCCTCAGGTCGACCGCCGCCGGACGGCCGGTCCGCACGTCGGTGAAGTGGCCGGCGAGCGGGCCGCCGCCGGTCGTGGTGAACTCCTTCAGGAGCTCCAGGTGCCGGTCCACCAGGCGTGCGCGCTGCGGTGCGACGCCCATGAAGTGGTTGACGCCGTTCGCGCTCGGCGACACCACCACGAAGCCGTCCCGGGCCAACGCGTCCGCCAGGTAGTCGTAGCCCCGGTGGCTCGGGTAGGGATCGACGCCGGCCGGACACGGCCAGCTGTCCCAGTCCCCCTCGTTGGCGGAGTGGCAAGCGAGCTGCTGCCCGTGCAGCAGCACGATCACCGGCAGACTGCCGGTGATCGTACGCGGATAGTGGACGACGGCCCGGACCTCAGCTGCCCCCTCCCACTCCGGCGCGTCGGTGAACGCGGTGTCGCCGAGGTCGTATTCGACGACACCGACCGTCTCGGCGGCTTCGGCCTGCGGGACAGGTGCGACCGTCAGCAGAGCGGCTGCGGCGGCGAGGGCGAGCCCGGCGACGCCGAGCCGGACACGTATGAGGCGGATCATGACTGAGTCCTTTACTGAACGAATCACGGTCGGTCGGACAACTCCGTCCCCCGCGCCACGGTTCCGTCGCCCGCCACCCGGTGGCGGTCAACGCCCGTGTGGCAACCGGCGGTTGGGTCGGCTGCCGGTCATCCTGCCACTTGACGTTCTCGGTCGGCTCCGTGGTCCGCCGGGCGCTACCCGCCACTCGTGGCCGCCTCCCACGACGAGTACCGCGGCTGGGGAGACGTGGTCATCTTCGACGCGTGCACCGCCGCATGGATCGGGGAGATTTCAGGCTGCCGCGTCGGAGACATCGACACCACCCAGTGGATCTGGACCGTGCGGCGTCAGACCACACCCGCGCCCGGCGGGATGACCGACCAGGGCACCAAGGGCAAGTGGGCCCGCAAGGTTCCTATCGTCGAGGAGATCCGCCCCCTCGTCGCCCAGCGCATCCGTGGTCACCAAGCTCGGGCTACGAGCATCTGCGCCGCCACGACCTCCGACACACGGGACTGACCTGGTTCGCCGACCCGCCGGGGTCCAAGTGCACGTCCTCCGCAGAATCGCCGGCCACGGTTCACTGACCACCACGCTCACTGCCGAGCCCCATCGTCATGACCCGCTGACCCGGTCAAGGACGCCCAACCTCCAGCTGGCCCCCAACCGGTCCCCAGAAATGATCAAGGGCCGGTTTCGGATTGCTCCGAAACCGGCCCTGACCTGCGACTGTCTCCAGTCGGGACGACAGGATTTGAACCTGCGACCCCTTGACCCCCAGTCAAGTGCGCTACCAAGCTGCGCCACGTCCCGATGCGTTTCCTCCCGGTCTCCCGGGCGGCCGCGCAGGACAAACATTACCTCACTCCGAGGACCGGATCGACGCGCCTACCTGCTGGGCGCGGGTCGCCAGCCCTTCGGCACCGCAGGCGGTGGCGAGCCTCTCGGCCCTGGCGACCTCCCGGCGGGAGCGGATCGCGGTGCCGTACTCCAGGCGGGCACCGGCGTGCTCGTAGGCGGACGAGGATGCCTCGAGATGGCGTACGGACTCGGCCAGCAGGTGGGTGGACTCCTCATCGGGTACGAACAGGGCGACGCAGCGCAGGGCCTCACCGATCGCCGTGTCCGTGCCGAAGCGTTCCGCGTGTACGCGCGCCCTGGTGGCCAGTTGGGCGGCCCTGACCGGGTCGGTGCCCGCGAGCGCGCGGGCGAGGTCCCCTGCCCAGGGCGCCCAGACACCGTTGAACCGGCCCCGTGGCCCCAGGGACGCTCCCGCCGACTCCAGCTCGGCCACGGCCTCCTGCGCGCGCCCCTCCGCCAGCAGCAGCCGTCCGCGTACGCACGGGGCGTCCGGCAGGACCATCGCGCTGGGGTAGGGCGGGCCGAAGCCGTAGCGGTCGGCGACCAGTCTGGCCTCCGCGGTACGGCCGCGGGCGAGCAGGGTGTCGACGAGGAGACAGGTGGCGTCCCAGTGGACGGGCAGTCCACTGCCGGCCCGGTCGGCGAGGCGCAGTCCTTCGCGCAGGAAGCCCTCGGCCTCGGCGAGACGGCCGCGCCGTCGGTGCACGAGGCCCAGAAGGGTGTGCGCGAAGGCGAGGTGCGCGCCGCTCCAGCCGGAGATCTCGAAGGCGCGCACGGCCTCGCCGAAGAGGGTTTCGGCCCGGTCGAGCTGGTCGGTGAAGGCGTAGGTGATGCCCGCCATCGCGGGGAGTTCGAAGCCCCACTCGGAGTCGGTCCAGCCGAGCCCGCGCGCGGGACGCCCGTCGACGAGCGCGCGCTCGCACAGGTCCACCACCAGTTGGGCGTTCTCGCCTCGGAGCATCGCGTCGAAGGCCCGCAGGGTGAGCAGGGCGCGCTCCGCGTTGTCCCGGCCCTTGAGGTGGTCCGCGTTGCGGGCGAGACGGGCCGACCGTGCGGGCCCGTCGTCCTCGGTGGCCTGCATGCCCTCCCACAGGAAGTGCGCGGCCTGGAGGCGCATCAGGCCCGGGCCGGGGGCGGTTCGCGACGCCTCGGCCGCCAGCGAGAGCGCCGCGTCCTTGAGCTGGTTGTTGTGGGACAGGGCGGAGGCCAGCCGGAAGGTGGCGTCGATCCGGAGCGTCGGGTCGAGACCGGGCGTGTCGAGCGCGGCCCGCAGGTGCTGCACGGTGGTGGCAGGCGAGGAGAGCAGTGTGGCGCAGCCCAGTTCGTACTGGAGCGCCGCTCGGTCGTGGGGGCGCGGCGGCTCGTCCAGGGCGCGTTCGAGACAGCGTCTCGCCGCTTCGGGGGCGCCGACCGCGAGGTGCTGCCTGGCCGCTTCGCGCAGCTGTGCGACGAGCTCCTGGTCGTCGTCCGGGTGCACTTCGAGCAGATGGCGCGAGGCCGCCGCCGACCCGAGTCCTGCCTGGGTGATCGCCCAGGCCGCGCGTCCGTGCATGGCGGTTCGGGTCGCCGGCGGGATGGAGCGGTAGACGGCGGTGGCGATGAGCGGGTGGACGAATTCCAGCGGGTCGAAGCCGCTGACGATACGGGCGTCGCGCAGCCGCGCCGTGCAGTCGGCGGCCTCCGCCGAGCTCATTCCGGCGAGTGTCGCGGCGAGTTCCTGGGAGATCTCGGTGCCGAGCACGGCCGCCGCCCAGGCGAAGCGGTTGGCGTTGGTGCCCAGGCGTTCGAGGCGGGCGACGAGTCCGCTGCCCCGGGCCGAGGCTCCGAGTTCCCGCAGCAGGCCGGCGGATTCCTCGACCGGTGCGAGCTCGCGGTCCTGCGCCTTGGCGACGAGTTCGACCGCTTCGTACGGGTTGCCTCCGGTGACGGCCCAGACCTCACGGCAGAAGGGGTCGTCCGCGTGGTCGCCCAGGCCGGCGCGGACGAGGTCGGCCGTGGCATCCGGGGTGAGCGCGCGTAACGCCACGCGGGTCAGCGCCGGATGTCCGGGGGTGCTGCGCTCCGGGGCACGGGCGATGGCCCAGTCGGCGTCGCGGTCGGCGAGCTCCTGGGGGCGGTGCGCCTGCACGACCAGGACGGGCAGTTCGGAAAGGCGCGCGGTGAAACCGGCGAGCCAGGCGAGGGATTCGCCGTCCGCCCAGTGCGCGTCGTCCACTATGAGCAGCAGCGGACGGTGGCTGAGGCGGGACGCGAGCCGGGACACGACGTGGTCGAGGCCGTCCCTGACACCCTGCGGGTCGGGCTGCGGGCCGCTGGGATCCGCGAGGCCCAGAGCGGGCGCGGCGATGTCGAACCAGTCGCCGAACAGGGCGCGGGTCTCGTCGGCGGGGAGCCGGACCAGCGCGGGCTGGAGCAGTTGGCGCACGACGTGGAAAGGCACCGAGGTGACCGTCTCGCCGCCCCGGGCGGACCAGACGGTGCAGCGGTCGGCGGCCATGGCCTGTATCTCGCCGAGCAACGCGGTCTTGCCGATACCGGCCTCGCCGCTGAAGACCAGCAGACCTCCGGCGGCCTGTGCGCCGCAGAGGGCGTCCAGCGCCTGTGTGGCTGCGGCGAGTTCCGGTTCGCGCTCGTACAACGGCCGGGACGGCTTCATGCCTCCCCTTCCCAGGGTGGTTGCGAGAGCACAGAGCCTAACGGTGCGCGGGTGCGGCAGGACAGGGTTACTGCGGTTCTTCGCAGGTGCGAGGCACAATCGGGGGGTGGACGAATCTCGCAGGGACCGCGACGAGGAAGGACGGGCGCGCAACGCGCGCCCCCGGGACGGGCTGGGACGCCCCCTGCCGTACGGCGCTCCCGGGGTGGAACGGCAACCCGAGGGCGTGGTCCGCTCCCCCGGCGAGACGGTGCGCGAGGCCCAGCGGCTGCTGGACGCCGGGATGCCGTTCCACGCCCACGAGGTGTTCGAGGACGCCTGGAAGTCGGGTCCCGACGAGGAGAGCGAGCTGTGGCGGGGCCTCGCGCAGATGGCGGTCGGGCTGACCCATGCGGCTCGGGGCAACACGGCGGGCGGGGCGCGGCTGTTGAGGCGGGGCGCCGCGGCCGTGGACGGGTTCGGGGCGTCGGATCCGCACGGGATCGGTGTGGACGGGCTGATCAGCTGGGCGCGGGAGCTGGCGGACCGGGTCGACGCCCCCGGGCCGAAGGACGCGGAGGCGGGCACCGGGTCGGGCGGAGCTGCCGGGCGCACGCGGACCGTGGACGCGGCCGCGGAGGCACCGCGGCTGCGTCGGGGGTTCGCCGGACCCGGGGATCCGGGGCAGGCCGGTGGATGAACGCCCCGGATCCCCGGGTCCGGCGAACATGACGGTGCACAGCCATTACGATCCCGCCTCATGAGCACTTCTGACCAGGACCAGGACCAGAGCCAGGACGAAGACCACCGGCACGAGCAGGACCAGGAGCCGGGTGGGAACCCTGCGGCGACGCCGGAGACCACGGCGTCGGCGACCGCCACGCCGGAGGCCCCCGCCCCGGGGGGAAGACTCACGCCGCGTCAGGCGCGCCGGCTGCGGATCGTTCTCTCCTCGATCGGCATGGCGGTGATGGCCCTCGTCCTGGCGCTGCGGATAGCCAGCCGTTCGTCGGTTCTGGTCGTCGGGGTCTACGGGCTCGCGCTCATCCTGTGCGGTGTGGTGATCGAGCTCAGCAGGAACGGGCGTACCAGGCTCGGCAGCTGGCTGCTGGGCGTGGGACTGATCGCGGCGGTCGGCGCGGACTGGCTCCTCATTCCGTGACCGGGCCGGGCCTGCCGGGCCGGTCACGCGCGGGTGGTCTTCAGTGCAGCAGCAGTTGGAGGCCGCCCAGCACGGTGGCCGCGATCACGATCCGGTCGAAGAGCTTCTGATTGATGCGGCCGACGCAGGCGCGGCCGAGATAGGCACCCGGGACTACGAAGAGCACCAGGGCCGCGTCCAGCATCAGCGACCGCGCGTCGATGAGGCCGAGTCCCACGCTGAAGGGCACCTTGGACGTGTTGACGATCAGGAAGAACCAGGCCGACGTCCCCAGGAAGCCGAGCTTCCGGAATCCCGCGGAGAGCAGGTAGAGCGACATGACGGGGCCGCCCGCGTTGGCCACCATCGTCGTGAAGCCGCCGAGCACCCCGTAGGACCGGGCCTTGAGACGCCCGCCGGGCGGGGACGGCTCCTCCTGCGCGCCCTCCCCTTCCGGGGCAGGCTCAGGGCCCGGGGCCGGCTGGGGCCGGGCGCGCCTGCGCCAGAGGGTGACGCCCGCCATGAAGAGCAGGATCGCCCCGATCGAGCGGGCCACGGCCTCGTCGTCGGCCCACAGCATGAAGACGGCCCCCGCCACCACGCCCACGGCGACGGCGGGGAAGAGCCGCAGCAGCGTGGGCCAGTGCGCGTGCCGCCGGTAGACCAGCACGGCGATGGTGTCGCCCGCGATCAGGATCGGAAGCAGCACTCCGGTCGATTCGCGGGCCGGCAGTACGGCCGCGAAGACCGCGAGGCTGATCGTGTTGGCACCGCTGACGGCGGTCTTGGAGAAGCCGACGAGCAGGGATGCCGCCGCGAGCGCGGCCAGTTGCCACAGTGTGATGGTGTCCATTCCGGATCAGATGGTAGACACATGCTCACTTCGGCGGATCATCGTTCCATCCTCCGACCGCGCGGACATCCACCCTCGCTATGCTGCGATCACTCAGGCAAACGTTCAAACGAACATCGCACAGCGGTAGGCAAGGGGGCAGCATGCGGGAGCCGGTGGAGCTGAGGCGCAAGCGCATTCTCGCGGTGGTGCACGCGCGGGGCGCCGTGAAGGTGAGCTCGCTCGCCGCCGAGCTGGACGTCTCGGCGGTCACGCTGCGGCGGGACGTGGAGGAGCTGGCCAGGGCGGGGATGCTGCGGCGCGGGCACGGGGTGGTCCGGCCGGTGGCGGACGACGTGCCGACCATGACGGTGCCGGCTGCCCGGACCGGGCAGCCGGCGGGCGACGGGGCCGCGATCGCCCTGGTCGTCCCGGAGCGGCACTCGTACCTCTACGAGACCCTGCACGGCGCCAGGACAGCGCTCGAGGAGGCCGGCGCGCGGATCACCCTGCACATCGCCCCGCAGGCGGCCGGGGCCGAACGGCCGCAGGTGGCGCGGGCGCTGGCGGCCGGTGCACGCGGCCTGCTGATCGCCCCCCGGTGGCGAAGCGCCGCCGGCGAGGAGGCGGATTACGACTGGCTCTCCGAGGTGGGGGTGCCGACAGTCCTGATGGAGCGGCGGCCCCGGCCCGGCAGCGCTCTGCACGCCCTGGACTCGGTCTGCTCCGACCACTGGTACGGGATCCATCTGGCCGTGGACCACCTCATCACCCTCGGCCACCGCCGGCTCGTCCTGGCCGCCAGGAACGACAGCCCGACAGCCCGCTCCATACGGTCGGCGTTCGCGGAGATCGCCGCTTCCCGGCCGGAGGTGGAGGACTGGACCGTGGTGCTCAGCTCCCCCAACGCGGGCCCTGGGGAGCCCGGCACACGGGAGCCTGTCCCGGATCTCACCGCGCTGCTGCGGGAGCGCGGTGCGACCGGCGCCGTCCTGCACGGCGACGAGGACGCGCTGATGCTGGTCCAGCGGCTGGCGGAGAGCGGGGTCCGGGTGCCGCGGGACTGCTCCGTGGTGGCGTACGACGACGTCGTGGCAGCACTGGGCAGCACCGCCCTCACCGCGATCGCCCCGCCGAGGGCCGAGATCGGACGGGCGGCGGCCGAGTTGCTCCTGCACCGGCTGGCGCACCCGGCCGGCACCACTGGGCCGGTGCGCCGGGTGGAGCTGCTCCCCCGCCTCGAAGTGCGCGGATCGACGCGGAGGGTGACCCACCCCGATAACTGATCGTTTGAACACTTCAAGCTTCCTTTGATCGATCTATTGACCACTATCGATCAGGCGATCAGTATTCCCCGTGTCTCGAATCAGGAGCCGCGGGAGGCGCACATGCCTGGTCGACAGAGCCGTCGATCCGTGCTCGCCACGATCGCCGCACTGCCTCTGACGGGCGCGCTCAGCGCCTGTGAAGGTGGTCGCGGAGACGCACGATCGGGCGGCACGAGCAGTACCGGCAGGACCGTGAGCAGCGGGCACAACAGGAAGACACGCATCACCTTCTGGTCGGCCCTGCGGGGCAGTCAGGAGGTCGTGGACGCGTTCAACCGCGGCCACGACACCATTCGGGTCGACTTCCAGCAGATCCCCGGGGGCGCGCAGGGCGGTTACGCCAAGCTCAGCAACGCGGCACGGGCCGGCAACGCCCCGGACGTCGCCACCCTCGAATACCCCCAGGTTCCGGGCTTCGCCATCGACGGGGTCTGCCGCGACATCACGGACCTGGTCGGAGACGGGCTGCGGGCGAAGCTCCTGCCGCAGGCGCTCGAGCTGACCACCTTCGAGAAGCGGGTGTTCAGCGTCCCGCTCGACGTGGAACCGATGGTGCTGCACTACCGCACCGACCTCTTCGAGCGGTACGGGCTGACCGCCCCGCGTACCTGGGACGACTTCGAGGAGGCGGCAAGGACCGTACGCGACAGGAGCGATGACCGTCGGATGGCCCTGTTCCCGACGGACGGCGACAACCATGTCGCCGCGTTCGCGTGGCAGGCCGGGGCGAAGTGGTTCGACACCTCGGGCGGCGCGTGGAACGTCTCGCTCGCCGATGCGCCCACCCGTCGCGTGGCCGCCTACTGGCAGCGGCTGACCGACCAGGACCTGGTCTTCATGAACGCGGTGGAGAGCCGGCACAGCGATGTCCAGATCGGCAACGGCCTCGTGCTCAGCCGGTTCAGCGGCGCGTGGGACGCCGGTGCCCAGATGAAGGCCAGGCCGGGGCAGAAGGGCCGGTGGGCCATCGCGCCGTCCCCCCAGTGGGACCCGGCCGACCCCGGTGTCGGGACCCATGGCGGCTCGACCTTCGCGGTGACCAGGAACTGCGCGCACCCGGAGGCCGCGATGGAGTTCATCGAGTGGCAGGTCTCGCATCCGGACGCGCTGCGGGCCCGGCTCTCCAGCGGCGCAAGCAGTCAGTACCCCGCAGCGCCGGGCCTCGTGGACGTGGGCCGCAAGGCCTTCGACCGTGCCTACTACGGCGGGCAGGACATCTACACCCTCTTCGAGCAGGAGGCTCACAAGATCCGCCCGGGCTGGACCTGGGGCCCCCGGATGACGGCCACCGGAAGGATCATGAAGGACGGACTGGCACGGGCGAGCGGGGGCCAGGGCTCCATCCTCGGAGCGGTCCGGGCCGCGCAGGAGGGCACCATGCCGGACCTGAAGGCGCTGGGTCTCTCCACCACCCAGCGCTCCACCTGACCGGCGATCCGTATCCCTCACAGCAGCAGAGGCAGGTGACACCCATGACCAGCGCCACCCCCGTGTCCGTAACCGCGGACGCCCCCGCTCGGCCGTCGCCGGAGAGCCCGGCCGCCAACCCGACGGCGCCGACGGGCCGCAGGACCGCCCGGCGGCGTGAACTCGGCGCCTGCGGCGTCCTGATGGCCCCGTTCTTCGTCCTCCTGGTGACCGTCTTCCTGATCCCGGCCGCCACCGCCGTCCGTCTGAGCTTCTTCAGCGACGACCAGCCCGGGCTCGGCTTCGGTCCCGAGCGGACGGTCTTCGCCGGGCTCCGCAACTACACCGCCGTACTGACGGACCCGACCTTCCTCAGCAGTCTCGGCACCGTCGCCCTGTACTGCGTGGTCTACATCCCGCTGATGGTGATCGGCGCCCTCGCGCTGGCACTGCTGCTGGATTCCGGAGTGGTCCGCCTGCGGGGCACAGTCCAGCTCGCCCTGTTCCTGCCGCACGCGGTGCCGGGCATCATCGCGGCCCTGATCTGGCTGTACCTGTACACCCCCGGGATCAGCCCGGTCATCGACCTGCTCGGCAGGGCCGATCTCACCGTGGACTTCCTCGGGGTGCACATGGTGCTCCCGTCCATCGTGAACATCGCGCTGTGGAGCAACCTCGGCTACAACATGGTCGTGTTCTACGCGGCCCTCCAGGCGGTCCCCCGCGAGGTGATCGAGGCGTCGGTCGTCGACGGTGCGGGGCCCGTCCGCACGGCCCTCCAGGTCAAGGCGCCGCTGGTGCGGTCGTCGATCGTCATGGTCGCGATGTTCACTCTCATCTTCGCGCTCCAGCTCTTCACCGAGCCGATGCTGCTCAGCCAGTCGACCCCGATGATCAGCTCGCGCTTCTCACCCAGCATGTACATCTACGACGCCGCCTTCACCCGCAACAACTACGGGCTGGCGGCGGCCGCTTCCGTCATCCTGCTGCTGTGCACGATCGCCCTCTCCTTCGGCGTCACCCGCTGGACCAACCGCGCGAACGCCGCCGAGGAGGGCGCCCGATGAGTGCGTCGACCGCAACCCGCACCGCCTCGCCCCTGCGCCCCCGGCTCCTCGGGCGCTCGGTCGTCAATCTGGTGGTCCTCGTCTCGGTGCTGTACACGCTGCTGCCGGTGCTGTGGCTGGTGCTCGCCTCGGCCAAGAACAGGGACGCCCTGTTCAGCAGCAACATCCTGTCCCTGACCGACTTCTCGTTCGTCCAGAACCTGAAGGACCTCTTCGCCATGGACGGCGGTCTCTACGGCCGCTGGTACGGCAACAGCCTGCTGTACGCCGTGCTCGGCGCGGCCCTGGGCGCGTTGATCAGCGTCGCCTGCGGCTACGCCTTCGACAAGTACCGGTTCGCCCACAAGGAGAAGCTGTTCGGCCTGGTGCTGGCCGCCGTCATGGTGCCGCAGACCGTGCTCGCCCTGCCGCTCTACCTGATGGCGTCCGGCGCCGGTCTCGTCAACACCTTCTGGGCGGTGTTCATCCCCGTCCTGTTCAATCCGTTCGGTGTCTATCTCGGCCGGATCTTCAGCCAGGGGTACGTGCCCGACGAGGTCCTGGAGGCCGCACGGATGGACGGCGCGGGTGAACTGGCCGCCTACTTCCGGGTGGCGCTGCGCATGCTGGGGCCCGGGCTGGTCACCGTGTTCCTCTTCCAGCTCACTGCCATCTGGAACAACTTCTTCCTGCCCATGGTGATGCTCTCGGACCAGGATCTGTATCCGGTCAGTCTTGGCCTGTACACGTGGAACAGCGCCGCGTCCGTATCGCCCGAGTACTTTCCCGTCGTCATCATGGGCTCGCTGCTCGCGGTGCTGCCCCTGATCCTCGCCTTCGCCCTGCTCCAGCGTTTCTGGCGGTCCGGGCTGACGGCGGGATCCGTCAAGTAGCCGCGCCGCCCCACCCGGACCACCGCGGCCCGGACCACCGCACAGGAGAAACATGCCCAGCACTTCCCCCGCACACCGCAGGCCGCGCGCCGCGCTCGCCATGGGAGCGGACGCCGCAGCCGCGGTGCTCTCCCCCGGCTCCTTGGCGGCGCTGGCCGAGGTCTGTGACCTCACGCCGCTGCCCGCGATCGACGACTTCACGGCCGAGGAGGCGCGGGCCGTACTCACGGACACGGAGGTCCTGATCACCGGCTGGGGCTGCCCGCCGATCGACGCGGGTGTCCTGGCCGCCGCACCCGCGCTGCGGGCCGTCGTCCACACGGCGGGCTCGGTACGCGGCCATGTCACCGACGCCTGCTGGGACAGGGGCATCGAGGTGTCGTCGGCCGCTGCGGCCAACGCGCTGCCGGTCGCCGAGTACACCGTCGCGATGATCCTGCTGTCCGGCAAGCAAGTCCTGGAGCGCGCCCGGGACTTCAGGGCCGGCCGTGTGCGCGACGCCTGGCTCACCACTCCGCACCATGTGGGCAACTACGGCCGCACGGTGGGCATTCTGTCCGCCTCCCTGATCGGCCGGCGGGTGATCGAGCTGCTCCGGCCGTACGACCTGGGAGTGCTCCTCCACGACCCCTACGTCTCCGACGAGGAGGCCGCCGGGCTCGGCGTCCGCCCCGTCACCCTGGCCGGCCTGTTCGCGGGCAGCGACGTCGTCAGTGTCCACACCCCGCTGCTGCCGCGGACCACGGGTCTTGTCAGCCGCGAGCTCCTGGACTCGATGCGGCCCGACGCCGTGCTGATCAACACCTCCCGGGGCGCCGTCGTCGATCAGGACGCCCTGACCGACGTCCTGCGGGCGGACCGGATCCGTGCGGTGCTCGACGTCACCGATCCTGACCCGCTGCCGGCCGGCCATCCGCTGTGGGACTGCGACAACGCGACCATCACTCCTCATCTCGCGGGTTCCCAGGGCAACGAGCTGCGCCGACTGGCCGATCTGGCCGTCGGCGAGGTCGCCCGCTGGGCCGCGGGTGACGGCTTCGCCCATCCCGTACGACGCGAAAGGCTGGCATTCCTCGCATGACGTCTCCTTCTCCTTTCCGGCTTCCCGCCGACGACCGCACGCGGAGTCCGTACACCGGCTTCACCAGGGCCCACTGGGAGGCGGCGGCGGACGGACTGCTGGACGCCGCATGGAAGTGGGCCACCCCCGGCCGTGCCCTGCTCGACCTGCCGGGCCGCCCCTCCCGCTCGGGGGTCAGGTCCGACGGCCTGGAGGGCTACGCCCGTACGTTCCTCACCGCCGCGTTCCGGGTCGCCGGCGCCGAGGGCAAGGATCCTCACAACTGGCTGGAGCGGTACGCCGACGGGCTCACCGCCGGGACCCGCTCGCCCGGGCGGGACGACGCAGAGTCCTGGCCGCTGATCCTGGATCACACCGTCTTCGGCCAGCCGATGGTGGAGTCGGCCTCGGTGGCGATCGGGCTGCGGCTGACCCGCCCCTGGCTGTGGGACCGGCTGGACGGCGCCACGCAGGACCGCGCGGAGGAGTGGCTGCGCGGCGCCCTGCGGCACACCCCCGCGCCCAACAACTGGTATCTCTTCCCCTTCTCCGTCGCCGGATTCCTGGAGTCGGTCGGCCGGGGCGACGCGGAGACGGCCCGGGCCCGGCAGCGGGCGCTCGACCTGCTGGAGGGCTGGTACCGCGGTGAGGGCTGGTACGCCGACGGGGACGGGCGCGCCTTCGACCACTACAACGGCTGGGCGCTGCACCTGTATCCGGTGCTCGACGCGTATCTGTCGGGCGACGGGGAGCTGTCCGCGCTCCACGGCGCGCGGCTGAGCGAGCACCTGGAGAGCTTCTCGCTGATGTTCGGCGCGGACGGCGCTCCGCTGCACTTCGGCAGGTCCCTCACCTATCGGTTCGCGGCGGGCGCCGCCGTCGGGATGGGCGCGGTGTCCGGGCACACCCCGCTGGCTCCTGGCGTCTCGCGCCGGCTGATCAGCGGCTCGCTGCGGTACTTCCTGGAGCGCGGTTCGGCCGGGGACGACGGTCTGCTGAGTCTGGGCTGGCACGGTCCGCACGACGCGACGCTCCAGGAGTACTCCGGTCCTTCGTCGCCCTACTGGGCGTCGAAGGCCTTCGTCGCCCTGCTCGCCCCGGCGGAGCACCCGCTCTGGACTGCGGACGAGGAACCCGCTCCGAGCGAGGGCCAGGACCGGGTGCTTTCGCTGCCGTCGCCGGGACTGCTGGTGCAGTCGACGCGGGCGGACGGCGTCGTACGGCTGCACAACCACGGCAGCGACCACATCAGGCCGCACGAGGGTGAGACCGCGGATCTGTCCGACCCGCTCTACGCACGCCTGGCGTATTCGACAGCCACTGGCCCCACCGCGTCGGCGAACACCCCGGACAACCATCTGTCGGTACGGGTCGCGGGCTCCCGCAGCAGCCGGGTCCGGATCCACCCGCTGGGCGCCGGACACGGGGACGGCTGGGGATGGGCCGCGTCCTGGCACACACCGGTCTTCGACCGGGGTGCGCCGACGGTGCCGGGGCTGCGGGTGGAGAGCGTCACGGTCGTCCGGGGCAGGTACGAGCTACGGGTGCACCGGATCCTGGGCGCGCCCGCCGGGGCGCGGGCCGAGCTGACGGGCTGGGCGACGGACCCCGGGGGCCCGGTGCGTTCCGCGCTGCACGGGCTGCACGGCTGGCCGGACCAGGAGGACGTACGGGCCCCGCAGGGCACGGCGTTCACCCGGTGGGCGGTTGTGCCCCGGCTGGGCGCCGACGTGGAAGGGACCGAGGTGCTGGTGGCGCTGGCCTCGCTCACCGCCGATGCGGACTCCGGGCCGCTCGACGCCGCGGTGAGCGCGGTGGATGTGAACGCGGAGCGTGTCGCGGTGCGCTGGGCCGAGGACGGTGCGACGACCCTTGTCGGCTTCGCGCCGCTGGAGGTCACTCACGCGTCCTGATCCCCGCCCTGTCCGGCCGGCGCGGGGATCAGCTCCCGTCCTCGATGTCGAGGTGCGCCTCCGGTTCGGACGCGAACGGCGTCCTGGCGCGGCGCGAGTCGGAGACGGACCGGCGCCGGAAGATCGTGAGCACCTGCGAGGCGCACCGGGACGCCGTACGAACGCGGCCTCGCCGACGACTGAAGGCCGGGATCAGGCGTCGGTACGGATCACCACGGCGAGGGTCCGGGGGCCGTGGACGCCTTCCACCCGCTCCAGTTCGATGTCGGACGTGGCCGAAGGCCCGCTGATCAACGTCGTCGGCCTCTCCGGCACCAGCCGTGCGACGGCCTCCGGGACGCCCGCCGCGACCGAGGACAGGTCGACGACACACACATGCAGGTCGGGGACGAGGGACAGCGCGCGCCTGCCCTGGTCGGGCGATCCGTCCAGGAAGATCGTGCCGGTCTCCGCGCAACTGACGGCGGAGGCCGTCACCACACCGTCCAGCGCGTCGAGGCCGGGTGCGGGGATGTCCGCGGAGTCCCGCTGGACCTCGCCGTCGTAGGCGGTGAGCCACTGCTCGTCCAGACCGTCCGGAACCCCGATCCGCCGGGCGCCGCGCTCCCGCAGGATCCCGGCGACCACCTCGGCCGTGCGGTCCCGGGTGCAGGTCTTGACCTCGGCCTTGTAGTCGACGAGCCGGTCGGTCAGGAGCGTGAGGAGTTCATCGTCCGGAAGGGTACGGCCCGTGCGGTAGTCGCGGGGGATCTCGCCGCCGGGGGTGGGCGCGAGGGCCAGGGCGTCCCTGATCCTGCCCAGCACCGTGTCGCGTGCGGTGGTCGTCACTGCTCCTCCTCCTGCTGGTCGTCGGCGCGCCGGGCAGCGCCCTGCGTCGAGGCTTCGCGCATGGTGGACCGGCCCTCGTCCGAGGCCAGCCAGGAGCGGAAGGACTGCTTGGGCGGGGCGGCGGTGTCGCGGCTGTCGCTCCAGCCGTCGAACGGTGCGGGCAGATGCGAGATGGTGCGGTCGCGTCCACCGACACCGACGGAGCGGCTGAGGGATGCGGCCTTCTGCGCGGCTGTGTAGATCCTGGGCGACTTCATCACGGTGGCGGCGGCCTTCATGGCGAGCTTCTCCGCCGTGGTTCCGGACTGTTCGGTGTGCTGGTGTCGGAGTTCGACGAGCATCGAGGGGATGTCGATCTTCACGGGGCAGGCGTCGAAGCAGGCGCCGCAGAGGCTGGAGGCGTAGGGCAGCGAGCTGTTGGGGTCGCCCTTGGCCGCGTCCATCCCGGCGAGCTGCGGGGTGAGCACCGCGCCGATCGGCCCGGGGTACGTCGATCCGTACGCGTGCCCGCCGGCCCGTTCGTACACGGGGCAGACGTTGAGACAGGCCGAGCAGCGGATGCAGTTCAGCGCCTCGCGGCCGATCGTGTCGGCGAGCGCGGCGGTGCGGCCGTTGTCGAGGAGGACCAGATGGAAGTCCTGCGGCCCGTCGCCCGGAGTCACACCGGTCCACATCGAGGTGTACGGGTTCATCCGCTCGCCGGTCGATGAGCGGGGCAGCAACTGGAGGAAGACCTCCAGGTCCTGATAGCGCGGCAGGACCTTCTCGATGCCCATCACGGTGATGAGGGTGTCGGGCAGCGTCAGGCACATCCGGCCGTTGCCCTCCGACTCGACCACGGTGAGGGTGCCGGTCTCCGCGATGCCGAAGTTGGCTCCCGAGACCGCCACCTTGGTGGTCATGAACTTCTCGCGCAGATAGGCACGGGCCGCGGCGGCCAGGTGCGCGGGCACGTTGTCGAGGTCCGGGTCGATGTCGGGGATCTCGTCGAGGAAGATCTGCCGGATCTCGTCGCGGTTGCGGTGGATCGCGGGCACGAGGATGTGCGAGGGCTTGTCGTCGGCCAACTGCACGATGAGCTCGGCCAGGTCGGTCTCGTGCGGGGTGATGCCTTCCGCTTCGAGATGTTCGTTGAGGCCGATCTCCTGCGTGGCCATCGACTTGACCTTGATGACGTCACTGCTGCCGGTGGCCTTGATCAGCCGGGTGACGATCTCGTTGGCCTCGACGCCGTCGCGCGCCCAGTGGACGGTGCCGCCGCGCTCGGTGACCTTCTCCTCGAGCTGTTCCAGCAGCTCGGGCAGGTGGTTCATGGTGTCGGTCTTGATGGCGGAACCTGCGTCCCGCAGCGGTTCCCAGTCAGGGAGTTCGCCGGTGACGTCGATGCGCTTGGCACGGATGGTGCGGGTGGCCCGCCCGAGGTTGCGGCGCAGTTGCTCGTTGCGCAGCTCGTCGTGGGCGGCCTCGGGGAACTTGCGCTCCCCCCGCAGGTTCCCGGTTCCGTACGGGGAACGGGGCGGGGCGGCGGGCATGCCGAGGAACGTGCTCATCGGGCGGCCTCCATCAGGGCGTACGGCGCGGTGCGGGTGGATCCGAGGATCTGGGCGAGATGCAGGGTGCGCGTACCGGACTTGATCCGGGAGAGCCCGCCGCCGATGTGCATCAGACAGGAGGAGTCACCGGCGGAGCACACATCGGCCCCGGTGTCCGAGATGTTACGCATCTTGTCCTGGAGCATCGCGGTGGAGGTCTCGGCGTTCTTCACGGCGAAGGTACCGCCGAAGCCGCAGCAGGAGTCCGCCTCGGGCAGTTCCACGAGGTCGATCCCCTCGACGGCGCGCAGCAGCCGCAGCGGCTTGTCACCGACGCGCAGCATCCGCAGGGAGTGGCAGGTGGGGTGGTAGGTGACACGGTGCGGGAAGTACGCGCCGACCTGGGTGACACCGAGGACGTCGACCAGCAGCTCGGAGAGCTCGTACGTCTTGGCCTTGACGGTGGCGACCCCGGCGCGCAGCGCGGCGTCGCCGTACCGCTCGGCGACGATCTCGTGCTGATGGCGGACCGATCCCGCACAGGACCCTGACGGCATGACGACGGCGTCGATCGAGGCGTCGCCGAACTGCTCGGCGAAGTTCCGCACCAGCGGAACGGGTTCGCGCTGGTAGCCGGTGTTGACGTGCATCTGGCCGCAGCAGGTCTGGTCCGGCGGGAAGACCACGTCGTGGCCCAGGCGGGCCAGCAGCACCGCGGTGGATTTCACCGCCTCCGGGAAGAGCGTGTCTCCCAGACAGGTGGCGAAGAGTCCGATACGCATGGGGCCTCCCCGGTTGCTTATGGTCCGACCATACTAGCCTCGGTCCGATCGGGGAAGTCGCGGGACGCGCCCGGCGGCAGCAAGCGGAAGCGGGAGCGGGGACGGTGCGTGTGCACCGTCCCCGCTCCCGCTTCCGTTCTGCCTCTGTCCCGCTACGGGGTGTCGCCGTTCTCCTCGACCAGCGTGCCGTGCAGCCCCCTGATGTGTTCCTCGACCAGGTCCGCCGCCTCGCCGCCCCGCCCCTCACGCACGAGGTACAGCAGCCGTGCGTGCTGCGCGTTGAGGGCGCCCGCCGTCGCCGGCCAGTCCTCGGTCCGCTCGAGGGCCCGGAGGATCAGCGGGCGGACGGACTCCCGCACGGCCGAGGTGAGTGTGGAGGTGAGCGCGTTGCCCGAGCTTCCGGCGATCAGCACGTGGAAGCGGGTGTCGAGGTCGTTGAACTCGGCGACCCCCACATCGGGCTCCCCCATCCGCCGGACGAGCTCCCCCGCGGCGTCGAGGTCCTCGTCCCCGGCGTGCCGGGCCGCGGCCTCCCAGCTCGACCGCTCCAGCACGACACGCGCTTCCAGCACGTCGTGCAGGCTGTAGCTGCCGAGCGCGAAGTGCAGGCGCAGCAGCCTGCCGAGCGCGTCGTCCGGGTTGCGCACGATGCGCGCTCCGGAGTCCGGGCCGCGGCCGGGCTGGGCGACCAGGACGCCGATGGTCTCCAGCACCCGGAGCGCCTCCCGCAGAGCGGACCGGCTGACGCCGAGCACGGGCGCCAGCTCCCGCTCGGGCGGCAGCCGGTCGCCCGCCCTCAGCTCTCCGGCGAAGACCCGTTCCTCGATGCTCTGGAGCACCAGCTCATGGGTGCGGGACTGCCGTACGGGTTGCCACTCGACGGGCATCCGCTACTCCCTGCTCCGGGCGATACTCATGATCCGACTATGTCACACAGCGCGTGTGGTCGGACCAAAGCCCGGAGGTACCTCAGTGGAGACGCGGCACCCCGCCCCGCGGCCCCCTGCGCCGGGGTTCGAAGGCCCTGCGCTGGGGGTCGAGGAGCTGTGCCGCCATCCCCGCCACCACCAGGCCGGCCGCGATGAGCAGCCCGTGTCCGATGAAGATGCCGGCCACCAGGCCGATGACTCCGGCGGCGAGCCACAGCAGCGTGCGGCTGGAGCGGAAGCGGGGCGGAGCGTCCTGGCCCGGGGCGTGGCCCGGGGCGTGGCCCGGGGCGTGGCCCGGGGCGTGGCCCGGGGCGTCGGCGCGTTCGGGGTGGTCGGCGCGGAGCCCGTCCTCGAGGCCGCGCAGCCGCTCGTCGTAGTGGGGCATGGTGACTCCCTCCCGGATCGGAACCCCGTCGGGTCCGACTCCATCGTCGGTCCGGGCGGGGTCCGGGGAACATCGGGACTGACACCCATCTTCGAGGGGGTCGACCATGCAGATGCGCCGCAGACAGGCCGCAGGCAGGTCACGGCCGGGCCCACGGGGACGAGCGGGGCCGTGCGCAGCCTCCCGACCGGCGATAGTAGAGGCAGTCACCCACCCGCGTATTGTCCGAAGGAGGCCGTGCGGTCTTGTCCCTGTTCTGGCGCATCTTCCTGCTCAACGCCGCGGTGCTGGTCGCCGCCGGGGCCCTGCTGCTGCTCGGCCCGATCACGGTGTCCGCCCCTGTGGTGCTGACCGAGGCCCTCATCATGGCCGGCGGCATGACCCTGATGCTGGGTGCGAACGCCCTGCTCCTGCGCCTGGGGCTCGCCCCGCTGCAACGGGTCACCAGGGCGATGACGACCATCGACCTGCTGAGCCCACGGCCCCGCCCCGAGGTCGCGGGCGAGGGGGAGGTCGCGGCCCTGATCGAGACGTTCAACAGCATGCTCGACCGGCTGGAGGCGGAGCGCGCGACGAGCAGTGCCCGGGCCCTCAACGCCCAGGAGGCCGAACGCCGCCGGGTCGCGCAGGAGTTGCACGACGAAGTGGGCCAGACCCTGACCGCGGTGCTGCTGGAGCTGAAACGGGTCACCGGCCATGCCCCTGAGCCGCTGCGCGAGGAGCTCACCCACGTCCAGGAGATCACCCGGGGCAGCCTCGACGAGATCCGCCGGATCGCGCGGCGGCTGCGCCCCGGGGTGCTGGAGGAGCTCGGTCTTGTCAGCGCCCTGACGGCACTGACCACCGAGACGCCGACGCCGAGGGGACTGACGATCAGACGGCGGACGGAGAAGGACCTGCCCCCGCTCGGCGAGGAGGCGGAGCTCGTCGTCTACCGCATCGCCCAGGAAGCGGTCACGAACACCGTCAGGCACGCCGGAGCCACCCTGCTCGAAGTCTCCCTGCGCCGCAGCCGCGGCGGGGTGGAGCTGCGCATCCGCGACGACGGCCGAGGCCTCGGGGACGCCCCGGAGGGTGCGGGCCTGCGCGGGATGCGTGAGCGCGCCCTGCTCATCGGTGCCACACTCACTCTCGGTGCCGGTGCGACGGGCGGCACGGACGTACGCCTCGATGTGCCCGTACGGAACGGAAGCGCCTGACCATGCCTCACACCCCCACCGGCCCCGGGAAGACCCGCATCCTGCTCGCGGACGACCACGCCCTGGTCCGCCGAGGCGTGCGGCTGATCCTCGACGGCGAGCCCGACCTCCAGGTCGTCGCCGAGGCGGGCGACGGCGCCGAGGCCATCGAGATGGCGCGCGCGGAGCGGCCCGACCTGGCCGTCCTGGACATCGCCATGCCCCGCCTGACGGGCCTTCAGGCGGCTCGCGAGCTGTCCCGGGTCATGCCGGAGCTGCGCATCCTGATGCTCACCATGTACGACAACGAGCAGTACTTCTTCGAGGCGTTGAAGGCCGGCGCCTCCGGTTTCGTACTGAAGTCCGTCGCCGACCGTGATCTCGTCGAGGCGTGCCGCGCCGCCATGCGCGACGAGCCGTTTCTCTACCCGGGTGCGGTCACCGCCCTCATCCGGAACTATCTGGACCGGGCCAGGGACGGCGGCGACGTTCCGGACCGGGCGATCACCGAGCGAGAGGAGGAGATCCTCAAGCTGGTCGCCGAGGGCCACTCGTCGAAGGAGATCGCGGAGATGCTCGTGATCAGCGTCAAGACCGTCGAGCGGCACCGGGCCAACCTGCTGCAGAAACTGGGGCTGCGCGACCGCCTGGAACTCACCCGTTACGCGATCCGGGCCGGCCTGATCGAACCGTAGGGCCGCGGTCCCACACATCGATGCTGTGCGTTTCATAGGATTCTCACCCAGTTCGCTTACGGTGCTCTGGTGACCCAGACGACCCCGCCCGGCTGGCATCCAGACCCCGGGCACTCAGGAAACGGCCCCCTCCAGGAACGCTGGTGGGACGGGAGCCACTGGACCGACCAGCTCCGGATACCTCCCGCGACGGTCAGACGCCGTCGCATACGCATCGGCGCGGGTATCGCCGCCGCCGTCGTCGTGCTCGCGGCCGTCGGTGGCGGCGGCTATCTGCTGGGCGACACCACGGACGACACGCATGGCAGCGCGGCCACGGCACCCGACCCCTCGCAGAGCCCTCGTCTCCCCGGCGTCCCGGACGGCGGCGGCCAGGACAGCGGTGGCCAGGACGGCGGCGGGGGCGAGGAGCAGAACCCCGACCAGCAGTTGCCGCAGACGGAGGAGGGGTACGCCACCGACGCCGCCAGCGGGATCAGCATCCCCGTACCCGACGGCTGGACCGGCAGGTCGGGCGCGGTCGGTGCGGGCCTGACGACCGGCGAGTACACCTGCCCCGGTGACGAGTCCCAGACATGTGTGCTCGGCGGGGTGTCCTCCGCGCCCGCCCAGGCCCTGGAGATCGAGGCGACGACGGCCAAGGCCGCGGCGGCTGCCGACATCAAGGTCAACGCCGAGGAGTCGTACGGCGACAAGGTCTACGGCGGCATCACCTCGCATGAGGAGCTCAAGTCCGAGGCCGTCACGGTCGCCGGGCAGAAGGGCTATGTGGTGCGGTGGAAGGTGGTGACGAAGAACGGCGACGACGGTTACGTCGAGTCGCTCGCGTTCCCCTCCCCCAACATCAAGAGCATGCTGGTGGTCGTCCGCTCCGGCTTCGACATCAACGCCAAGGCACCGAAGCTCTCGGTCCTGGACGACATCACCAAGGGCATCAAGGAAGCGAAGGGGTCCGGCTCCGGTACCGGCGAGACCGCCTGACGCACCCGACACCGCCCGAGGCCGTACCGGAGGTTTCCGGTGCGGCCTCCGCTCGTGGGATCAGCCCTCCGCGGACGAGGAAGGGCCGGTCTCGGAAACCTCCGAAACCGGCCCTCACCTGCGACTCCTTCGAGTCGGGACGACAGGATTTGAACCTGCGACCCCTTGACCCCCAGTCAAGTGCGCTACCAAGCTGCGCTACGTCCCGCTGCCCGTCTGACCTGGGGTTTCCCCCTGGCTGAACGCGCATGAGAACAATACCGCACTTGCACCGGTGCTCACGAACCCGTTGTCCGGCGCTTGACCTCAACCACACTTGATGTTGAACGCTGAGTGCATGACGAACCACCTGACCGACACGGTTCCCCCGCCCCCGCACGGCTACGACGCGCTCGACCGGCTGATGAGCCTCATGACCGGTGACGAGAAGCACGGCCCGGCCGCGACCTCCACGCTCGACGCCCTCTGGGTGCTCTACGACCGAGTGCTGCGGATCTCGCCCGCCACCGTCCACTCCCCCGCCCGCGACCGGTTCCTGCTCTCGAAGGGGCACGGCCCCATGGCGTACTACGCCGTGCTGGCCGCACGCGGCTTCTTCGACGAGGAGCTGCTGACCGGCTTCGGTTCGTACGACTCGCCGCTCGGGCACCACCCCGACAGGATGCTGGTCCCCGGCGCCGAGATCGGCAGCGGGTCCCTGGGGCACGGACTGCCGCTCGCCGTGGGCAGCGTGCTGGGACTGCGGGCCCAGGGGCTGACGGAGCCCCGCGTATGGGTACTGACCGGCGACGCCGAGCTGGACGAGGGCAGCAACCACGAAGCCATCGCCTACGCGGGGCCGGCCGGACTCGGACAACTGCACACGGTGGTGATCGACAACGCCTCGGCGACGTACGCCAGGCCCGGCGGCATCGCGGCCAGGTTCGAAGCCGCCGGCTGGTCGGCCCTGACCGTGGACGGCCGTGACCACGAGGCGCTGTACGCCGCCTTCACCGCGCCGCACCCCGGCCGCCCGCACGCCGTGGTCGCCCGCGTGGCCCCCAAGCGCTGACCGGCCCACCGCCCGACACCCGCACCTGAACAGGACAGAGGACGCATCCATGGACACCATGCGCGACCGCTTCATCTCCACCACCACCCGCCTGCTGGACGCGGACCCACGCGTCGCCCTGGTCCTCGCGGAGATCAGCCGCGACGGTTTCGACCGGGCCGAGCAGGCCCACCCCGACCGGGTGGTCAATGTCGGGATCAGGGAACAACTGCTCATCGGGGCCGGCGCCGGGATGGCACTGACCGGGCTGCGCCCTGTGATGCACACCTTCGCGAGCTTTCTCGTGGAGCGCCCCTTCGAGCAGGTGAAGCTGGACCTGGGACACCAGGGGGTGGGCGGGGTCCTGGTCAGCGCCGGAGGCTCGTACGACTGGCCGGCCGGGGGCTTCACCCATATGTCGCCGGGCGATGTCTCGCTCCTCGACACCCTCGACGGCTGGACCGTGCACGTGCCGGGGCACCCGGACGAGGCCGAGGCCCTGCTACGGCGGGCCGTCGCGGGGGACGACCGGGTCTACGTGCGGCTCTCGCTCCAGTCGAACGGCGCGGGCCGGCCGGTCACGGGGCGCGGGTTCAGCATCGAGCGCGAGGGGACGGGCGGGGTGATCGTCGCCGTCGGGCCGATGCTCGACAACGTCCTCGCGGCGACGGAGGGGCTGGACACGACCGTGCTGTACGCGACGACCGTGCGCCCCTTCGACGCGGCGGGGCTCCGTCGCGCGGCCGGTGCGGGCGGCGCGGCGGACGTCGTGATCGTCGAGCCGTACCTGGCGGGCACGTCGACGGCCGCGGCGGGCGACGCGCTGGCCGACCTGCCGCACCGGGTCCTGGGCCTTGGGGTGGGCCGAGCGGAACTGCGCAGGTACGGGCAGATGGAGGACCACCTCGTGGCGCACGGGCTCGACGCGCGCTCGCTGCGGCAGCGGATCACCGGCTTCCTGCACCGCTGACACCCACCACCGCCTCAGCTCCCGGCCAGGAACTCGCCGTACCAGGCAAGGGTGGCGTCCAGCGAGTCGGAGAGCGGGGTGGGCGTCAGGCCGTAGGCCTTCTCGATGGCGGAGGAGTCGACCGTCTGGCCTTCGGTGTGCTGGTAGAACATCTCGGCGTACTCGGCCATGAACACCTCGTCGAAGGGCCCGAACGGACGCGGCTGGGCGACGACCGTGAGATTCAGGGGGCGGCCGACGCGCTCCTCGACCATCGCGAGTATCTGGCGCGTGGTGAGCGCGGGAGCCGTCGGAAGGTGCCAGACGCGTCCGTCGCCGTCCGGGTTCTCGCCGAGTGTGGCGAGCCCGGCAGCGACATCGCCGATGTACGAGTAGCTGTGCGGCAGATCGATGTCACCGAGGGCCGGGATCTCTCCCCCGGTGAGCGCGGCGGGAAAGACCGCGCCGCCCAGCGTGGAGTTGAGCACCCCGGGCCCGACGAAGTCGGCGGAGCGGCCCAGCACGACGCGGGCTCGCCCTTCGGCGTGTGCGGTGAGGTATCGGGTGTCCAGCTCCGCGCGCATCACACCCTTGCGGCTGGTCGCGTTCCACGGGCTGTCCTCGGTCATCACGGCGCCGTGGGTCTCGCCGTACGGGTAGAGCGTGTCGAGGACGACCAGACGGGCGCCGGACGCCTCGACCGCTGCGAGGACCGCCTCCTGGATGCGGGGCATGACCTCGACCTGGAGGTGATAGGCGACGTTGACGCAGTGGTGGACGACAGCCGCCCCTTCGACGGCCGCGCGGGCGCCTTCGGGGGTGGCCGCGTCGGCCGCGAAACGATCGACCCCATCGATCGCGGGGCCCTGCCCCTTCCGGTCGACGAGCCGGACCCGGTGGCCCCGGGTGGCGAGCTCGCGGGCGAGGGCGGTGCCGGCCGGTCCGGCGCCGAGGACTGCGTGAAGAGCGGGTGCGGTGGTCATGGTGTGCCCCTTCGTGTCGCGGAACTGAAAGTTATTTACCGTCGCGTTCGTTAGAGACTGTAACTCTCGCATCTGTGTCTCGCAACGGCTTGCGTTAGACTCCGTAACGAAAGTGAGCGCACCTAGCACGGGGTGCCCGTCCAGCGGAGGGAGAGCCCGGGATGGTCCAGGGACAGGAAGGCCCGCGTGCCCGGTACCGGGAGCAGACCCGGGCGGAGATCAAGGCCACCGCGCTGCGGCAGCTGGCCGAATCGGGGGTCGGCGCGCTCGCTCTGACACGGATCGCCAAGGAGATGGGACTCTCGGGCCCGGCGCTCTACCGGTACTTCGCCAGCCGCGACGATCTGCTGAGCGCGCTGATCAGGGAGGCCTACGACGACGCGGCCACGGCGGTCGCCGACGCGGCGGCCGGGGCCGAGGCGGCGGGCCAGAGCCCGCGCGTACGGCTGCACACACTGGGCGGGGCCTATCGGGCCTGGGCGGTGGCGGAGCCCCACCGCTATCTGCTGATCCAGGGCGCCCCCGTACCGGGCTATGTGGCCCCCGCCGACACACTGGACCGCGCCCGCGCGGTGCTCGGCCCGTTCCTGCCGCTCTTCGCGGGCGGTTCACCAGGGGCGGGCCTGGCCACACTCGTGGCCGAGATGGAGGCCTGGCTCGCGTCCGACGCACCGGTGGGCGCGTGGGTCGCCGGGTACGCACCGGACACGGCGCTCGACACACGGCGTGCCGCACACGGGCTGGCGGGCGCCGTGCTCGTATGGGCGCAGCTGCACGGCTCGGTGGGACTCGAGGCGGTGGGACAGTTCGACGGGACCGGACACCGCGGCGACACCCTGCTCACCACACAACTGGGCCTGCTGGCAGACGCGTTCGCCCTGGACTGAGCGCGCGGCGGCCCCCGGGTTCAGAGTCCGGGTGACCTCCGGCGCTCGATCTGTACGACGCATTCGCGGGCCAGCAGCTTGATGGTGTCGAGTCCCGCGCGGCCCCAGGCACGCGGCACCGTGTCCACCGCGCAGACCGTGCCGAGCGCGACGCCCGTACGGTCGATGAGCGGGGCCCCGAGGCAGGAGCGGATCCCTATGCCGTCGACCACGGGATTGCCCGCGAAGCGCGGGTAGTCGCAGACGTCCTCCAGCACCAGCGCCTTACGCCGCACGAGCACATGCGGGCAGTACCCGTGGTCCCGGGCCAGACGGCGGCTTCCGCTGCCTCCGGCCGCTCCGACCGCGCCCAGGCCGGTTCCGCTCCTGATGCCGGCGGGGGTGTGCAGCCCCGCGAAGAACTGCCGGTTCTCGTCGATGAAGTTGACTATCGAATACGGCGTCGCGGTCACCTCGGCCACCCGGTCGGCGAGGGCGTCGAAGCTGTCGAACGAGGCGTCGGGGCGCACTCCGAGGCCCAGTCCCCGCAGCCGTGCGCCCCGGCGGGACCCGTCCAGGTCCACGGGGGTGAGCAGCGGCCGGCCCGTCCCGTAAGGGATCACGGATGGGCTCCGAAACCCGAGAGCGGCGCCGGTGCGGTGGCGTTGATGAGGTGCTGGACGAGCGTGACCAGCGCCCCGGTGCCCGAGCTGGCGATCCTCGCGTCACAGAGGACGACCGGCACCGCGGGTCCGAGATCGAGCGCCGCCCTCACCTCTTCCGGTTCGTAGCGGTAGGCGCCGTCGAACTCGTTGACGGCGACGACGAACCCGATGCCACGGCGCTCGAAGAAGTCGACGGCGGGGAAGCACTCGGCCAGCCGGCGCGTGTCCGCCAGCACGATCGCCCCCAGGGCGCCCTTGGACAACTCGTCCCACATGAACCAGAAGCGCTCCTGGCCCGGGGTGCCGAAGAGGTAGAGCACATGCTCATCGGACAGCGTGATCCGTCCGAAGTCCATGGCCACCGTGGTCGCCGACTTGGATTCGATGCCTTCGAGGCTGTCGGTCGCCGCACTGACCTGCGTCAGGAGCTCCTCCGTACTCAGCGGTGCGATCTCGCTGACGGCACCCACGAACGTCGTTTTGCCGACGCCGAAACCACCCGCGACCAGGATCTTGAGGGCCACGGGGAAGAATTCGGAGCTTCCGGAGCTGTCAGAGCTGTCGTCGTAGACCATCGAGCACTGCCTCCAGCAGGGATCGGTCGGTTGGCATGTCATGGAACGCGGGGGCGTGCGCGGTGACCGCCCCGCAGTCGACCAGGTCGGACAGAAGGACCTTGGTGATGACGGCGGGCAGCCGGAGATGGGCGGCGATCTCCGCCACGGACGTGGGTCCGCCGCAGAGCTCCAGGGCCACGGTGTGTTCCGGGCCGAGATGGGCCTGGGGCTCGCTCCCCGTGGCCATCACCAGGGAGAGCAGGTCGAGCACGGTGGTCGGCCTCGTCCGGCCGTTGCTCACGGTGTACGGGCGGATGAGCCGGCCGGCCGCGTCGTCGAGCAACGGCCCGTCCTGCGGGGCCGGCATCCTCACAGCCCCGGGGTGAACGGCGCTCCGGCCGACTGCCGGAGCGGCGTCATCAGGTAGGGGCGCACGCTCTTGACCAGCATGGCCATCTCGTAGCCCAGGACGGCGGCGTCCGCCTCGCGGCCCGCGAGCACGGCGAGACAGGTGCCGGAGCCGGCGGTCGAGACGAACAGGAGCGTCGAGTCGAGCTCGACCACGACCTGGCGTACGTCTCCGTTGTCACCGAATCTGGCGCCGGCGCTGCGGCCGAGCGAGTACAGGCCGGCTGCCAGGGCCGCCATGTGGTCGGCGCTGTCGGGGTCGAGGCCATGGACGGATTTCACCAGGCCGTCCGCCGAGAGAAGGACGGCGCTGCGCGTGTAGGGCACGCGTTGGACCAGGCCACTGAGCAGCCAGTCGAGGTCCGAGACCTGACCGGACGGCATATCGCTCGTCATGGTGCATCTACTCCTTGAACATGTTCTCGGTTCGTTGATCCGGTTCGGGCTGCTGCGGCTCCCGGTGCTCCTGCTCCGCCCGCTCCGCGCCGGCGGTCGCGCCGGTCGTGGAGGAACGGAGCGGCAGCGGGGCCGGACCATGGGCCCGCTGTGCCCCGACGGTCAGGGCGGAGCCGGGGACGGTGGCTTCGGGCCCGGCGTCCGGTGCGCCGTAGGCGTCCGCGGCGTCCGGCTCCTCGGCTGTCTGTGCCTCGGCGAGGTCGACCCCGCGCCGGAAGGCCGCCATCAGACCGGGGTCGTGCAGGGCGTTCTCGTCCTCGGTGCGCGGGACGGGGGCCTCCCTGAGCTGGGGCACCAGGTGCTCCTGGTTGCTGCGCCTCGGGAGCTGAGGGCGCTCGGGGCCGGCCGCTGCGGCCGGGGGCTCTTCGGCGGCAGCGCTGTCCATGGTGGACCTGACGAACGCGACGGCCCCTGCGGCGGGTCCTGGTCCGGCGGAGGGAGCGGGCTCGACGGAGGGTGCGGTCCCTGCCGAGGAGACGGTTCCGGCCGACGGGACGGTTCCGGCCGAGGGGACCGGCTCGCCGGGTGTGCCGGTCACGGCGGGTCTGACATCCGGCGGGGACGCGGCGAGGTTCGGCCGGTCGACCCGCTCGGCACGCAGCGGCAGCGGCGGTGGCACCTCCTGGGGCTGGTCCTGCTGAGGCCGGTCCTCCTGGGGCCCGGCCTGCCGGGGCATCCGGTCGAGCCGCAGCGGGGGCCCGCCCACCGCCTGAGGCGGGGCCGCGGGCGACGCGTCATGGGTTCCGGGCGGTGGGACCTGCACCGTACCTGCTTCCGCGGTGGCGTCGATGTCGATGCCCAGGAGGATCTCGGGCAGCACGAGCACCGCCTGCGTGCCCCCGTAGATGTTGCTCTGCAGCCGCACGGCGATGCCGTGTCTGCGGGCCAGGGAGGCGACCACGAACAGCCCGATCCGCCCGTCCTGCAGCAGATGGGCGACGTTGACCTGGTCGGGGTCGGCGAGCAGGGTGTTCATGCGCTTCTGCTCAGGTCCCGGCATGCCGAGCCCCCGGTCCTCCACCTCGAGGGCGAGCCCGGCGGTGACCCGCTGCGCGCGCAGCAGGACCTGGGTGTGCGGGGCGGAGAACACCGTGGCGTTCTCGACGAGTTCGGCCAGGAGGTGGATCACATCGGCGACCGCGTGTCCGCGCAGGGTGCCGTCGATCGGCGGGACCAGCTTGACCCGTGGGTACTGCTCGACCTCGGCGATCGCCGAGCGCAGCACCTCGGTCATGGTCACGGGGTTGCTCCACTGCCGGCGTGAGACGGCCCCGCCGAGCACGGCGAGATTCTCGGCGTGCCTGCGGATGCGGGTGGCCAGATGGTCCACGTGGAAGAGGCCCTTGAGCAGGTCGGGGTCCTCGACCTCGTGCTCCAGCTCGTCGAGGATCTGGATCTCGCGGTGCACGAGGGACTGAAGCCGACGGGCCAGGTTGACGAAGACCTCGACCTTCTGCTCGTTCCCGTTGCTGCGGAACAGCTGAGAGGCCTGGACGACGGCCGCCACCGCGTCGTCCTGCGAGCGGCTCATCTCCTGGGCGAGAAGCTCGAAGACATCCGCGTCGTCGCCGGCGGCCGGCGTGGGCCTGCGGACGGGCAGCGGGTCGCCGTCGCGGAGCTGTTCCACGACGCCCTGGAGCTCGGTGTGGTGCTGAGCGAGGGTCCGCCGGAGCGCCAGGGCGCGCTCCTGCACCCCGGAGGCGACCCGGCCCGCGCCGATGAAGGCCGCCGCTACGGCAGCCACCGCCAGCGCCCCGGATCCGCCGAGCGCCGCCAGCAGACTGCCGGACGGACGCACCCCGGAGGCCCTGACGGTGAAGATGACGGCCGCGGCTCCGCTGAGCAGGGCCGCCACGGTCGGCAGGAGGGCGGTGCGCAGCAGCTGTGGTCGCAGCCGGCTGTCGGGAGCGGGCTGCGCGGCGCGCGGCCGGCTCGCGGCCGAGTGTGAACGGCCACCCGGGCGGCCGTGCCGTCCGCCTTCGCGGCGTTCCGGTCGCGCGGTGGGTGCGCGAAGTTGAGACATCATCGTCCTCGGTACGTGGGGCACCAGGAATCGGCATTCGTGTGGTGACACCTACGGTGGTCGGTCAGGCCCGGGTCAACGGCTGGGGCAGGCTCGACCGATAGGAGCCCACCGTTGATCACCGGACACACACGGTAGTCGTCAATCGCCCGTGCCCGGCGTGCAGTTGTTGAAGTTGCCCGCCAGGCGTCCCGCTCTGGTATGACGCATCGCACGGACAGCCGAATCCGGCCGCCCCTCACTCCGTACGGGCGGCCGGACATCGATCTCACGTACGAATCGACTGGGGGTGGCCTCGACAGGACCCGCCCTCCCACCTCGGACGGGTCGGCCGTCTCACCTCGGCCGAGGTGGCCCTCTCACCTCGGCCGAGGTGGCTCTCTCACCTCGGCCGGGCCGGCTGGAGCCCCGCGTACACGCCGTCCGTGTTCAGCAGTTCCTCGTGCGTGCCCACCTCGGAGATCCGGCCGCCCTCCATGGCCACGATGCGGTCCGCCCCCTGGATCGTGGAGAGACGGTGGGCAACGACGAAGACCGTCCGTCCGTGCACAAGTCTGCCGAGCGCCTCCTGCACGAGCGCCTCGGAACGGTTGTCGAGCGCGGAGGTGGCCTCGTCGAGCACCAGCACCCTCGGATCACGGATCAGCGCCCTGGCGATGGCCAGACGCTGTTTCTGACCGCCCGACAGCTGCGCGCCGCGTTCCCCGATGACCGTGTCGAGACCGCGCGGCAGGCCGTTCACGAACTCCAGCGCGTTGGCGTCCCGGAGAGCGCGCATCAGCGTCTCCTCGTCCGTGTCCCCCATGCCGTATGTGACGTTCTCGCGGATGCTGCCCTCGAAGAGGATCGACTCCTGGGGCACCACCGAGAGGAAGCGCCGATAGGTCCGCAGGTCGAGCCCCGCCATGTCGGCCCCGTCGAGCAGGATGCGGCCCGAGGTGGGCCTGATGAACCCGATGAGCAGGTTGAGCACCGTGGACTTGCCCGCACCCGAGGCCCCGACCAGCGCGATGGTCTCGCCCGGACGCGCGGACAGGCTGAACGCGTCGACGGCCGACTCCCCGCCCTCGTAGGCGAATCCGACCTCTTCGAAGTCGATGCGGCCGACGACGCTGTCGACCCGCGCCTTGCCCGCGTTGTTCTCCAGGTCGGGCGCCTGCAGCACCTCACCCGCCGAACGCACCGACTCCAGGCCCTTGGTGAGGAGGGGAGCCAGGCCCAGCAGGGTCGTCACGGAGCCGGTCAGTACGGTGAAGAAGGCGCTGAGCATCACCACGTCGCCGGCGGTGACGGGCATCCAGCCGTGGTAGGCGACCAGGGCGGAACCCGAAAGGCACAGCACCCCCAGTATGTTGAGGATGACCCAGGCCAGTGACCCGAAACGGCCGTTGATCATGTCCAGGCGGAGCCCGGCCGCGAAGACCTGGCGCAGCGACCCGTCGACCCGGCCGAGCGCGGTCCGCTCCAGGCCGTGGGCGCGGGTGATGGGCATGAGGGTGGTCATCTCGCCGACGCGGGAGGAGAGATGTTCGACCTCGCGGCGGAAGGACTCGTTGTGGGTACGCAGTCGGCTGCGCAGCCTCATCACGAGGAATCCGGCGGCGGGCACCACGACCAGGAAGAGGGGCAGGAACTCGGGTACCCGCACTCCGATGACGACGAGCCCGCCCACCAGAGTGACGACGGCACCGAGGCCCATGTCGGAGCTCTGCTGGACCATTTGCTCCACAGCCTCGACATCGCGGACCACCTTGGCCTGGAGAACACTCGAACTGACCCGCGAGTGATAGCCGATGGAGAGCTGCTGCATACGGCGGCAGAGTGCCGAGCGCAGGGTCGTGCCCGTTCGCCGGATGCTGCCGCCGAGCAACCGGACGTACCACTGGTGGAGCGGGTAGTTGATCACGAGGATGAACAGCAGGACACCGGTGGCCTTCCATATCCCCGATTCGGGACCGTGCTGGACGACCACGTCGAGGACGGTGGCGGTGATCAGTGGCAGCAGCCAGATCGGGCTGTGCTTCACGACGAAGACGGCGACCGCGACGGCCAGCCGGCCACGGTCGGGGCGGAACAGATGCGCGAGGGTACGGACCGGGTTCTCACCCCGGTAGCGATGATCGAGGTGGTCGAAGGGCGCCAGGGGTTCGGCGGAGGACTGCGAAAGCGCTTTCTCCATGGGAGTATCCCAGCCGCTCGCACCCCCGCCGACAACCCGAATTCACGGAAAGGGACCGGGAATCGCCCCCACCCCGGCGCGGCTGTCAGGCCTGCACGGTGGGCCGGACGACGATCTCACTGACGTCGACCCCTTCGGGCTGTTCGATCGCGTACCCGATGGCTGAGGCGATGGCGGAGGGCGGCATGGCGATCTCGTCGCGCTGTCGGGTCATCGCGGCCGCGACCTCGGGGGTGGCTCCCTTGCCCACACCCTCGGTGTGGGTGAAGCCGGGCGACACGAGAGTCACACGCAGGTCGGGTCCCGATTCCTGACGCAGCCCCTCGGTGAGCACCTTCACCGCCGTCTTGGTCGCCGCGTAGACGGCCTGGGGGGTTTTGACGACGTAGGCCGCGGTCGAGGCGACGTTGACGAACTGGCCGGCGCGCTGTCGACGGAAGACGGGAAGAGCCGCCGCGATGCCGTTCAGCAGGCCGGTGATGTGGGTGGAGACCATGGCGTCCCAGTCGTCCTGACGCAGGTCGTCGAACGGGGAGACGGCCATCGTGCCCGCGTTGGAGATGAGGACGTCGAGCCGCCCGAAACGGTCCACCGCCGTGTCCGTCAGACGTTGGAGGTCCTCGCGGCACGTGACGTCGACGACGACACCGATGGCGGCACCACCCTTGGCCGTGATGCTCTCCACGACCGTGTTCAGCCGGTCGGCGCGCCGGGCTCCGAGCACGAGCCGGGCACCCCTTTCGGCGAGGTGGGCCGCGGTCGCTTCACCGATGCCGCTACTGGCACCCGTGATCGCGATGACCTTGCCCTGGATTCTCGTCATGATCGACTTCCTTTCGGGGGTGTGCGCCGGTCAGCGCGTTGACCTACGGTGGAAACGGAGGCGCCCCCACTTGTTCGAGGCTAAGTGGGGAAGCCTCCGGTAAGCAATACGAAGCGCCTCCGGGAGGGGATGACGCACTGATGGGCGACGAAGCGCACCGTCCGTTGCGAGCTGACGCACGACGCAACAGGGAGAAGATCCTCGCGGCTGCCGCGCGCGTGTTCACGACGGAGGGGCTCGACGCGCAGATGGAACGCGTCGCCAAGGAAGCGGGCGTGGGCAGTGCGACCCTCTACCGCAACTTCCCCACCCGGGAAACCCTGGTCGAGGCGGTCTACCGCAACGAGGTGGCCCACCTGTGCGACGCCGCCCCCATCCTGCTCGCGGAGAGGTCGCCCGACGAGGCGCTGCGCGCCTGGACACGTCTCTTCCTGGACTACGTCACCGCCAAGTACGGCATGATCGACGCCCTGCGTGCCATCGCCGCGACGGGCAGCAACCCCTACGGCCACAGCCGGGAAATGATCCAGGCCGCCATCACCGCACTCATGGACGCGTGCGCGGCGGCCGGCACGATCCGTACCGACATCCGCCCCACCGACATCGGCGCCGCCCTCGAAGGCATCGCCCTGACCTCGGCGGGCGCCGAACACCGACAGCAGGCGGAGCGCCTGCTCGACCTCACCCTGGACGGGCTCACGGTCCGCCCGTGAAGCCCGTGCAGCCCCGTGGCTTCACCGAAGCCCTCCTCCGTGCACTCCGCTGGCGACCACAGCGACCTGCGTGACGACCACGAACGGGTGACATTTTCCGCACCGGTATCGCGGACCGGCCAGTGCCCACGGGCACAGCGACCGAACCCCGGCCACACGAAGCTGACGGGTGGGCGAGGCGGCCCGCCGGGCGGTGGCAGACTCAGGGCACATCGAAGCCCCGTTGGGCGAAGGCGACTTGGGAAGGTCACCTGCACAACGGGGCTTCGTTGCGTACATCACGCACACACGCGGACCCCGCGGTGGCCACGGGTGCGGACACGGCCCTCGTCTCCTCGGGCGGGCGGGACGTCAACGTCGCGATAACCCGACTGCCATGGAGGATGCATCCTGATATGCGCACTTTTGTGAGGCGTCCTAGCCTACTGACATTGCTGGGTAGTCGAAGGCCGGTTCAGCCGGCGGAGAGTGAGCTCCCATGGCTGAGCGAATCGCGAAGCACGGGCTGATCGGCGAGTTGTCGGCGGAGTTCGTAGGCACGATGATCCTCATCCTCTTCGGATGCGGTGTCGTGGCGCAGGTGAACGCGGGCGGGGCCCTGACGGACCCGCCGGGTGGACTCGGGGACCACGACAGCATCGCCTGGGCGTGGGGGCTGGGCGTCACCCTGGGCGTCTACGTGGCGGCGCGGCTGAGCGGCGCCCACCTGAACCCCGCTGTGACCCTCGGTCTCGCCGCCTTCAAGGGTTTCCCGTGGCGGAAGGTGGCTCCCTACGCAGTGGCCCAGACGGCCGGAGCGTTCGTGGCCGCCCTGCTGGTCCGCTGGAACTACAGCGAGGCGCTGGCGAAGGCCGACCCCGGGCACACGTTCAAGACACAGACGGTGTTCTCCACGCTCCCGGCCAACGGCAACCCGGCGCTGCCGGTGCACGAGTGGGGCGCGTTCCGCGACCAGGTGATCGGCACCGCCATCCTGCTGCTGCTGATCATGGCCATCACCGACATGCTCAACACGCCACCGGGCGCGAACCTGGGCCCGTTCATCATCGGACTGGTCGTGGTCGGCATCGGTATGGCGTGGGGGACCAACGCGGGCTACGCGATCAACCCGGCCCGTGACTTCGGCCCCCGGCTGGCGAGCTTCATCACCGGGTACGGCGGAGCCTGGCGCGATCAATACGGAAATCTGTACTTCTGGGTGCCCATCGTCGGCCCACTGGTCGGCGGTCTGCTCGGGGCGGGACTGTACAAGGGATTGATCAGCCGGTTCCTGCCCAGCGCGGAACCCGAGCCGCCGGGGCGTGTCCCGGCATCCCAGGACTGACGACACCGACCGGAGAGGTGGCACATCATGGCAGACTTCATCGGCGCGGTGGATCAAGGAACCACCAGCACCCGATTCATGGTCTTCGACCACGGCGGCAACGAGGTCGCCAAGCACCAGCTGGAGCACGCCCAGATCCTCCCCCGCTCCGGCTGGGTGGAGCACGACCCGGTGGAGATCTGGGAGCGCACCAACTCGGTGATGCAGAACGCCCTTCGCTTCGGCGGCCTGACGGCGGACGACCTGGCGGCCATCGGCATCACCAACCAGCGTGAGACCACGGTGGTCTGGGACCCGCGCAACGGACGGCCGTACTACAACGCCATCGTGTGGCAGGACACCCGGACCGACGCGATCGCGGCGAAACTCGAACGTACGGGGCAGGGCGACGTCATCCGGCGCAAGGCCGGGCTGCCGCCCGCGACCTACTTCTCCGGGGGCAAGATCCAGTGGATCCTGGAGAACGTCGACGGCGTACGGGAAGCGGCGGAGGCCGGCCACGCCATCTTCGGCAACACGGACGCCTGGGTGCTGTGGAATCTGACCGGTGGTCCCGACGGCGGCATCCACGCCACCGACGTGACCAACGCCAGCCGCACCATGCTGATGGATCTGGAGACCCTCGACTGGGACGAGGAGCTCCTCGGGATCTTCGGTATCCCCCGGGCCATGCTCCCCACCATCAATCCCTCGTCGCACCCGGAAGCCTTCGGCTCGACACGCACCTCCCGGCCGCTGCGCGGCGCCGTACCCATCACCGGGGTGCTCGGCGACCAGCACGCGGCCACCGTCGGGCAGGTCTGTTTCGCGCCCGGCGAGGCGAAGAACACCTACGGCACCGGCAACTTCCTGGTGCTGAACACCGGCACGGAACTGGTCCGCTCCCAGCACGGCCTTCTCACCACCGTGGCCTACCAGTTCGGCGACAGCCCCGCGGTCTACGCGCTGGAGGGTTCCATCGCCGTGACCGGGTCCGCGGTGCAGTGGCTGCGCGACCAGATGAAGATCATCAAATCCGCACCCGAGAGCGAGGAGCTCGCCCGGACGGTCGAGGACAACGGCGGCATGTACTTCGTCCCCGCGTTCTCGGGCCTGTTCGCCCCGTACTGGCGCTCCGATGCCCGTGGGGCCATCGTCGGCCTGGCCAGGTACAACGACAACGCCCATCTGGCGCGGGCGACGCTGGAGTCCATCTGCTACCAGAGCCGCGATGTCGTCGAGGCCATGGAGCAGGACTCGGGTGTGCACCTGGACGTGCTCAAGGTCGACGGCGGCGTCACCGCCAACGATCTCTGCATGCAGATCCAGGCGGACGTCATCGGCGTTCCGGTCAGCCGCCCTGTGGTCGCCGAGACGACGGCTCTCGGCGCCGCCTACGCGGCGGGGCTGGCCGTCGGGTTCTGGCGGGACACCGACGAACTGCGCACCCACTGGCAGGAGTCCAAGCGCTGGTCGCCCGAGTGGACCGAGGAACGGCGCGCGGAAGGCTACGCGGGCTGGAAGCGAGCCGTGGAACGCACGCTCGACTGGGTGCAGGTCCCCTGACGTCCGAGTCAGGACAACGTCCTCGCCTCTCAGGTGTGCCCCGGCTCCGGCCGGCTGTGCGCGACGAGGGGTTGCTGAACCGATCTCTGGAGGTTCGATGACCAAGGTGTTCGAGCCACGTGATGTGGCCCCGCGCCTCGCTACCGGCGCGTTCATCCTGAATTCCGGCCTGACCAAGCTGAAGGCGGACGAAGGCACCGCGCAAGGACTGCACGGAATGGCCTGTACGGCGTATCCGTTCCTGGAGAAGCTCGAACCCGGGCGCTTCACCCGGTTGCTCGCCTGCACGGAGATCGCCGTCGGCGGGGCGCTCCTCGCCCCGTTCGTACCGACCCGGCTGGCCGGGCTGGCGCTGACCGGCTTCTCCGGAGCGCTCGTGGGCCTGTATCTACGGGTCCCGGGCATGCGGGAGGAGGGCAGCCTGCGCCCCAGCCAGGACGGTGTCCCGCTGGCCAAGGACACCTGGATGCTCGGCATCGGGCTCGGCTTCCTGAGTGCGGGGCCGCCCCGCACGGGCGTGGCGGTGTCCCGCTGCTCCCACCGCCGCCGACGCAGGTGCCGGCGCTGACCGCGGCTTCGATCGGCCCGCACACACAACGGCCCACTCCGCACGGCTCAGGCCGTGACCACGGAGTGGGCCGTCGGCCGTCTCCGTCCCGACCTCCCGTCCCGTCGCCGCTGACGCACCGGACACGACGTCCGGAGGGATGTGTGGCACGGTGGGAGGGGAGTCGCGTCCTCGAGGTCGAGCGGATCGACGTCGCGCAGTTGGTCCGCCGGCAGGAGAGCCGCCTGGTGTTGACCCCTTGAAACGAAGTGTCCGGCCCCTGGCCGGCCGATCGGCTGAGCTGGCGGCACGCCGAACGTCGCGTCTGCCGACTCGGTGGAGAGGAGCGCATGGTGAAGGCCGTCGTCTACAAGGAACCGTACGAAGTCGCCGTCGAAGAGGTCGACGACCCCCGCATCCTGGACCCCAACGACGCCCTGGTCCGGATCACGTCGACCGCCATCTGCGGCTCCGATCTGCACATGTACGAGGGTCGGACCGCGGCGGAGGCCGGGATCGTCTTCGGGCACGAGAACATGGGGATCGTCGAGGAGGTCGGCCCGGGCGTTGCCGGCGTCAAACCGGGTGACCGGGTGAGTATGCCGTTCAATGTCGCCTGCGGCTTCTGCAGGAACTGTCTGGCCGGCCGCACCGCCTTCTGTCTGACCGTCAACCCCGGCTTCGCCGGGGGTGCCTACGGCTATGTGTCGATGGGCCCGTACACCGGCGGGCAGGCGGAGTACCTGCGTGTGCCGTTCGCCGACTTCAACTGCCTGCGACTACCGCTCGGCACCGAGCACGAGGACGACTTCGCGATGCTCGCCGATATCTTCCCCACCGGGTATCACGCCACCGAACTGGCCCAGGTCAGCCCGGGCGAGACGGTGGTGGTCTCCGGCGCCGGTCCGGTCGGGCTGATGGCCGCCTACTCGTCGGTGCTGCGAGGGGCGTCAAAGGTCTTCAGCGTCGACAAGGTGCCGAGCCGCCTGGCACTGGCCGAGCAGATCGGCGCAGTGCCCGTCGACTACAGCCAGGTCGACGCGGCCGAGCAGATCATCGAGTTGACCAACGGGGCCGGTGCCGACAAGGGCATCGATGCCGTGGGCTACCAGGCCACCGTGCAGGAGGGCGAGGAGCAGCCGGCGATCGTGCTCAACACCCTTGTCCAGAGCGTCCGGGCCACCGGGATGCTCGGGGTGGTCGGCCTTTACGTACCCTCCGACCCCGGCGCGCCGAACGAGGACGCCGCGCACGGCCGACTGCTGTTCAACGTCGGCAAGTTCTGGGAGAAGGGGCTGCGGATGGCCACCGGCCAGGCCAACGTCAAGGCCTACAACCAGCAACTGCGCGACCTCATCGTCGCCGGCCGCGCCGAGCCGAGCTTCGTCGTCTCCAAGCGGCTGCCGCTGGAGGAGGCCCAGGACGCCTACCAACGGTTCGACAAGCGCGAGGAGGGGTACTCGAAGGTCGTACTCGAGCCCGGCCGGAAGGCCGCCTGATCCGATGTGGCGAGCCGGTGCACGGCCGACGTCCCGCGACGAAGCCCGTGCGGACCGGCCCGCGAGCGGGGCCCCCGGCGGCCGACGCGGGAGGAGCTGGGCGTGAACGACGATCGAGACGGAAAGTTGACGGCCTACCGGGGAAAGCGTCGATTCGACCGCACGAGAGAGCCGCGCGGCGAGGGAGCCGACGCCGGCCGGAAGCCGGTCTTCGTGGTCCAGATTCATGACGCGACGTCCATGCACTTCGACTTCCGCCTGGAGGTGGACGGGGTCCTCAAATCCTGGTCCGTACCGAAAGGGCCGACGGCGGACGTGCACGACAAGAGGCTGGCGATGCCCACCGAGGACCATCCGATGGAGTACCGCACCTTCGAGGGTGTCATCTCCGAGGGCGAGTACGGGGCGGGGCCTGTGATCGTCTGGGACGAGGGCACCTACGAACCATTGGCAGCCGGCACGGACGGCAAGGGCCGCACATTCGCCGAGGCTCTGGAGCACGGCCACGCGAGCTTCCGTCTCGACGGGTCCAAACTGCACGGCGCCTATGCGCTCACCCGTTTCCGCGGAGGTGAGGAGTCCGGCGAGCGAGAGTCCTGGCTGCTGGTGAAGAAGAAGGACGCCCGCGCCGACGGCAGGCCCGCCCCCGATCCGCACCGGGCACGTTCGGCGCGCAGCGGCCGCACGCTGAGGCAGGTCGCCGAAGAGGCTTCGGAGGAAACCGGATGAATGACCTGACCCGGCTGGACGGCGTCGACCTGACCCGGCTGCGGCTGCGCCCCCGTGACCAGGGCGGACCGCGGCCCGGCAGCACGGGGACCGGGCGGTCATGAACGACACGCATCGAGTCCGGGCCGGTCGGCGCACTCTCGACGTGCACCGGCCGGACAAGGTGCTCTTCCCGGGGGACGGCGATCTGACGAAGGCGGATCTCGCCGAGTACTACCGACGGACCGCCCGGTACATGGTGCCCGAACTGAAGGGGCGGCCACTGATGCTGGAACGCCACCCCGAAGGCATCGCCGAGCGGCCGCACTTCATGCAGAAGGACACCCCGGACCACTACCCGGACTGGGTGCACACCGTCGAGGTCACCAAGGCCGGCGGTACCGTGCGGCATGTCGTCTGCGACGACGCCGCAACCCTGGTCTTCCTCGCCGACCAGGCTTGCGTGACCATGCACCGGTGGCTGTCCACCACCGCGCATCTGGACAACCCCGACCGTCTGGTCTTCGACCTGGACCCGCCGGGTCACGATTTCGAAGCGGTACGTCATGCTGCTCGCCGGACGAAGGAACTGCTGGACGAGCTGAAGCTCCCCACCATGCTGATGACCACAGGCTCCCGCGGTCTGCATGTGACGGTCCCCCTCGACGGACGCAGCGGGTTCGACGACTGCCGCGCCTTCGCCAGGGACGTGGCCGAAATCCTTGCCGCCCGCGACCCCGACCGGCTCACCACCGCGGTACGCAAGGACTCGCGCGGCGACCGCCTGTATCTCGATGTCCAGCGCAACGCGTACGCCCAGACCACGGTCGCACCCTGGTCGGTACGCGCGAGGAAGGGCGCGCCCGTCGCCGTGCCGCTGCCTTGGGACCGCCTCGATGACCCGGACCTCACCGCCCGGAGCTGGTCATTGCGCGACGTGGACGCCATCGTGGAACTCGCCGAAGCCGAGCCCTGGTCGGGGCTGGGCCGCGGGAGGTCCCTGGACGCGGCCCGCCAACGACTCGACAAGCTCAGCTGAGCCGACGACCGCCCGCGCAGGGCGAAGAGGCCGCCGATGGCCGCCGCCACGTCCCGAGCCTCTGCCACGACCGCCCCGAGTGCCAGGACAGGATCCTTCACGGGATTCTGGGAGACCGCGCGGCGCTGGGCGGCAGGCAGGCGTACAGGTCGAGTATCCCGGGCTTGGGAGCGACGCCCGGGCCGCCGGCGCGTACCCAATCCACTATGTCCTCGGTGGCTCGGGGATCGTTGACGAGCCCCAGCCACACCGGCCTGGCACCGGCTGCCCGGCCCGCGGAGGAAGGTTGCACCACGACAACGTTGGCCTGGTCGCACACGTCGAGGCAGTCGGAGACACGTACGGGTGCCTCGGAGCGCAGACGTGCGGTCTGCGCGGCGTGATCGATTCCGCTCACCTTGGCGGTGCCGCAGCAACAGTCCCGGCAAACGACGATCCGGCACGGCACCTGGCCGGCCGCCGTCCCCGTCGCTGCGGCCTCGCCCAAGGTTCCTTCGTCCGGCTTTTCAGGCACGCTGAACCGCCCTCTCCCCGGGGAGATCCGCCCCGGCATCCATCGAGGAGGCGACCGCGTGAGTCTCCTGGCTCTCGGCTCAACACTCGTCCCGTCCTTCCCACCCCTGTGGGGGTAGTGGAGTCTCCGGGATCCGCTCGCCGATCACAGTGGCGGGACCGCGCCGGATTCTCACCGGCTTCCTCGGACCGCCGTCGCCCTGTCGCAGCCATCATCGCATCCGGCCGCTGCGCATGGCCCTGGCCTGCTCGTCGCACAGTTACGAGGCTGTTCGACGGGAGTGTTCCCAGCCTCTGTGCGGGGCAGCCCGTTTCAGGTGGTGCGGCCAGGATGGCCGGGTGTGCGCGGAGCGTCTCGGAGCCGATGATGTGTTCCGTGTACGCCCCGCTGCGGCTACGCCACCGTGGCTGACGGCCGGCGTGTGGTCGTCGCGCCGGCCGTGGCGTGACAGGCAGCGGGTGCGGCTGCGGCCTTCGCCCCCGCGGGCTCGCCGTGGAAGCAACGGACTGAGGGCCCATCGGCAGTCGCCCGCGGATGGGCCCCTCTGCTGCTCACGGGGGCAGGCCACTCAGCAACCGGGAGAGCTACTCAGGATCCCCCTTGTCCTTCGTCATCGCTCGCCCGCGAGGTCGACTTCCTCCCGGTGTACAGGTGTCGCATCCGCTGCCTCCGAACGGCGCCACGGGCGCGCGATGGGCGCCGACACCGCGCGCCACCAAGCATCCGTGGGGAGCTCCCCGGCGGGTTCGAACGGTTCCCCCGCACGGGGGGACGCCACTGCCTGCCCGGCCTCCTCAGCCACGTCCTTCAGCCACTCCCCGGGCTCCGACCACGGGTGCGGGGCGAGATTGAAGGTGCCCCAGTGGATGGGCAGCAGCGCACCGTGGGGCCTGCCGCCCTGGAGGTCCAGATGCGCGCGCAGGCCCTCGGTCGGGGTCATGTGGATGTCGGGCCAGTACTCCGAGTAGGCACCGACCTGGATCATCGTCACGTCGAAGGGGCCGTGCTCGGCGCCGATGTCCTGGAAGCCGGAGAAATAGCCGGTGTCCCCGCTGTGGTAGACCCGGTGCTCCGGGCCCGCGACGGCCCACGACGCCCAGAGCGTGTGCTGCTGGTTGCGCAGACCCCGGCCGCAGAAGTGCCGGGCAGGGGTGGCGGTCAGGCTGATGCCGGCGATCTGTGTGGTCTCGTTCCAGTCGAGCTCGTGGATGCGGTCCAGCGGCACACCCCAGCGCTCCAGATGCGCGCCGACGCCGAGAGGTACGGCGAAGACCGTGTCCGTCCCGGCCAGAGCCTTGATCGTGGGCAGGTCGAGGTGGTCGTAGTGGTCGTGGGAGATCACGACGGCGTCGACGGTCCCGAGCGCGGCGAGCGGCAGCGGTGCGGGGTGCAGCCGCTTGGGACCGGCAAAGGCGAACGGCGAGCAGCGCTCACCCCAGACCGGGTCGAACAGCACCCGGCGGCCGTCGATCTCGACGAGCACGCTGGAGTGGCCCAGCCAGGTCACCCGCAGGCCGGACGCCGGCGGCGCGGCAAGATCGGCCAGGGTCGTGGCGTGCACGGGCACGGTGCCGAGCGGGGATCTGCGGGCCCGCTGCTCCTTGTGGAAGTACACCTTGGCGAATTCGAGCATGGAGCCGGACGGCCTGGTCCGCGCCCCCTCCGGGTTCTGGAACACTCCGTCGGCGAAATTGGGCGAGCGGCGGATCCGCTCCATCCGGGTCCCCGCCGGGTCCGCCCCGAAGGCGTCGGGGCGCAGCGAGCGGAGTCTGGTACGAAGCGAAGGCTGGTTGTCGGCGCCGGTCACTACATCTCCTGAGGGAGTCGGTGTCGTCTCATTATGGTCGGGAGGCAGGACAGAGCGAGGGCTCGGCGGTGAACGGAGCACCATCGCGCCGTCCGCTGAACCGTCTCCCCGGGAGTGCCGCGTCAGGCACCCGGCTGGCCGTAGACATGCCCGATCCGCAGCGTCAGGACGACTCTGCGGTCCTGGACCATCACCCGGCGGTAGTCGTCCCAGTCAGGGTGCTCTCCCCGGACGTCCCGGTAGAGCGTGACCAGCTGCTCCACGGTCGCGTCCTGGGGATCGGCGGCGGGCGGGGTCAGCTCGGCGGTGGCATCGGCGACGGTCCACGCCCACCGGTCGTCGCTGGTCACGTGGTAACTCGCCCGCGGGTCCCGGCGGAGGTTGCGGGTCTTCGCCCTGTCCTCCGTGATGGAGACCCGGATGACGCCTTCGTCGGGGTAGTAGGCGTGGTTCACGTTGGACAGCTGGGGCCTGCCGTCACGCTTCAGGGTGACCAGCACCCCGCCGTCGTGCTCCCCGATGAGTCGTAGCAGTGCCTCGCGCGCAGGTTCCGTCATGCCGACTCCAACGTCCGGGCCCTCCGCAGGATTCCTCATCCGGGACAGCGCTTAGGGTGACCGGATGGTGAGAGTACGGCTGAGTGTGGCGGAGCGGCGTGAGGAGCTCCTGCGTGCCGCTGTCGAGCAGATCGAGGTCCGTGGTGTGTCCTCGGTCCGTATCGCCGATGTGGCCGCCGTTCTCGGTGTGAGCAACGCGCTGGTGCTCTACCACTTCTCGTCCAAGGAGAAGTTGGTGGGCGCCGCGTTCGCGTACGCGGCGGAGGCCGATCTCGCCCATCTGCGCATGCTGCTGACCCGGCGTACCAGCGCGCTCAGGCGGCTCCGCTCCGCCGTGCGCTGGTACGCGCCGACCGGGCAGGCCAAGGGCTGGCGGCTGTGGATCGAGGGGTGGGCGTCCTCGCTGCGTGATCCGGTACTGCGCGAGGTGGCCGGAGATCTCGACCAGCAGTGGAAGGCGGAGCTGGCCGAGGTGATCGAGGAGGGGGCCGCGGCGGGTGAGTTCCACTGCGACGATCCGATGTCCGTGGCCTGGCGGCTGACGGCCCTCCTGGACGGGCTGGCCGTCCAGATGACGTCGTACGCGGGTCCGCTCTCCACGGCCACCATGCTGCGGTGGACCGAGGAGGCGCTCGCCCGCGAACTCGGCATCGACCACGCGGTCCTGACCGCCTGAGCCGCGGCTACGGCTACGGCTGCCGCTGCGCCCTGTCAGGTCTGGCGCACCGGCGCGTAGGCCTCTCCCTGGAGCCCGAAGGTCCAGGCGACGCCCTCCTTCGCGGTCCGGGTCCTGGGTGGTACCCGAAGCCAGTAGGTGCGGTGCGTGCCGTCCGGCTCGGGGGTGGAGTTGACGACTTCGACCATCACGACGTCCTCGTCCCCCTCCATCCCTATGCGCCAGAGGATGCCGGTCTCGTCCCGGTGCACCGGCTGCGCGCCGGACTCCGAGAGGTAGCGGTCGTAGCCGTGGAACTCCAGCATCACGCGGCGCAGCTCGGCGTTCTCCTCGGCGCGTATCCGCTCCGGAGTCAGGCTTGCCAGACTGTCGAGGAATTCGACCGGCACGGGCATTCCACGCCAGGCGTACAGGGCGAAGCCGTCCGGGTAGGCCAGGGCGGGGCCGTCGCCGCGGTCCAGCCGTCCCGCCTCGTCCCGGTGGAGCTCCTCGGGACGCTCGCTGATCACCACGGCGTGCTCGTAGGGCCACCACCAGCCGGCGTTCCTGGCGACCTCGGCCAGTCCGGTCAGCCGGTCACCACGGCCGTCGAAGGCCGAGAGCCAGGCGGCGTCGTGCTGGCCGAGGACCGCGTCGAGCAGCACCAGACGGACGGCGGACTCCTCCTCGGGCCCGGCGGCGAGCTCGGCGACGACTCCTGTCCGTATCCGCTCGGCCAGCGCGGCCGTGGTCTCCCACAGCTGGGCGCCGGTGGCGGACCACAGAGCGGACCAGCCGGCCGGGCCCAGTTCGTCGTACATCCGGCGTCGTTCCTCTGCCCAGGGGCGGGTGCGGACGTCCTCGCGCACCGAGCGTCCCGCGCCGGACAGCTTCTCCACCACCTCGACAGCCGCTCTCGGCGAGCCCGCCCAGATGATGCGCTCCGGCTCCGCGAGCCCCGCATTGCGGTAGGCGAGCCGCACCCCGTCCTCGGCCGCGCCACGGTCGGCCCTACCCGTCGCCGCCGCCACGGCCCGCCACGCGTTCACGTACTGCATCGGAATCCCCGTCCCCTGTTCCTGTGTTCCTGTGTTTCGGCTGTTCTGACCGCACATCACCGGGCAACCGGGCGCAGGGAACGGTCAGTCGGCGACGACCCGCACCGCGCCCGGGGCGTACTCACGCTGACGCACGACGCGGAACCAGCCCGTCGGCAGCGCTATCGCTGCGTGTTCCTCATGAACCACGCGTCCGCCCTCGGGGAGATGAAGCAGCATCGGGCCGAACGGCCCCGCCTCCCGCATCAGCCGGCCGGGCCCCTGCACCGCGTGCGCGTGGCCGGTGACCTCTCCCAGCGCCAGGACCAGCCGCCCCCGCCCGTCGCGCCGTTCGCCCGGTGCGTCCAGGAAGTGTGCGGGCACCTCCGACTCCTCCAGCGCCACCATCAACACGTCACCCTGCCGGTACACAGACGTCTCCCCTCCGCACCGGCACCCGCTGTGCCGGTCACAGGTAAAACGCTACGAGGGGGGTCTGACATCGGGCCCGGACCACCGGACGGCCAGGGCCCGGTCACCCCGTTGTCAGTGGCGCTTGATAAACCTTGCGGACATCAGTCGTCCCCAGCATCAGGAGATCGGTGCCATGTCCGAAGCGGACCGTCTGCACGAGTTGCTCGGCCTTCCTGCCGTCGATTTCCGGCGCGAGACCGAGGGGGCACCCCGCCCCGCGGCCGGCGACGTGGCCTGGCGCGTCAGCGTCGACCCGTTCGGTGACGACGAGGAGGTCACCTGGGAGGAGGAGTTCGGCGCCTTCCTCGACGCCGTCGATCCGTCAGGGGTCGAAGCCCTGATCATCGGGCAGTGGGGCGAGTCGTACGAAGAGAATTCCACCTACCCCATAGGGCTCGTCACAGCCGCGGCGGACCGGTTGACCTCGCTCAAGGCCGTGTTCGTCGGGGATCTGACGGCCGAGGAGGCCGAGATCTCCTGGATCGAGCAGTCGGATGTCACGGTTCTGCTCACCACCTTCCCCGCCCTCACCCATTTCGGGGTGCGTGGCGGCACGGACCTGGTGTTCCCGCCCGTCAAGCACGAGGCCCTGCGTGAGCTCACCTTCGAGAGCGGTGGCCTGCCCGCCCAGGCACTGCGCGGAGTGCTGGACAGCGAGTTGCCCGCCCTGGAGCACCTGGAGCTCTGGCTCGGCGTCTCCGCCTACGGGGGCGATGCGACCGTCCCGGACCTGGCACCGCTGCTCGCCGGTGGCCGTTTCCCCCGACTGCGCCATCTGGGCCTGTGCAACAGCGAGTTGCAGAGTGAGATCGCCGCCGCGATCGCTTCGGCGCCGGTCGTCGCGCAGCTCCGCACGCTCGATCTGTCCAACGGCACGCTGGGGGACGAGGGCGCGGCGGCCCTGCTCGACGGCCAGCCGCTCACCCATCTCACCTCCCTCGACCTGCACCACCACTTCCTGACCGAGCCGATGGAGCGCCGTGTCAAGGAGGCCTTGGAGCCGCACGGGGTGTCGGTCGATCTGTCGGGGCGCTCCGAGCCGTGGGACAACCGCGGTCCCGAGGGCCGCTACACCGCGGTCGCTGAGTGAGGACGGTCATCCCGAGTACGACGAGGCACGCCGCGCCGCCGTCTACGAGCAGCGGGACGCCACGCTTCGCGGTCGTCGGAATTCCCGCCGGCCGAAGGGTCGGCCTCTTCCAGGACGCCGTGCGCGCCGCCGGCCTGCCCGCCGCGCGCACGGTGTCCTGGCCGGACGTACTACGGGGCGACGCGGTCTTCCTTCCGGGGGAGACCGTGCGCGTCGATTCGCCCGGCGAGGACGCCGAGGTGGACCGGCTGCTGCGCGGTGGAGCCGATCCGACCAGGGTCGAGGGTTCGGCCCGCTGGTACGCGCGCTTCACCTCGGCCGTGCGGGAGGTGGCCCGGGCGGCCACAGCCGCGGGTTCGGTGCTGCTGGACGACCCCGAGGACATCGCGGTGCTGTTCGACAAGCGGCTCTGTCACGGCGTCCTCGACGCCGCCGGGGTGCCCGTGCCGTACTCCCCCACCTCGGGACCGGACGCCGGCCCCGTGCGGGGGTGGGCGGATGTGCGCCGGCTGCTGACGGACCACAGGATGCCGAGGGTGTTCGTGAAGCCCGCGCACGGCTCCTCCGCCTCCGGGGTGATCGCTCTGGAGACGGCGGGCTCCGGGAGGATCCGGGCGGCCACCTCCGTGGAGCAGGACGAGGAGGGACGGCTGTTCAACTCCCTGCGGGTGCGCCACCGCACGACGGAGCGCGAGGTCGCGGCCCTCGTCGACGCCCTGGCCCCCGACGGACTGCACATCGAGCGCTGGGTGCCCAAGGCGAGCCAGCGGGGGCGGGCCGCCGACCTCAGGGTCGTGGTGGTCGCCGGACGGGCGACCCATGCGGTCGTGCGGACCAGCCGCTCCCCCATGACCAATCTGCACCTGGGCGGCGCACGCGGTGATCTGCACGCGGTGCGGGCCGCCATCGAGGCGGCGGGCGGCAGTTGGGACGCCGCCCTGGCCCTGTGCGAGCGTGCCGCGGCCTGCTTCCCGGACACGCTGTGCGTGGGCGTCGATCTGCTGCCGACGACCGGGTGGCGCCGCTTCTGCGTCGGCGAGGTGAATGCCTTCGGGGACCTCCTGCCCCGCCTGACCGGCCTGCCGGGCAGCGAGGCGGAGGGCCTTGACACCTACGGGGCGCAGATCGCCGCCGTGGCGGGCACCGCTCCGGATTCCGTGCCGGATGCCCTGCCGGATGCCCTGCCGGACAAGGCTCCGGCGAGCAACGACCGAGCAAGGAACGACCGTGTCACCGATGTCCCCTGATCCCACCTCCCGCGGCGCGCTGACCGCGAACCCCGACATGAACGAGATCGTGGGCAGCCACGATCTCCTGCTCGTCACGCTGGACACCCTGCGCTTCGACGTGGCGGATGAGCTGGCCGCGGCCGGGCGCATCCCGAATCTCGTGCGGCATCTGCCCGGCGGCGTCTGGGAGAAGAGGCATGCACCGGGCAGCTTCACCTACGCCTCCCATCAGGCGATCTTCGCCGGTTTCCTGCCGACGCCCGCCGCGCCGGGACCTCACCCGCGGCTGTTCGCCGCCCGTTTCGCGGGCAGTGAGTCGACCGCGGACGGCACCTTCGTGCATGAGACCCCCGACATCCTCTCCGGCCTCGCAGCCGTGGGCTATCGCACGGTGTGCGTCGGCGGTGTGGGTTTCTTCAACCGCCGCCCACCGCTCGGCTCGGTGCTGCCCGGCATGTTCCAGGAGAGCCACTGGGAGCCGGAGTTCGGTGTCGCATCCCCGACGTCATTCGAGTCGCAGGTCGAGCGCGCCGTGCAGGTCGTCTCCGAACTCCCCGCTGACCAGCGGCTGTTCCTCTTCGTCAATGTGTCGGCGCTGCACCAGCCCAACTGGTTCCACCTGCCAGGGGCCACGGCGGACGCGGGGGACTCCAGGGCCACACACGCCGCGGCCCTGGAGTATGTGGACCGGCACATCGGGCGGCTCTTCGCCGCGGCGAGCAGCCGTCGCCGATGTTTCGCGATCGTCTGCTCCGATCACGGCACGGCGTACGGCGACGACGGCTACACCGGCCACCGGATCGGTCACGAAGCCGTGTGGACGGTGCCCTATGCCCACTTCTTCCTCGAACCGGAGGTGACCCGATGACCGGCACCACGCACGGCACCGGTCCGTACCGCAGCTATGTCTACGCCTACCCGCACAAGACGGCCTACCGCCCGCTCGACGGCCATCCCGGCGGACGACCACCGCTGCGTGAGCTCTGGGCGGCGGAGCGCAAGGACGCGCTCTCCCTCTACCTCCACATACCCTTCTGCGAGGTCCGCTGCGGCTTCTGCAATCTGTTCACCCGGATCGGCGCGCCCGAGGAGCTGACGACGCGTTACCTCGACGCGCTCGACCGCCAGGCCACCGCCGTCCGGGACGCACTGGGCGACGAGGAGCCGGTGCGCTTCGCCGCCGCCGCGTTCGGCGGCGGCACCCCCACCTTTCTCACCGCGGGCGAGCTGGAGCGCCTCTGCGACATCACGGAGAAGCGGATGGGCGCCGATCTGAGGGCGGTGCCCCTCTCGGTCGAGACCTCGCCTTCGACGGCGACCGCGGACCGGCTGGCCGTCCTGGCCGACCGGGGCGCCACCCGGATGAGCATCGGTGTGCAGAGCTTCGTCGACGCCGAGGCGCGGGCGGCGGTCCGGCCTCAGCACCGCTCCGAGGTGGAGGCCGCCCTCGGCCGGATCCGCGACGCCCGTATCCCGGTCCTCAACATCGACCTGATCTACGGCATCGACGGCCAGACGGAGGCGAGCTGGCGCACCTCGCTGGACGCCGCCCTGGCCTGGCGCCCGGAGGAGCTGTACCTCTATCCGCTGTACGTGCGCCCGCTGACCGGTCTCGGACGTCTGGCCGACGGGGCCGAGCCACCGCGAGGACCGGACAGCGCCTGGGACGAACAGCGGCTGGCGCTCTACCGCGCGGGCCGCGACCACCTGCTGGCCCAGGGCTACGAGCAGGTGTCGATGCGGATGTTCCGCCGCGCGGACGCACCGCAGGCGGGCCCCGAGGACTACGCCTGCCAGACCGACGGCATGATCGGGCTCGGCTGCGGGGCCCGCTCCTACACCTCGTCCCTGCACTACTCCTTCGACTACGCGGTGGAGACGCGGGAGGTCCGGGGCATCATCGACGGCTTCACCACCACCGAGGACTTCTCCCGGGCGGAGGTCGGCAGGTACGTCGACGAGGACGAGGCGCGCCGACGCCACCTCCTGCAGTCGCTGCTCCAGGCCGAAGGCATGCGGCCCGCCGGGTACCGCGAGCGCTTCGGCACCGACCCGTACGAGGACTTCCCCGCCGAGCTGGACCTCTTCTCCGCGCGCGGCTGGCTGGACGGGGCGGTGGGCCCCTCCCTGCTGCGCCTCTCCCCCGAGGGCCTGGCCCATTCCGACGCGCTGGGCCCCGAGCTGTTCTCTCCTGCCGTGCGGGCCGCGATGGCCGCGTACGAGGCGAAGTGAGCGGAGCGATGGGCATGGACCTGACGATCCTTTACCGGGGCCCGCTGGCCTCCTGCGACTACGACTGCCCCTACTGTCCTTTCGCCAAGAGGCGGGACAGCGTGGAGCAGCTCCGGTCGGACCGTGCGGCGCTGGAGCGGTTCACCGTGTGGGCCGCCGGGCAGACGGAGGACCGGCTGAGTGTGCTGTTCACTCCGTGGGGCGAGGGCCTGGTGCGGTCCTGGTACCGGAAGGCGCTCGTCGAGCTGTCGCAGCTGGAGCACATCGGCCGGGTCGCGATCCAGACCAACCTCAGCGGCCGTACCGGCTGGCTGGCCGGGGCGGACCGCGACAAGGTGGCCCTGTGGTGCACCTACCACCCGGGCCAGACGCCGTACGAGCGGTTCCTCGGGCGGTGCCGGGAGCTGACGGCCCTCGGGGTGCGTCACAGCGTCGGGATCGTCGGCCTCGACGAGCATCTGGAGGAGGCCCGCCGGCTGCGCTCCGCGCTGCCGCCCGAGGTGTACCTCTGGGTCAACGCCGCCGAAGGGCACACCTACACGGACGAGCAGGCGGACCGCTGGACCGCCCTGGACCCGCTGTTCGCCTACAGCAGGCATCCGCACCGCTCGGCCGGGCTGCCGTGCAGGACCGGCGAGTCGGTCGTGTCGGTGGACGGTGACGGTACGGTGCGCCGCTGCCACTTCGTCCGTGCCGAGCTGGGCAATCTCTACGACGGCAGCTACCGGGGCTCGCTCGGCCCGCGCGGCTGCCCGCTCGATGTGTGCGACTGCCACATCGGCTATGTGCATCTGGAGACACTGCCGTTGTACGACGTCTTCGCGGGCGGCGTGCTGGAGCGGATACCGGCCCGTCCCCTGCGGATCCCGGCCGGCGCGACAGGGACGCCGGCCCCGGACGGTCCGACGGAGACACCCGCCACGGACGGGCTCGTGTCCCCGGGCCCGGGGAGGCGGCTCCCCCTGGTCGGCCGCTGACCGGAGGCCGGCGGGCCTGCCAGGGGCGCCGCAAGGGCGTCAGAGCGGCAGCAGGTCGGGGCGCTTGGCCGCGACGTGGTCTCCCGAGGACTCCCCGCGCAGCCTGCGGCCGATCCACGGGACGAGGTACTCACGCGCCCAGTTGATGTCGTCGCGGCGGACCTCGAGCGCTCCACGCTGTGCCTGCGGGGGCCACACCTGGTCGGGGTCGGCCGGCACCTCGATGCCGAGCACCTGGGCGGCGCGCAGCGCGACGCGGGTATGGCCCTCCGCCGAGAGGTGCAGCCGGTCGTTGTCCCAGGCCCGCCTGTCCTGCACGGACCGCAGGGACCACAGGTCGAGGACCGGGCAGTCGTAGCGGTCGGCGATGGACCTGACATGCGCGGTGTACGTCGCGATCTTGCCCCGCAGGTGCTTGAGCACGGGGATGCCACGGGTGTCGAAGCCGGTGGTGACCATGACGGTGCCGACGGCCTGCGTCAGATCGGCGACCGCACGCTCGAAGCGCTCTGCCACGTCGTCCGGGTCGGAACCCGGACGGAGGATGTCGTTGCCGCCCGCGCAGAAGCTCACCAGGTCGGGGGCGAGTTCCTTGGCGCGGGGTACCTGCTCCTCGACTATCTGGTCGAGGAGGCGTCCGCGTACGGCGAGATTGGCGTACCGGAAATTCCCGTGCGTGTCGTCCGCGGCGTCGCCCGCCGCATCAGGGACCGGGAGCTGGTCCGCGAGGAGCACCGCGAATCGGTCCGCCCAGCCGACGAGCGTCCCGCCGGGGCCGGGGTCGCCGACGCCCTCGGTGAAGCTGTCGCCAATCGCTGCGTACGACCCGATGATGCCTCGTTGTTTGTTTCTCGAATCGTCTGCCACAAGCGCTTATCTTGCACCTTCTAATGTGACCTACGCGACCGTAATGAGGGGTTGACGGGTGGTGAGAAAGACCACCTGGTCAGCCCGGAGGCAACGGAGACCGTGTACCGCACCGTGAAGCCTCTGGCCGAGACCGCGGGGCTGCCGGCCGCGCCCCGCAACCCGCTCTGGACGGCCG
>NZ_JBEZIH010000036.1:0-75632 GCF_040650935.1 Streptomyces sp. NPDC048565
TGGAGGTGGAGGGGCCGTTGGATGTGGTGGTGCTGGAGGCGGCTGTCAATGATGTGGTGGCCCGGCATGAGCCTCTGCGCACTCTGATCCAGGAGTGGGACGGTGTTCCCCAGCAGGTCATCCACGAACCGACACCGGATCTCGTCCGGGTCGGGCGGCGGGACGTGGCACCCGAGTACGCGGAGTCCGTGCTGGACGGGTCGGTGACCCATCCCTTCGACCTGAGCCGTGAACTCCCCCTGCGTGTCGAGGCCTTCAGGCACGGCCCCGAGCGGTGGACCGTGCTGCTGCTGGTGCATCACATCGCCGGGGACGGCTGGTCGCTTCGGCCCTTGCTGCGCGACCTGACCGAGGCCTACGCGGCACGGCTGGACGACCGGGCGCCGGAATGGGCCAGTCTGCCGGTGACGTACACCGACTACGCCCTCTGGCAGCGGGAGCTGCTCGGCGACGAGGACGAGCCCGGCACTCTCGCCGGCGAACAACTCGCGTTCTGGCAAAGGACCTTGACAGGCATCCCGGAACAGCTCGCATTACCGGCCGACCGCGCAAGGCCGGCCGAGCCCAGCTACCGGGGCGACATGCGGCACTTCTTCATCGAACCGGAGCTCCACCAAGGCCTCCTGGATGTCGCGCGGGAGTCGGGGGCGACGTTGTTCATGGTGGTGCAGGCCGGTCTGGCCGCGCTGCTGTCCCGGCTGGGTGCGGGCGATGACATTCCGCTCGGTACCGCGGTGGCGGGGCGGACCGATGACAGCCTGGAGGAGCTGGTCGGGTTCTTCGTGAACACGCTGGTGTTGCGGACCGACACCTCGGGTGATCCGACCTTCCGTGAGCTGCTCGCCCGTGTCCGGTCAGGGGACCTGGAGGCGTACGCCCATCAGGACCTGCCCTTCGAGCAGCTGGTGGATGCGGTCGGCGCCGAGCGGTCCATGGCGTACAACCCGCTGTTCCAAGTGATGCTGGCGCTGGACAACAACGCCGACACCGCCGTGGCGCTGCCGGGGCTTCGGGTACGCCCCAAACCGGTCGCCACACGGGCCGCACGCTTCGACCTCACGGTCGGGCTGAGCGAGCGGGTCGTGGGCGACCAGGGGGGAGAGGGCGTCCAGGGCAGTGTCGAGTACAGCACCGATCTGTTCGACGCGGCGACCGTCGACGCGTTCGCGGCCCGGCTGCTGCGCCTGCTGGGTCAGGCGGTGGCTCGGCCCGACGTACCCTTCGGCGACCTGGAGATCCTCGCCGAGGAGGAGTACGCGGCGCTGGCGACGGCCGGCCGTCCGGCGGCCGCCCCCGGCGCCACGGGGCCCGCGCTCTTCGAGGAGCGGGTCCGGGAGGCGCCGCACGCGGTCGCGGTGACAGCGGGGCGCGAACAGCGCACGTACCGGGAGCTGAACGAGTCCGCGAACCGGCTGGCGCGGGTGCTGATCGAGCGCGGGGCCGGTCCTGACGCCGTGGTGGCGGTCCGGATCCCGCGTGGGCCCCGGCTCGCCGAGGCGATGCTCGCCGTCCTGAAGTCGGGTGCGGCCTATCTGCCGCTCGATCCGGCCTATCCCCCCGACCGCATCGCGTACATGCTCGACGACGCCCGGCCGGTGCTGCTCGTGGGGCCGGCCACCGAAGCCCCGGTGCCGGTCCTCGACCTCGACACCGAGGACACGCGTGCGGCCCTGGATTCGGCGTCCCCGTACGACCTGGACGACTCCGAGCGCCGTGCACCCCTGCGCCCCGCCCATATCGCCTACGTCACCTACACCTCCGGCTCGACGGGACGGCCCAAAGGGGTCGAGGTACCGCATCGGGGTGTCGCCAACCTGGTCGCCGCCTCGGCGGGGGAGCTGGGCGGGGTCGGGCCGGGCAGCCGGGTGCTGCAGTTCGCCTCACCGAGCTTCGACGGGGCGTTCTGGGAGATCGGCGGCACCCTGCTGGCCGGCGGATGTGTGGTCATGCACCCCACGGGCGCCTGGAACGCGGCCGAGGACCTCGTCCCGCTGGTGACTTCGCAGAAGGTGACGCATCTGGCCATCCCGCCGTCCGTGCTGGCGATCCTGCCGGACGACGCGCTGCTCCCGGAGACCACGCTGTTCGTCGTCGGCGAGGCCTGCCCGCCCGCACTGGTGGAGCACTGGGCGCCCCGCTGCCGGATGCTCAACTCCTACGGCCCCACCGAGACCACCGTCTCCGCGACCGTCACCGAACCCCTCACCGGGGGCGGCATCCCGCCCATCGGAACCCCCATCCGCGGGGTGCGTGCCCATCTGCTGGACGGGCGGCTGCGGCCGGTACCGCCCGGCGTGGTGGCCGAGGTGTATCTCGGCGGCGCCGGCGTGGCCCGCGGCTACCGCAACCGGCCCACCACCACCGCGGAACGCTTCGTGGCCGACCCCTGGGGTGAGCGGGGCAGCCGGATGTACCGCACGGGCGACCTCGCGAGGCGCCTCCCGGACGGACAGCTGGAGTTCGTCGGCCGGGTGGACGAGCAGGTCAAGATCCGCGGCTATCGCATCGAACTCAACGAGATCGGGACCGTGCTGGCCGCGCACCCCGACGTCGCCCAGGCCGCGGTCGCCGTGCACTCCGGCGCGCGCACGAGCCGCCTCGTCGGTTACGTCGTACCCGCCCGGGACGGGGAACGCCCGGACAGCGCCGGGCTGCGGGCCTTCATCGCGCGGACGCTGCCCGATTACATGGTCCCGGCCGCCTTCGTCACACTGGACCGGCTGCCGCTGTCACCCAACGGCAAGCTGGACCGGGCCGCCCTGCCCGCTCCGGAGCCGGCCGGCGCCGTCGACGGGCGGGCGCCCCGAGGCCCGGTGGAGGAGACGCTGTGCGCCATCGTGCGCGAGGCGCTCGGGATGCCGGACGCCGGTGTGGCGGCCGACTTCTTCGACCTCGGTGGCGACAGCATCACCGCCATCCAGGTCAGCAGCCGCGCCCGGGCCGCCGGACTCTCGCTGTCGCCGCGGGATGTCTTCAGGCACCGTACCGTCGCCGCCCTGGCCCTGGTCGCCACCGAGACCGGCGCGGCCGTACAGGCGGACGACGGCACCGGAGAGGTGACACCGACGCCGGTGATGCGATGGCTGCACGGGCTCGGCGGACCCACCGACGGGTTCCACCAGTCGATGCTGCTGCGGACGCCGGCGGGTGTACCGCAGGACACGGTGGAGGCCGTGCTGCAGACCCTGCTCGATCACCACGACATGCTGCGGCTGCGCCGGGACGACGGTGGGCGGCTTGTCGTCCCGCCCGCGGGCAGCGTCCGGGCCGCCCAGCTGCTTCGCCGTGTGGACCTCTCCGGCCGCGGCGAGCAGGAGCGCGCCCGTGCGGTCGCCGCTGAGTCCGCACGCACGGTCGGTGAGCTCGCCCCCGCCGAAGGCCGCACGGTGGCCGCCGTCCGGTTCGACCACGGGCCCGGGGAGGCGGGCCGACTGTTCCTTGCCGTGCACCACCTCGCGGTCGACGGCGTCTCGTGGCGGATCCTGCTGGAGGACCTGGCCGAGGCGGGCCGGGCCCTCACCGAGGGCCGCGATCCGCGCCCGCAGCCGGTCATCACCTCCTTCAGGCGCTGGTCGGAGCTGCTGATGGCCGAGTCCGACAGCCCTCACCGCACCGCCGAACTGCCCCACTGGCTGGCCACGGTGGCCGAACCCGCGCCGCTCGCCCCCGGCCTCGACCCGGTCCCCGGCCGCGACGTCACCCGTACGATCCGGCGCCGCGTCGACAGCCTCGACGCGGGCACCGGCCGGGCGCTGCTCACCACCGTCGCGACGGCGTTCCACTGCGGCCCGGACGAACTGCTCCTCACCGCACTGGCACTGGCCGTGGCCCGATGGCGCCGCGACCGTGGCGCACCGGCCGGCGGGCTGCTCGTCGAGCTGGAGGGGCATGGCAGGGCGGACCTGCAGGGCACGGACACCTCACGCACGGTCGGCTGGTTCACCAGCGCGCACCCGGTCCGGCTCGACCTGGCGCACATCGATCTGGACGAGGCCCTGCGTGGCGGCCCCGCTCTCGGTGACGCCGTGAAGTGGATCAAGGAGCAGGTGCGGTCCGCCCCCGGCGACCGTATCGGTCACGGTCTGCTGCGCCACCTCAATCCGCGCACCGCGCCCCGGTTCGCCGGCCTGGCCGAGCCGCGCGTCGGCTTCAACTACCTGGGCAGGCTGCCCTCCGGCGGCCCGGCCGCCGACTGGACGGTGGACCCCGCCCCGGGCGCCTTCGGCGGAGGAGCCGACCCGGACCTGCCCGTGGTGCACACCCTCGCCCTGAACGTTGTCGCCGAGGACCGCCCCGAGGGGCCGGTCCTGCGCGCCGGGTGGACCTGGCCGGGCGCGCTGCTCGACGAGGAGGACGTGACGACGCTCGCCGGCACCTGGCTGGCGGCACTCGGCGCGCTCGCCCGGCACGACACGGCCGACGCCGGGCGCACACCGTCCGACGTTCCTCTGGTCGGCCTCAGCCAGGACCAGCTCGACCGAATCGAAGCAGCTTGGAGGTCCCCGCGGTGAACGACCGGTCCGGACTGAGCGACATCCTGCCGCTCTCCCCGCTCCAGGAAGGCCTGTTCTTCCACAGTCACTACAACCCGGACGGGACGGACGTCTACGTCACCCAGCTCGTCCTCGATCTCACCGGACCGCTCGACGCCGCCGCGCTGCGGCGGTCCGCCGAGGCACTGCTGGTGCGCCACCCCCATCTGGGTGCGGCGTTCTGGACCGAGGGCCTCGACAGGCCGGTCCAGGTCGTGCCGCGTGCGGTCGAACTTCCCTGGCAGCTGGTCGACCTGAGTGGTCTGGCGGAGCCGGAGCGGACGGCACGCACCGACGGCTTCCTCGCCGACGACCGCGCCCGACGCTTCGACCTCGCGACCCCACCGCTGCTGCGCACCGCCCTGCTCCGGCTGGGGCCGGAACATCACCATTTCGTACTGACGGCCCATCACATTCTGTTGGACGGCTGGTCCACGCCTGTGTTGGTGCGCGAACTCTTCGCGCTCCACGACTCCGGCGGTACGCCGCCCGACCTACCGCCCGTCCCGCCCTACCGCGACTATCTGGCCTGGGTGGCCCGGCAGGACGGAGTGGCCGCCCGCGAGGCCTGGCGCACCGAACTCGCCGGGGTCGACGAGCCCACCCTGCTCGCCCCGCCCGGCGTCGCGTCCGCGCCGCAGGTCCCGAAACGCCGTACAGCCGACCTCGACGAGCACCTCACCCGGAAGCTCACCGACCTCGCCCGTGCGCGGGGGCTGACCCTGAGCAACCTGGTGCAGGCTGCCTGGGCGGTGCTGCTGGGCCGGCTCACCGGCCGTGACGACATCGTCTTCGGCACCGTGGTCTCCGGACGGCCACCCGAACTGCCCGGCGTCGACAGCATGGTGGGGCTGTTCATCAACACGGTGCCCACCCGGGTCCATACGCCTGCCGCCGGCCCCCTCACCTCGGTGGCGGTCCAGGTCCGGGACCGCCATCTGGCGACGAGCGCGCACCACCATCTGCCGCTCGCCGACATCCAGAAGGCCGCCGGGGTCGCCGAGCTCTTCGACACCATCGTCGTCTTCGAGAACTACCCCACAGGATCCGCCGCCCTCACCGCACGGCAGCTGACCGTCACCGGTATCGCGGGCCACGACGCCACCCACTACCCGCTCATGCTGGCCGTCGTCCCCGGTGCCCAGCTGCATCTGAGGCTCGACCATCGCCCCGACGTGATCGACGACGAGCGGGCAGAAGAGATCATGGCCGGGCTGCGCGCGGTTCTCACCGCCTTCTCCGTCGACCCGGAACAAGCCACGGGCCGCGTCGAACCGCTGCCGACCACGCGCCTGAGGCAGGTGCTCGCCGACTGGAACGACACCGTCCGCGCGGTGCCGGACACCACCCTCGCCGGCCTCCTCGACGACTCCTTCCGCCGCCGCCCGGACGACGTGGCTCTCGTCCTCGGCGACGAGGAGCTGACGTACGCCGAACTCGACGTTCGGGCGACGCGGTTGGCCCGGTACCTGATCGAGCGGGGCGCGGGCCCCGAGCGGATCGTGGCGCTCGCCGCCGACCGCTCCGTCCCGCTCGTCGTCGCCCTGCTCGCCATCGTCCGCACCGGCGCCGCCTACCTGCCCGTGGATCCGGACTACCCGGCCGAGCGGATCACCGGCATGCTCGACGACGCCAGGCCCGCCCTGCTGCTCACGGACGGCGCCGCCGTCGGCCGACTGCCCGCCGGCGACTGGACCGTGCTCGACGGACCCGGCCTCCAGGACCGCCTCTCCGAGTACTCCGCCGCGCCGGTGAACGTAGCGGTCACCGGACAGACCGCCGTGAACGTCGTCTACACCTCCGGCTCCACCGGCCGCCCCAAGGGCGTGATCGGCACGCAGCGCGGCCTGGTCAACCGCCTGGCCTGGTTCGCCGAGTTGTACTCGTTCGACGCGAACGACCCGGTGTGCGCGAAGAGTTCGATCAGTTTCATCGACGGAACCGTGGAGATCCTGCAGACCCTCGTGCACGGCGGCCGTGTCGTCCTCGCCGACGCCGTCACCGCCAAGGACCCGGCCGCGCTCGCCGACCTGGTCGGCAAGAGCGGCACCCGTGTGCTGACCGCCGTGCCGAGCCTGCTCCAGGCACTGCTGCACGAGGAGGAGGCCGGTGCGGGGCGGCTGACCTCGCTGCGGCTGGTGCTCAGCAGCGGCGAGCCCATGCCGCCCGGGCTGCCCGCCCGCCTTGCCCGCAGCTGCCCCGACGCCCGCCTGATCAACTTCTGCGGCTGCACCGAGGTCAGCAGCGAGAGTCTGTACGCCCGTTGCACCGTGCATGACCAGTCCATCGGCCGCCCGCTGTGGAACACCCGCGCCCTCGTCCTCGACTCAGCCCTGCGCCCGGTGTCCCCGGGCACACCCGGCGAGCTCTACTACGGCGGTGCCGGAGTGGGGCGCGGCTACCTGGGCCGGGCGGCGGCCACCGCCGAACGCTTCGTCGCCGACCCCTTCGGCCAACCCGGCGCGCGGATGTACCGCACCGGCGACCTGGTGATGTGGCGGCCCGACGGGAGCCTCGCTTTCCTGGGGCGCGCCGATGACCAGCTGAAGGTGCGCGGGGTGCGCGTCGAGCCCGGAGAGGTCGAGGCCGTACTCGCCGCCCACCCGGGAGTCACCGAGGCCGCGGTTGCCGCCCGGGACCTGCCCGGCGCCGCACGAGCCCTCGTCGGCTACGTCGTTGCGGGACGCGGCGGCGCCCCCCTCGACCCGGTCGCGTTGCGCCGCCACGCCGCCGCCCGGCTGCCCGCGGCCATGGTGCCGGGAGCCCTGGTCGTCGTGGACGCCCTGCCGCGCACCCCGAACGGAAAGGTCAACAGGCGCGCTCTGCCCGCGCCCGACCCGGCGGCGGCGCGGACGGCGCCCCCCTCCGGCCCCGACGAGCAGGTGCTGTGTGAACTGTTCGCGGAAGTGCTCGAACTGCCCCGGGTGGGCTCGCAGGACGACTTCTTCGCGCTCGGCGGACACTCCCTGCTGGCCACCAGACTCGCCGCCCGGGTCCGCTCCGTGCTCGGTGCGGAGCTCGGCCTGCGCACCCTGTTCGAGGCGCCCACCCCGGCCGGGCTCGCCACTCGGCTCGGCGGCGGCGAGGGGCGCGACGCATGGTCCGTACTACTGCCACTGCGCTCCACCGGCACCAGGCCCCCGCTGTTCTGCCTGCACCCCGCCGGCGGATTCAGCTGGTGCTACACGGGCCTGCTCCGCCATCTACCGCCCGACCGGCCGGTCTACGGCATCCAGGCGCGCGGCCTGAGCGAACCCGAGCACATCCACGACGGCGTCGAGCGGATGGCCGACGACTACTGCGCCCGCATCCTTGACGTCCGGCCCACCGGCCCGTACCACCTGCTCGGCTGGTCCTTCGGCGGGCAGCTCGCCCAGGCCGTCGCGGCCCGGCTGCGGGGGGCCGGCCACCAGGTCGGGCTGTTGGCCATGCTCGACTCCTATCCGCCCGAGGCGCTGCCGGCCGATGAGCCGGCGGACCGTGGCGAGGTGCTGCGCCACCTGTTCGCCGAGTACTTCGGCGTCGAGCCGCCCGACCGCGCCGAAGGACCGCTCGACCCGGCCCGTGCCGCCCGGATGCTCCGCGCCGCAGGCCTCGCCGATTTCACCGACGACCACCTGGCGGCCATCGCCGACGTGCTGTCCGCCGGCGCCCGTGCCGCCCGCGCCCATGAGCCCACCCCCTACGACGGCGACCTGCTGCACTTCCGGGCCACCCTGGGCCGGCCTGAGGGTCTGCCCGAAGCGGGGGCCTGGCGGCCGCACGTCACCGGATGGATCGAGAGCCATGACATCGCCACCACCCACGGCCGGATGACCCGGCCCGACGAACTCTCACAGCTCGGCCCGATCGTGCGGGCCAGGCTGGACGCCGCCGGGTGACGCCCCCCGGCTCGCGGCGCCCCTGGCCTCAGACCCGTGTTCCCTCTTCACCCAAGGAGCAGCACCATGAGTAATCCCTTCGAGGACAACGACGCCCGCTTCCTGGTACTGCGCAACGACGAAGGCCAGTACTCCCTGTGGCCCGCGTTCGCCGCGGTCCCCGACGGCTGGACGACGGTGCACGGGGAGGCGGACCGGCAGGAGTGCCTCGACCACATCGAGGAGCACTGGACCGACATGCGGCCCGCGAGCCTGCTCCGCGCCGGCGAAGGCTGATCGGGCCCCGCCATGACCCTTCTGGAACAGCCCGGTACCGGGCCGGACACCGGCGGCGGCCCCGACCTGGCCGACCCGTCGTTGTACCGGGACGGCGACCCGGAAACCCTGTGGGCGCGGCTGCGAGAGCGGTCGCCCGTGTACCGCAACGAGCGTACGGACAAGGAGCCGTTCTGGGCGGTACTCGGACACCGCGAGGCTCTCGAAGTGCTGCGCAGGCCGGAGATCTTCGTCTCCGGGCGGGGCATGCGGCTGGACGACTCGCCGGGGGCCACCGAGGCCGCGTCGCAGCGCATGCTCATCGTCACCGATCCGCCTCGGCACGCCCGGCTGCGGCACGTCATGAACGCGGCCTTCACCCCGCGCATGGTCGACCGGTTGCGCCACACCGTTCGGGCGACCGCGAGGGAGGTCATCGCGGAGGCGCTGGAGCGCGGCGACTGCGACTTCGTGGACGTCGCGGCCCGGCTGCCGGTGACGGTGATCTGCGATCTGCTCGGAGTGCCGCCCGCCGACCGGTCCTTCATGCTGGACCGCACCATGACGGCGTTCGGCCATGCGGGGTCCGGATCCGCCGACCGTGCCGCGGCGGCCCGAGCCCACACGGACATCCTGCTGTACTACGCCGAACTCGCCGAACGGCGGCGCCGTGAACCCGCGGATGACGTCGTCACCGCGCTGGTCCAGGGAACGGTCGACGGGCGGCCGCTGACCGACGAGGAGATCTACCTCAACTGTGACGGACTTGTCTCCGGCGGGAACGAGACGACCCGGCACGCCACGGTCGGCGGACTGCTCGCCCTGATGCGGCACCCCGAGGAGTGGGAGGTCGCCCGCCGTGCCGGCCATCCGATGGAGACGACGGCGCAGGAGATCCTCCGGTTCACCAGCCCGGCCATGCACGTCCTGCGCACCGCAGCCCGGGACACGGAACTGGCGGGGCATCCGGTGCGGGCGGGGGACCGGGTCGCGGTGTGGCTGCCCGCCGCAAACCGCGATCCCACGGTCTTTCCCCGCCCCGACCACTTCGACGCGCTGCGGGCCTCCAACCGGCATGTGGCGCTCGCCCCGGGCGAGCACTACTGCCTGGGTGCCTCCCTGGCCCTCTCCGAACTCACGCTGTTCTTCGAGGAGCTGGTGTCCCGCGTGGAGCTGCCCGAGCCGGCGGGCGCGCCGGTCAGGGCAGCTTCCAGTCTTGTCCGGGGCTTCGAGTCCCTGCCGGTGCGGCTACGACCGCGGACCCGCTGAGGAGGAGTGCCCCGGCCGGCCGGACACCCCGAGGGCCGCCGTCCGGCCGCGCCCGGGCGGTGGCTCCTCAGGGACGGAAGAGGCTCCGGTCGTCAGTCCGAGCTCGGCGGCGCGCAGACCGGCCTGGAACCGGGACGAGGCGCCGAGACGCTGCATGACCTCCGAGACATGGCGCCTGAACGTGCGTACGGACATGCCCAGTTCGCGGGCGGTCACCTCGTCGGTGCGGCCGGTGCCCATGAGGTGCAGGACCTGCAGCAGCACCTCGTCCTCCTCGTCGCCGTCCGGGGAGGCGAACCGCATGGCGATGGACCAGTCGGTGGCCCTGCTGAACACCGCGTCGAACAGCACGCTCAGGGAGTTGACCGTGTGTGGTTCCCTGACCAGCACCGAGTGTGCGGGGTCCCGGTGGACGGCGGGCAGGATCGCCACGGTGCGGTTCAGCACGGCGAAGCCGGGCAGCGGATGCATGGACACCCGCACCTGTGCACTGCTGTGCAGCACGCGCTCCATGCAGCCGATGCGGCAGGTCTCGCCGGGAGCCGCGGTCAGCACACGCAAGGGAGCTCCCCGCTCCAGCAGCCACTCCTGCATCGGCCATGCGCCGCCGTAGCTGCACGAGTAGAGGGAGTTGACGTCGACGTAGGAGAGCTCCGGGGGTGTACGCCGGGGCTGGGACTGCCAGTGGCTCATCGCGGCGCGGAACGCGTCCTCGGTGCGCAGTGACTCGACCGGGCCCGGAAAGGCTCCCTCGCCGCTGTCATGGGCCCTCAGCGCGGACTGGATGAGCGTCTGTGCCTGGGCCAGAGCGGCTCTGACGTGGTCGTCGGTAGTGTTGGGGACGGTCTCGTGTATGTACGGCTTTTCTTGCGAAAGGCCGCTCACCGGCGTACTCAAAATTCCCCCGTATCGCTTTTTGTTTCTTTATCGTGCTTGTTCTCTCCAGCTGTCGCTCGGTCTATTTATTGCAATGTGATGATACGATAAATCGGTTCCTCGTGGTTGCTTTTGAGCCACTCTGTGGGAGTCTCGTCATCTTCACAGGTAGCCGCTGACCCGGGAAGATGCTCTGTTCATACGGAATGCGATAATCCATATCCGGTGTGCACCGGCGTTTCAGGTAGGCCAAAACACGCCACAACCCTCACAGGGGAGGCGCCCGCCGGCCACGGTGATCGTCGTGGCAGCCCACCGAGTCCCGTCACCGAGCGTCAACACCCGTTCGGCGGACACGCCGGTGTGCCGAACGGTCCCTCCGTTGCGCCACACTGGCGGCCGAATGCCGCAATTCGGCGCGGCGGAGGAGGTTGGCCATGGCTATTTCGATCTCAGTGGTGCTGCTTCTGCTGATTCTCGCAGTGATCTTCCTGCGTAACGGCGGACTCAAGATCTCGCACGCGATCGTCTGTGCCCTGCTGGGATTCCTCCTCGCGAGTACGCGTATGGCTCCCACCATCCACGAAGGGATCACCGCCACCGCGAACGTGGTCAGCGGCCTGAGGCCCTGACCACACGCACCGTCCGGGTGCGGGAGAATGTCGGTCTGATCGCGGCACAGCACCGCGCGGGACCCGACCGGGGCGATACCTTCGTCGGAAGGCCCCTGCGCGCGCTTCGTCGACATGGCTCGGACCTGACCGGTCCTCGCCGCGCACCTGGAGAACGCATTGTCTTTCCCGCCCCCCGGACGGCACTCGGGCGCCGCCCACCACGAGTACTGCAACAACGCCCTGTGCTGCCGCTGCCAGCAGCGGCAGTGGACGACGAAGCTCGGCGACGAACGACTCTGCGGCCCCTGCGCCGCATGCTGCCGCGACTGCGGCCGGGCGCCCGCACCCCATCTGGACGGGCTCGACGACGGGCTCTGTGCCGAGTGCCGTGGCCGGTGCGGCCGGTGCCAGCGGGCGCTGCCCGCCGAGGGCCCCTGCCCCTGCCGTAAGTGGCGTGAGCGCGCGGCCGGCGATCCGGTCAGCTACATCCTCCAGGCCCTCCCGCAACCGCTCGTCCAGGCACTCGCTCACCGTCACCCCCGTACGGTGCACGACCTGATCCACCAGGAGCTGGGCCGGCGCACCCCCGACCAGCTTCTGGAGCGGCTCGAACGCCGGTGGAACGTCCGCTGGTCCCACGCCCTGCACGAGAAGGACGAGGACGGCCGCCGCCGCTGGGCACCGCAGGAGATCGCCGAGGCGCTCGTCGGCCCCGGCCCCTGCGCGAATCCCCAGTGCGAGGACGGCTACCTGATCACCACCGACACACCGTGCACCCAGTGCCTGCGGCCCACCCACCGTTTCGTCACATCGGTGGCCGACCGGACGGCCACCACGGAACACGCCCGGGCCACCGCCGCGCAGATCAGGCGCGGGCTGCTGGAGGGCCGCTCCACCAAACCCGGCAAGCGGCGTCCGACAGGCTGACCCGGCTCAGGACTTGTCCAGCGCTCCCCGCACCAGTGCCGCGGCGAGTACGGCCGGGTCCTGGCCCTTCGCCAGCCGGATGAGTTCGTCCGGTGCGGTGGGCAGGCCGAGCCGCTCCGCTCCCTGCAGCGCCTTCGCGTCCAGGTAGGGCGATACCTCGGGCCACACCGTCTGCACCTCGCGCAGGAAGATGTCGGCGCCCGCGGGACCTATGCCGGGAAAGCGGCGCAGCCCCGCGCGCAGCGTGTCCATGTCGCCGTCGGCCTCCCTGCGAAGCCGCCGCAGATCACCGCCGTACGCGTGGAGCAGCAGCAGGGCGCCGTCCCCCAGCTGGGTCGCGGTCCGTTCGTCGTACCGGCGATAGCCGCCCTCGCCCAGCGCGTCGACCCGCTCCTGCCACGTGGCGTCGGCCATACGGCGCGGGGTGCGCAACCGGTGCGCGAAGAGTGCCCGCGCCGAGGCGACCGCGACCTCCGCCCGGATCCGCGCGCTCAGCAGATCGCTCAGGACGAGCAGCTGGTACAGGGGCTGAGGGGTATCGCGCAGTCGGATGCCCGCCTCGGCCGCGTAGGTGGTGCCGTGCCGCCCCAGCAGTGTGTCCAGAGTCCGCCGGGTGCTCACGTGAATCCGAAGATCCGCGCGATGAAGTACCCCGCGACGACGACTGAGCCCAGCAGCACCAGGGCGGCCCAGAGGGCGGGGTGCTCCCAGATCCCCCCGTCCGGGCGCTCGACGTGTGCTTCGCTTATGCAGCCCTCGGCCGGAGGCGTCTCCCCGGGGGGCGTGAGTGAGATAGCCATGTCTCCACCTTCCCTCCGCACGGCCAGGTCCGCGAGGGCGGTCGCGTCGGGGTGCCGGTGGCGGCACGCGGTACGTCCGTACGGAGTCGGACCGGTCCCCGAAGCGCTGGGGGACCGAGGAACGGGGCACCGTCTAGAAATGCCTGCAGTTTCCACGCCCGAGCCCGTCGTCAAACTCGTCCAGCGCACCGCCGAGCCGGCCGCGGCCCAGACACTGCGGTCGACAGCGGCTGCCGTCATCGCCTTCGCCGTGGCCCAGGCTGTCCTGCCCGCCCCGCATCCCGCGCCCCTCACCGCCCCGCTCACCGCTCTGCTCGTGGTGCAGGTGACGCTCTACGCCACGCTCACCACCGGCATCCGGCGTGTGAACGCCGTTGTCGTCGGGGTCCTCATCGCCAGCGGATTCAGCTCCCTGGTGGGTCTGAGCTGGTGGAGCCTCGGACTGACGATCTTCACCTCCCTGCTGATCGGACGACTGGTCAGGGTCAACGAATTCGTGCCGGAGGTGGCGATCAGCGCGATGCTGGTCCTCGGCGTCTCCCAGGTCGCCGCCACCGCCTGGGAGCGTGTGCTGGAGACGCTGATCGGCGCCGGGGTCGGCCTGCTCTTCAACCTCCTGCTCGCACCGCCCGTCTGGGTCGAGTCGGCGGGCGCCTCCATCGGCGGTCTGGGGGAGCGGATGGGGAAGATGTTCCGGGCCTTGGGAGACGAGGTCGGCGGCAACCACTCCGTCGGGGAGGCAGCGGCGCGTCTGCACGAAGCCCGCCGTCTGGACCACGACATCGTGCAGGTCGACGCATCCCTGAGGCAGGCCGAGGAGAGCCTCATGCTCAACCCCCGCGTCAAGGAGGGGCTGCTCTACCGTGTGGTCCTGCGGACCGGGCTGGACACCCTGGAGATCTGCGCCGTGGTGCTCCGTGTCCTCACCCGTACGCTGACCGACCTCGCCAAGGCGCGCACGGAGGAAGCGCTCTTCCCCGAGGACGTGGCCATGGACCTCAGGGAACTCTTCGGGCAGATGTCCGACGCCATCGAGGGGTTCGCCCTGATGATCACGACGCCGATGGCCGAGAGTGGCGAGGAGGCCGAGGAACGCCTGGCCGACGCACTCGCCCGGAGCCGTACGACGCGCGACCGTGTGGCGAACCTGCTGCTCGAGGACGTCCAGGAACACCCCAGACAGTGGCAGCTGCACGGTTCGCTGCTCGCGGAGGTCGACCGCATCCTCGACGAACTCGACACCGGCAAACGCACCGAGCGTCTGGCCGAGGAGCTGGACCGGCGTTCCGCACAGGCCCACGAACGCCACCCGAGGCTGCGGGAGATGTCCCGTCGGCTGCGCGGGGCGAAGCCGACGTGGCGGCGTGCCGGCAAGTGAGCGTGTCAGTCCGCCGAGCGGCGGGCCTCCCCACCGGGCCGCGTACGGCGCCGGTGGCTGGTGTCGCACCACGGGTACATCCGGCTGCGCCGGCACATGCACAGGGCCACGACGAACCGGTCGGAGACAGCCACGCTGCCGTCCGCGCAGGTGACCTCCACCGGTCCCTCGACCAGAAGCGGCCCCTCGTCGCCCAGGGCGATCCGGCACGGGCGTTCACTCCTGTCCGGCACGGATGACCACCAGTTCCTCCGTCGTCTCGCCCACGTCCACCATCCCCGTCTCCCGGAGCCACCGGAGCCTGGAGCGCAGCACGGGCCCGAGGGGCACCAGAGCGCGGTCACTGACATCGGCCCGCAGCCCGGCGTCGGACAGACGCCTCAGGGTCGCATCGCTGTCGCACAGGCCGGAGTGGACCAGGAGCAGCCGTCCTCCGGGACGTAGCGCCGCCGGGACGGTCTCACAGATCCTGTCCAGGACCGCACGGCCGTCGCGCCCTGCCTCCCAGGCCCGCGCCGCACCGTGTCCGGGGAGCCGGCCCAGGGGTGAGGGCACGTAGGGCGGGTTGCAGATCACCAGGTCGTAGGAGCGGCCCCGCAGTTCGGAGAGGAGATCGCTGCGCTGCACGGTGATGCGCCGACGGTGCAGCAGTGCGTTCAGCCGGGCGGTCATCAGCGCACGCCACGCGACATCCACGGCCGTCACCCGTGCTCCCAGCCGCGCCGCGTGCAGGGCGAGGGCGCCGCTGCCCGTACCGACATCCAGGACTTCGGTGCCCGGGCCGATGCCCTCCCGGTCCAGCGCCGCCATGAGCAGGCGGGTGTCGTGCTGGGGCGCGTACACCCCTGGGAGGGTCATCAAGCGGGCGGTGCGGGCGTCCTCGGCCGTGTCTGCGGACATCTGCGGCTCCCTTCGGGACTTCACCTGGGGCGTGCGGATCAGTACGAGGTTCAGGCCTGCCAGTCCGCCAGCAACCGGTCCCCGAGCCGGTCCTCCAGACAGGAGGTGGCGGTGATACCGAACGCGACGTCGGCCGCCAGTGCGGGTTCGTCGTCGAGCAGACCGCCGATCACGTCGCGTCGCACCACCTGCTCGTGCACCGCGTCCGCCTCGACGTGCTCGGTGTAGAAGAACTCCGCCGCGGGGCCGGCGCCGGTGCGTTTCATGGCGTCGGCGAGGCGTCGCGACGCGGGCGACGAGGTGATCTCGACAGCCGCGAAGTGACCCACCAGCGCTCCGCGCAGCCGACGGTGCAGTCCGAACAGAGACATCAGGTTCACCAGGGCGAGCATGGGTGCGCAGCCCTCGTCCAGATAGCGGCCGTACGCGGTGTCGAGGCCCAGATCGGTCATGAGGTCGGCGAAGAGCTGGGCGTGGACACGGTCCGCGCGCCCGGCGCCGAACTCGTCGTACTCGATCGCTGCCATGCCCGCCTTCGCCCGCCCGCTGAGCCGGGGCAGCACCCAGGCATGCGGGTCGGCCTCCTTGAGGTGGTACAGCGAACGCTGCTTGGCGTACGCGCGCAGATGGCGCAGCTCGCCCCGGCTCTGCAGGAACCACGGGACGCCGGACCCGCGCACCGGTTCGACCAGGAGGCCGTCCAGGACCTCCTCCAGGCTCGCCGTCACCGGTGCGTCGCGCCGCAGAGCCGTCAGGAAACGGTCCTCCATCGCGGCACGCACCGCGAGCAGCGGAGGGTCCCACTCCAGCGCCGGGCTCACACCGCTGAAGCCGCGGTAGTGCAGCTCGTAGCAGACGTACAGGGCGAGCTGAAGGTCGTCGCCGTACGGCTGGGCGGCGCGGGCGGTGTCAGGGGCCGGCAGAGGGCCGCCGTCGCGCAGGAAATCGGTCACCGCAGCGGACAGCACTCCACGCGGTCGGGGAAGGGATGGCTCTGCGCGGTGAGGTGGCATGGCTTCCCTCCTGCCCCGGTATGCCCGGGAGTCACACGGACGACCGTGATCGACTGTACGCCGGACGCCCGCGACCAGCCTGTCCACACCGGCGCGCACCGGTCGGCGCTACCGCCGCGTCCTCTCACCCGTCCAGTCCAGGAGCCGCTCCACGGGCCAGGTGGTGACGATCCGGTCCGCCGGCACGCCGCACTCCTCCGCCCTGGCGCATCCGTAGAGCTGCCAGTCCAGCTGGCCCGGCGCGTGCGCGTCGGTGTCGACCGAGAGAAGCGCACCCGAGGCGACCGCCTGCCGGAGCAGGGCGCGCGGGGGATCGAGGCGCTCCGGGCGGCAGTTGATCTCCACCGCAGTCCCGGCCTCGGCGCACGCCGCGAAGACCCGCTCCGCGTCGAACTCCGACTCGGGCCGCTTCTTCCCTCCGACGAGCCGCCCGGTGCAGTGCCCGAGGATGTCGGCGTGCGGGTCGCGCACGGCGGCGAGCATCCGCTCGGTCATCGCCGCCGCGTCCATACGCAGCTTCGAGTGCACCGAGACGACCACCACATCGAGCCGTTCCAGCACGTCGGGGTCCTGGTCCAGCGAGCCGTCGGGAAGGATGTCGCACTCGATACCGGTGAGCAGCCGGAAGGGCGCCCACTGCTCGTTGAGATCGGCCACGACGGACAACTGATCCAGGAGGCGTTCGGTGGAGAGCCCGTTGGCCACGGTCAGCCTGGGGGAGTGGTCCGTGAGCACCGCCCACTCATGGCCCAGCCCGGCCGCCGTACGGCCCATCTCCGCGATGGAGCTGCCCCCGTCGGACCAGTCCGAGTGCATGTGGCAGTCACCGCGCAGGGCGGCCAGGAGCGTCTCGCCGCCCGAGGCCGGCGGTGTCGCGGCCTCCTCCTCCAGCGTTTCGAGATATCCCGGCGTCGCGCCCTCCACCGCCTCGCGGATCACCTTGGCCGTCTTCGGGCCGATGCCGCGCACCGTCTCCAGTGAACCGTGTGCCACCCGCTGGGCGACCTCGTCCCCGGCCATGGTGCTGATCGCCTCCGCCGCCGTGCGGAAGGCCTTCACCCGGTAGGTGGCCGCCTGGGACCGCTCCAGCAGGAACGCGATCCGTCGCAGGGCGTCCGCCGGCTCCATCGTCAGGGCCGCGCGGTGTGGTGGGGGTGCCCGTGTGTACGGCGGGCTTCTTTCATCCCCGCCTCGTAGAGATGGCGCCGGCCTCCCACGAGCTCCGTGCGCACCCGCTCCTCGACCGCGACGAACGGCCGGTAGTACGTGGCGTCGTACGCCTCGACGAGCTGGAACGTCCAGCAGCCGGGTACGACGTTGCGGCCGATGATCTCCTGCTCCACAAGGTCGGCCTGCTCCGCGTGGCCGCCCATCCGGAGCAGTTCGACCGCCCGGTCCAGCGTCAGGTCCGCGCCGCCCGTGAGCTGATGGAAGCCGTAGAGCTGCCCCCGGGCACGCTCCACCCCTTCCAGCGCCTCCGTCAGCGCCCCTACCGCCTCGACGGTCGTGTCGTCGACCCCGGGAGGCCGCACATGCTCTTCATCGGGCCCGGCGGGGCCACGGCTCTCACTCATGCATACGACTGTGCACGTGTCCCGGACGATGCGTCCCGCCGGAACGCCGAAAGAGTGAGCGCCGGCCGTGCGGCAGAGGGCTGCCGCCCTCACAGGTGGCATGCGCCGAGCATGTTTGAGGAGGGAGGGGCGGGGCAAAGCCCCAGTGGCGCGGGAGCGCTCCCACGCCGATGGATCCCCACCTGATCCGGAATGGAGTTCGCACCATGAGTTGTCATGATCGCGTCAATTTACGCGACTGGGCGCTCCGCCTCGCAGGCGTGTTCGTCGCAGCCGTTCTCTGCCTCCTCCCGTGGACGGGCACCGCGAACGCCCACGGTTCCGTCGTCGACCCGGCCTCCCGCAACTACGGCTGCTGGCTACGCTGGGGCGATGACTTCCAGAACCCGGCCATGGAGCAGGAAGACCCCATGTGCTGGCAGGCATGGCAGGCCGACCCGAATGCCATGTGGAACTGGAACGGGCTGTACCGCAACGAATCCGGCGGCGACTTCCCCGGCGTCGTACCCGACGGTCAGCTGTGCAGCGGCGGCCGGACGGAGAGCGGACGGTACGACGCCCTCGACGCCGTGGGCGCGTGGCAGACCACCGACATCACCGGTGACTTCACGGTGAAGCTGTACGACCAGGCCAGCCATGGCGCCGACTACTTCCAGGTGTACGTCACGCAGCAGGGTTTCGATCCCGCCACGGAGGCGCTGACCTGGGACGACCTCCAACTGGTCGCCGAGACCGGCAGCTACGGCCCCAGCGAGAACTACGAGATCCCCGTGAGCACCTCCGGCCTCAGCGGCCGCCATGTGGTGTACACGATCTGGCAGGCCTCACACATGGATCAGACGTACTTCCTCTGCAGCGACGTGAACTTCACCTGATTCCGCGCCATCCACTTCCCCTGGCCCCGCCGGCCGCTCACACCGGCGGGGCCTCGAACGACCGTGCGTCCGCGTGTGTGTACGTCCGCCGTGTGATCGATTGGCGGTCGGGTGCTGCCCGTCCTAACGTCGACGAGTGAACGCTTCTGTTCACTGCTGACTCGTATGGCACTCACACCATGACCGGATCACGAGAGAAGTCTGCGTCGATTGCCGCATCCCCGGAGCGGGGCCACGGCAATGGGATCGCCCTGTTCGTGATCGCCTCGTGCCAGCTGATGGTGGTACTCGACGTCACCATCGTCAACATCGCTCTGCCGCACATTCAGAGATCTCTCGGTTTCTCGACCGAGAGTCTGTCGTGGGTGATCAACGCCTACACCCTGACCTTCGGTGGGCTGCTCCTGCTCGGCGGGCGGCTGGGCGACATTCTCGGGCGCCGCAGAGTCTTCATGTTCGGTGTGCTGCTCTTCGTGTTGGCCTCGCTGCTGGGCGGTCTCTCGCAGGAATCCTGGCAACTGCTCGCAGCGCGTTCGCTGCAAGGCATCGGCGGTGCGATCGCCTCACCGACCGCACTCTCCCTCATCACCACGACCTTCCGCGAAGGACCCGACCGGAACCGGGCGTTCGGCGTGTTCGCCGCCGTTTCCGCGGGCGGCAGCGCGATCGGGCTGCTCGCCGGCGGGCTGCTCGTGGAGTGGCTCGACTGGCGCTGGGTGCTCTTCGTCAACGTGCCCATCGGCCTGCTGATCGCCCTGGCGACGCCCCGTCACATCAAGGAGTCCGAGCGTCACCCCGGCCACTTCGATGTTCTCGGGGCGCTCACCTGCACGCTCGGCATGGTGCTGCTCGTCTACGGCTTCATCCGTGCCTCCGAGGACGGCTGGAGCGACGGGTTCACGCTGGCGTCCTTCGGCGGCGCCGTGGTGTTCCTGTTCGTCTTCCTCACCGTCGAGCGCAGGTCGAAGCAGCCCATCACCCCCCTGCACATGTTCGGTGACCGTAACCGCGCCGGGGCCTACGGGATGATGCTGTGCCTGGCCGCGGCGATGTTCGGGATGTTCTTCTTCCTGACCCTCTTCGTGCAGAACATCCTCGACTTCAGCCCGCTGCGGGCGGGGCTGGCCTTCCTGCCGGTGAGTGTGGTCATCGCGATCACAGCGGGAATCGCGTCGCGGCTGCTTCCGAGGTGGGGCCCCAAGCCGTTCATGGTGACGGGCGCGATCCTGGCGGCGGCAGGGCTCGCCTGGCTCACCCGGACCGATATCGACAGCACGTACCTGGGCAGCCTCCTCGGTCCGATTCTGGTCTTCGGCTCCGGTATGGGCATGCAGTTCGTGTCGCTGACACTGATGGCGGTCTCGGGCGTGGAGCCGAGGGAGGCGGGGGCGGCCTCCGGAGTCCTCAACACCACCCAGCAGGTCGGGGGCTCGCTGGGGCTGTCCATTCTGGTCACGGTGTTCGGTACGGCCAGCCGCAACGAGGCGAAGGACCAGATCCCCCGCTTCATGGCCGAGGCGACTCCCGCGCAGCAGTTGCAGTTCCGCAGGACGGGGCAGCTCCCCGCGCCATGGGGTGACCAGGTACTGGCTTCCGGCGTCTCCAACGCGTTCACCGTCGCCGCCGGTGTCTCCGTCATCGCGGCGCTGATCGCACTGTTCGTCATCCAGGTCAGGGCGTCCGACCTGGAACGCCTGAGGGGCGGAGGGGGCGCCGCACCACCGGTGGCCGCGCAGGACGACCCGGCAGGAGCCGTGGCCGAAGGCGGCGCCGAGGAGCCGGGCGGCAGTGGCCACACGCGCGACGCCGGCGCTCCGGCACGAGAACGCGACGGTGGGGAAGGCCCTCCGCGCCCCCCTCCGCCCGGGTGAGGAGCTGCTCCCGCCCGCCCGCCCGTGTCGTGGGGCGCGGATCACCGGAGCAGGTTGACGAGACGGATGTAGCGCACCCAGTCCCAGCTCGCCCCGGGGTCGGTGTGATCGCTGCCCGGCACCTCGTGATGGCCGATGATGTGCGCCCGGTCCTTGGTCAGGCCGTAGCGGTCGCAGATGTCCGCGGTGAGCCTCGCCGACCGCTCGTACATCGTGTGGGTGAAGTACGACGGTTGATCGATCCACCCCTCGTGCTCGATGCCGACGCTCCGGGTGTTGTAGTCCCAGTTCCCCGCGTGCCAGGCGATGTCACGCTCCCGCACGCACTGGGCCACGAATCCGTCCCCGGAACGCACCACGTAATGGGCGGACACCGCCTTGGCCGGATCCTGGAAGATTCCGACCGTCTCTGTGAACGTCTGCTGGGCGACATGGATGATGACACGCTCGACCGGATACTCCGATGGACGACTCGACACCGTGTAGTTGGACGTCGACGCCGGAGACCACTGCGCCCCCGGGTGGTCCGTGTCCGCCGCCTGCGTGGCACCGGCCCGGGCCGACGCAGGAAGGAGCGCCGCGGCGGCCGTGACCGCGGCGCTCTGAATGATCCGTCTGCGGTGCATCAGCAATCCTGTCGGTGCGGGGCGTGGTCGGCTCTCCACGGCACAACACGCGCCGCCCCACCGTACGGTTCCGCGCCGGCGGGAGCCGGGACTGCCGGTGGCCGTACGGTGTGACCGCCCCTCAGGAGCCGGACAGCACTCCGGCCAGCGCGGCGGCCGGATCGTCCTCCGCCGGTCCGGCCGGCACCCACCTGCCCCGCTCCTTGGCGTACGGCCACCAGCGCCCGTCGCGCCCGTAACGCAGCTGCGCACCGGAACCGACCACGGTCCAGCGGTTGCCCGACGCACGGAGTCGCGGGCCTTCGCCCTCCTCCCACGCCGAGGAGAGACGTCCCCGGGCGCGGGCGAGATCGTCCGGGCCCGGCAGCCACTCCTCCTCGCAGATCGACAGCGCGGCCGTGCCGCCGTACCCCCAGGCCCGCACCGCGATATCCAGCCCCGCCGGTCCGCGACCGGCCACAGCGCCGAGCCGCGCCGTGAGACGGGCCTCAGGACCCCCGTCGGAGGCCAGCCTCACGGCGTCCTGCTCCGGCGTCAGGCCGGCTGCCGGGGGCCGTTGTCCGTGCCCGTCGGAGAGCGCCTCCGCCAGCATCGCGAACGCCCGTACGGCACTGTCCGCGGCCAGGAACTCCAGAGCCGAGGGGTCGACACCCGCGGCGGGGTCCGTCTCCGTGTCCAGCGACTGCGCCGGTCCGGGCTCCGTGGGCAGAGGCGGGGGAGGCGGCAGCGGCGGCAGGATGCCCTGCGCCGCGTACGCCTCGTCGGCCCGCACCCCGCGTGACGCCGGCCCGCCGGGCGGATCGTCCGCCGGTACCTCGTCGGTCGTCCCACGTACCGCGCGGGCGGTACTTCGCACCTGCAGCTCGTCGAGCAGCCGCCGCTCGTCGCGCCCCCGCAACAGCAGCAGCACGAAGGGGTCCTGGTCGAGCAGCCGCGCCACCTGATAGCACAGGGCGCCCGAATGCGGACAGTGGTCCCAGGCCTCGCAGCTGCACTCCGGCTCCAGATCGCCGATTCCCGGCAGCAGATCCAGGCCGGCGGCCGCCGCGTCCTCCACCAGATGCGGTGGCATCTCCCGGTCGAGCAGGGCGGCGATGTGCCCGGAGCGTTCGGACGCCATGTCCAGGAAGCGGTCCCATTCCTCCTCGGTCAGCTCCTGGAGGAGCACATCACTGCGGTACGCCGTCGAGTCGGGGTCCTTCACGACCGCGGTGAGCCGGCCGGGCCGTACGGACACCGCACCGACCCTCCCCTCCCGGGCCAGTTTCCGCCCCCTCTTGAGCTGTCCACCGTCGAGCGCCGTGTCCTCGAGAGCCTTCAGCCAGGCCTGCCCCCACCAGGACGAGGCGAATCCACGGCCCTGTGCGGGCGGAAGCGCGGAGAACGTGCGCTCCGGCTCGTATCCCTCGCTCATCGTGCGCCCCCTCGAAGCTCGACCAGCTCGGCCAGTTCCGCATCGCTCAGTTCCGTCAACGCGGCCTCCCCACTGCCGAGTACCGCGTCCGCGAGCCCCTGCTTCCGGGCCAGCATGGCGGCGATCCTGTCCTCGATGGTGCCCTCGGCGATCAGCCGGTGCACCTGCACCGGCTGGGTCTGCCCGATCCGGTACGCACGGTCGGTGGCCTGTGCCTCCACGGCCGGATTCCACCAGCGGTCGAAGTGCACCACATGACCTGCCCTGGTGAGGTTGAGCCCCGTACCCGCGGCCTTGAGCGACAGCAGGAACACCGGTGCCTCGCCTGCCTGGAACCGGTTCACCATGGTCTCCCGCGCGGCGACCGGCGTGCCGCCGTGCAGGAACTGGGTGAGCACCCCGCGCGCCGACAGATGCTGCTCCAGGAGTCGGGCCATCTGTACGTACTGGGTGAACACGAGCACGCTCGCGCCTTCGGCGAGGATCGTGTCGAGCAGCTCGTCCAGCAGCTCCACCTTCCCCGAACGGTCGACGATGCGCGGCTGATCCTCCTTGAGGTACTGCGCCGGGTGGTTGCAGATCTGCTTGAGCGCCGTCAGCAGCTTCATGACCAGGCCCCTCCGGGCGAACCCGTCCGCGCCGGAGATCGCGTCCAGCGTCTCGCGCACCACGGCCTCGTACAGCCCGGTCTGCTCCGCCGTCAGCGACACCGCGCGGTCGGTCTCCGTCTTCGGCGGAAGCTCCGGTGCGATGCCCGGGTCGGACTTGTGACGCCGCAGGAGGAACGGGCGCACCAGCGAGGCGAGCCGTTCGGCCGCGGCGGGATCGTTGCCTCCCTCCACCGCGCTCGCGTAGCGCGTGCGGAACGTGCCGAGCCGCCCCAGGAGTCCGGGGGTCGTCCAGTCCAGGATCGCCCACAGCTCGGAGAGGTTGTTCTCCACCGGGGTACCGGTGAGTGCGACACGCGCGCGCCCACCGATGGTGCGCAACTGCCGGGCCGTCGCCGAGTGCGGGTTCTTGACGTGCTGCGCCTCGTCGGCGACGACCATGCCCCACGGCGCCTGCGCCAGCCGCGCCGCGTCGAGACGCATGGTGCCGTAGGTGGTGAGGACGAACCCACCGTCCGCCAGGCCCTCTAGGGAGCGCGACGCGCCGTGGAAGCGCCGCACCGGTGTGCCCGGGGCGAACTTCTCGATCTCCCGCTGCCAGTTCCCCATCAGCGAGGTCGGGCACACCACGAGCGTGGGCCCAGCGGCGGATTCGGTGCCCTGGCGGTGCAGATGCAGAGCGATCAGCGTGATCGTCTTGCCGAGCCCCATGTCGTCGGCGAGACAGCAGCCCAGGCCGAGCGAGGTCATGGTGTGCAGCCAGTTCAGGCCACGTAGTTGATAGTCGCGCAGGCTCGCGTCGAGGGCGTCCGGCTGCCCGACCTCCCCGTGGTCGCTCTGCTCGGGATCCGCGATCCTCCTACGCAGCCGCTCGAGCCAGCCCGTCGCCGCCACCTCGACCCGGTGCCCGTCGACGTCGGTGCTCCCGGTCAGCACGGCTCCCAGCGCGTCGACAGGGGTGACCTCGCGGTCCCGGGTCCCGCGCGCCCGGCGGGCGTCGTCCGGATCGACGAGCACCCACTGGTCGTGCAGTCTGACCAGCGGTCTTCCCGCCTCCGCCAGCCGGTCGAGCTCAGCCCGGCTCAGCTCCCTGTCGCCCAGCGCGAACCGCCAGTCGAACGCCAGAGCCGCCTCGGCCGACAGGAAGGACGGCATGTCCCCGCCGGTCCGCCCGGCCGTCCCGGCGCCGTCGTCCCGCGGGCCGATCACCGCACGCGCGGTGAGCTTCCTCCCCAGCTCCTTCGGCCAGTGCACCTGCACACCCGTCGCGGCGAGTGCCCTGGCCGCCGCGCCGAGCAGTTCCGCGATCTCCTCGTCGGCGGGCTCCACCGCGTCCGGAACCGCCGCCGACAGCAGGGGCGTCAGCGGCGGCCAGGCGCGGGCGGCGCGCCGGAGGGCGAGCAGGGCGTCCATACGGGCACGCGGACCGAACTGTGATCCGGCGGGGGAGCGGTCGGCCCACACAGCGGCCGCGTCGGCGACCAGGGCCGGATCCTGGACGCTGTGGATCTGCAGCACCACACGGAACGAGGGAACCTCACCGGCGTGCTCCACTCCCGCCGCGTCGCCGAGGCCCAGGACCTCGACGCGAAGGGAGAGCCGTACCCCCGCGTCGTGTCCCGCCGCCACATCCGCCGCCCACGGCCGCAGCCCCGGCAGATGCTGCGCGGCCGGTGCGGTGAACGCCGGTGTGCCCGTGACGAATTCGGCCGCCGGAGTCCGCGGGAGGCCGTCGACCACCGAGTCGAGGAACGACCGCAGCAGCGCTTCCGGCTCCGCCAGCATCACCGGACCGCTCGGCACGTCGAGCGGCACCGCGTGCGCCTCGGGCGGCATGGAAGCCGCCAGCACGCGGATCCGCTCGATGTCGTCCGCGCTCAACGGGCCGGCCCGCCAGGCATCGCGGTCCATGGGGCTCAGCCCGGGCAGCAGCAGCCCACGCGCGACGAGTTGGAGCGCGAGCACCCCGGCAGCGCCCCAGAACGCCGCGGACGGCGAGGCGTGCGAGTCCGCCCGCGCCCTGGTCAGGACCGGCAGCGCGTCCCGTACGGGCAGCAGCAACGCCGGGACGGAGTACGGGCGGACGTCACTTCCGACGACCGTCAGATCGGCCGGACTGCTCGTATTGCCGGGAGGGGTGCTACCGTCCGCATTCCAGAACGCGATCAGGCCGGTACGGGCCGGATCCGCGGGGAGGAAGACTGCGGAGCAGCGGGACAGTTCAGAGATCTCGTTGAGCGTTGCCGCAGGGAGCCTGTGCACAGCGATGTCAGATTCCTCAAATTTGACTAGTGAGCCCGGGGTTCGCCGAGGGTACTCCACCCACGGCACGTCCCGGGAGAAGTGCCCTGTGAGCCACCTCACTCATTTCTGCCTTCTGAAGCCTGGGGTACAGCCTGCCCCACCACCGGACACGGGGGATTGCCCCCGCAAGGCCGGGGTGATGGCGCCATGGCTCCCTCAGGCCCGCTCTCCGTACGTTTGTCGAGGTCAGCGCAGTTGCCCAGGAACCGGAGACGTCATGCCCCAGGCGGTAGAAGCCACCGTTGTGCAACACATCGGCGACATATCGGAGGGGTCGGCGACCCCGTCGGCCGCCGGAAGCGATTTCACACCACTCCTGAGGACGGTCAAGGGGCAAGGGCTCCTGGAGCGGCGCACGGGCTGGTACACGGCGGGGATCGCCGCCAACCTGGTCGCTCTCGGAGTCGTGATCACCGGCATGGTGCTCCTCGGTGACTCCTGGTGGAACCTGTTCCTCGCCCTGCCGATGGCGGTCCTGTGGACACGCACGGCCTTCTTCGGACACGACGCGGGACACGCCCAGATAACCGGCGACCGCAAGGCCGGCCGGGCCGTGGGCCTCGTGCACGCGAATCTGCTCCTGGGCATGAACGAGGCCTGGTGGAACGACAAGCACGTGCGCCATCACGCCAATCCGAACCACGTGGACAAGGACCCCGACGTCGGGGTGGGCGCCCTGGTGTGGACCCAGAAGCAGGCCGCCCAGCGCGAAGGGTTCGCCCGCTGGCTCACCCGCAACCAGGCGCGGCTCTTCTTCCCGATGCTCCTGCTCGAAGGCATCGCTCTCAAGATCTACGGCTTTCAGTTCCTGCGGCGGCAGCCCGTCCGTGAGCGTGCGCTGTCCGGCCTTCTGCTGACCGCTCACCTCGCGCTGTACGCGACGCTGCTGCTGACCGTGATGTCCCCGGGCAAGGCCGTCGTCTTCGCCCTCGTCCACCACGCGCTCTTCGGCCTCCACCTGGGCATGGCCTTCGCCCCGAACCACAAGGGCATGGAGATGCCCGACCCGGACGGTGACCGCTGGGGCCATCTGCAGCGCCAGGTCCTCACCTCGCGCAACGTCCGGGGCGCGGTCCTCACCGACTGGTTCCTCGGCGGTCTGAACTACCAGATCGAGCACCACCTCTTCCCCAGCATGCCCCGTCCCCACCTGCGGCTGGCGCAGCCGCTGGTGAAGGCGCACTGTGCATCCATAGGGATGCCGTACGCGGAGACCGGGATCATCGAGTCATACCGGCAGGCGCTGGAGCACATGCACGAGGTGGGCGAGCCGCTCCGGTAGGCCGTCGCAGGGGCTCGTACCGCGAAGCCGGAACCGACGGAGGCGCACAGGCGTTCTCTCATCAGGAGCGGCCTCGGCCGCGGAGGAGGCAGGGATCATGTCGAACGGTGCAAAGATCGCCATCGGGGGAGTCGTCGCGGCAGTCGTCCTGATTCCCTTCATCGGATTCTGGCTGTCGCTGCTGGTCCTCATCGGCGTACCCGCCGTGGGGTACCTGATGCTCGACCCGACACAGCGGCGCAGGCTCCGCAGGATCAGCCGTAAGGAGATCGGGCGCTGAACAGCGCGATCGCCGCGGAGCAGCCCCGTCCACCGGAGCGCGTGTAGTACGCACGGGTCCGGCCGGCGGCTCCGGGGGACGGGCGTGCCCGGCCTGCGGGTCAGGCGGGCCGGACGGCCAGCTCGTCGAGCGATTTCAGCAGGCCGGGCAGTTCCGGGCCGCGGCCCACCGGCATGATCTCGCCCGGCTCCTCGTCCAGCAGGATGAACGCGATGTCGTCGGTCCTGGCCACCAGGGACCAGCCGGGGCCGTCGGCCCGCAGCGTACGCGCCCCGCCGGGGGCGAACGCCGAGCGGATCCGGCCCGGCGGGGGCGGAGAGCCCACGTAGGCCCTGGCCGCTTCGAGCGCCTTGCGTACGCCGGGGTGCTGCCCGGATCCGACGGAATCCGCAGAGCCCCTCTCCTCCTCCCTCGCGTCGGCCGGCACTGTATCGGCAGGGGAGCTGTCGGTGGGAGCCTCGTCCGCCGGACGGGGTTCCCCGGACCGGCCGAACGCTGTCTCGTCGTCGATCTGGTCGCGCCACGCGGCCCACTGCAGGGCGATCTCGTCGGCTCCCAGGCGCCGCTGCGGAGCGCCCCAGACCTCGGTGTCCGGCGGCGTCAGTGGCTCCGGGCCCTCGTCGTCGGGGCCGGGCGGGGGATCGTGCGGGTCAGGGACGCCGGGCGCGGCGACCGCCAGCGCGAGCGGCCATCCCGGGAGTGCGCAGACCACCGAGCGGTCGTCGGGGGAGAGGTCGTACTCCATCCCGCAGTCCCAGGCGGCGATGGCGACAGCCACCAGCGAGACGTCCTCGACCACCACCGTCCACCGGGCGCCGCCGCTGTCCTGGCCGAGTACGAGGCCGTACCCCTCCGCGAACGGTTCGAGGCCGAGCTCGGCGCACGCGGCCACGTAGTCGTCGCCGAGCACACTGGGAAACTGCGCGGGGGTCAGCAGTACCGCGGTCAGCACAAACAGCGCGTCGTCGTCGGCGACCGTGTCGTCCGTCGCTGCCACAGCACCCACCCTTATTCCTGATCGCTTGATCCGTCGGCGCACCTTAACTACTGGGTAACCCTGCCGTCGAGGCCCTGACGAGCGGCAACGGACACGGATCCCGAGCCCGACGAGGTGCGCGGGCGCACGCCGAAACACCCCTCGTGCCGTGGTGCCGGCCGGCCCGGGACACGTACGGTTGTCCTTCCGGCCGACGAGGGGACAGCATGGTGCAGCGGTTCGATCGCCTGAAGGAGATCCAGCGTCTGGACCCGGAGCGGGACTTCCTGGAGATCTACCGGCTCACCGTGTCGTACGAATTCCCCTGGGACATCACCCGTGCTCTCGAACTCGCCCTGTACCGCACCTACGCCGTGCCCAGCATCGGCCGACTGCTGGCGGAGACAGCCGAACTGACGGAACGTTCACAGAAGAGGTACGACGACACCGCACTTCTCCTCGACGCCGTCGTCGAGCACGGCTTCGACAGCGAGGAGGGCCGTACGGCCGTCCGCAGGATCAACCGGATGCACCGCAGCTACGACATCAGCAACGACGACATGCGCTATGTGCTGTGCACGTTCGTCGTCACCCCCAAACGCTGGCTCGACGTGTACGGCTGGCGCAGACTGTCGGGCCACGAGTTGCGTGCCTCCGCCGCGTACTACCGCACGCTCGGAGCACGCATGGGCATCCAGGACGTGCCACAGACCTACGAGGACTTCGAGCGCGCCCTGGACTCCTACGAGGAGGAGCACTTCGGCTGGGACGAGGGCGCACGTGCGGTCTCGGACGCCACCCTGGACCTGATGGGCTCCTGGTATCCGCGTCCGCTCGCGCCCGTGGTCCGCAGAGCCGGTCTGGCCCTCCTCGACGACTCGCTGCTGCGGGCGTTCAGGTACGAGCGGCCGGGACCCGTCGCCCGGGGGCTGACCCGGGGGGCCCTGCGCCTGAGGGCTGGTGCCGTACGCCTCCTGCCGCCGCGCTCCACCCCTCACTACGCCCGCCGGAATCCCGAGATCAAGGGCTACCCGGACGGCTACGAGGTGGCCAGGCTCGGCACGTTCCCCACGCCGGGCCTGCGCGGCTGCCCAGTGCCGCACGGACGGCCGTCGGACGCAGCTGCCGAGTGAGCCGGAGGCGGCGGTTCCGGAGGCGGTGGTGTGCCCGGCGGCGGCCGCTCAGCCGGTCCGTACGGCCAGCGCCAGGAAGCGGCTGTCCTCGTCGGCGTAGGTGTCCAGCCGCCAGCCCGCCCCCGTCAGCAGAGGCGTGAGACGGGGCTCGGACCTGAGGTCGTCGTCCGAGAGGGCCCGCCCGTGCCGTGCGGCCAGCACGGCGCGCCCGAGGGGATGGAACAGAGCGAGCCGGCCGCCCGGACGCACCACCCGGGCCAATTCCGAGAGCCCCTGCAGGGGGTGCGCCAGATGTGAGATCAGCCCGGCGGCGAATACGGCGTCCAGTGCCCCGGCGCGCAGCGGGAGCCGTGCGGCATCGGCCAGCAGCAGTGCGCCGCTCGTCTCCCTTCCCGCTCGCAGCGCCGCATCCAGCATCGCGGGCGTCAGGTCGGCCCCGAGCACCGTCCCGCCGGGACCGACCGCAGTACGCAGGGCCGGCAGCGCACGCCCGGTCCCGCAGCCCGCGTCCAGCACGGCGTCGCCGGGGCGCGGACCGAGCTCGCGGACGGCGGCAGCGTAGGCCGGGCCGTCGTCGGGGAAACGCCTGTCCCATTCCGCCGCCCGCGCGGAGAAGAAGTCCTGGACCTGTGTGCAGTCATCGGTCATACCGACATGGTGGCTGATTGCTCGTGCGTACCGCCCACTGAGGACGGATTGCGACCTCATCCGGGCGTCGGGCGAACCTGTTCGGACACATAAGTCAAAATCCGTTCACTCGCTTCTGTGGCTGCCCTCTATTGCCATGCTGTCGCGCCTACTGACGGCACTCGCGGGAGAAGTGATCGATGTCCTCCGGGTATATGGACAGCACGTGTGAGGAAGGGGCCGATGACTCCACGGACCTCGCCCTGAAGATATTGGTCGCCGGCGGATTCGGAGTCGGCAAGACGACTCTCGTCGGCGCGGTGAGCGAAATCCGGCCGTTGCGCACGGAGGAGGTCCCCAGCAAGGCAGGAGAGTCCGTCGACGACACCGAGGGGGTCGATCAGAAGACAACAACTACGGTCGCCATGGACTTCGGCAGGATCACCATCCGATCGGGCCTGACGCTCTATCTGTTCGGCACACCGGGACAGGACCGGTTCTGGTTCCTGTGGGACGAGCTGTCTCAGGGCGCCCTCGGGGCGATCGTCCTGGCCGACACGCGGCGGCTCGAGGACTGTTTCCCGGCCGTCGACTACTTCGAGCACCGCCACATCCCGTTCGTCGTCGCCGTCAACTGTTTCACCGGGGCGCGGGCCTGTACCGAGGACGATGTCGCGCGCGCACTGGATCTCGACCAGGGGACTCCCGTCGTCCTGTGCGACGCGCGTGACCGTTCCTCAGGAAGGGAAGTCCTGATCCGCGTGGTCGAGTACGCCGGACGCATGCACACCGCGAGGATTCTCGACTCGGTCGGCCGGTCGGCCGGCCCCGCGTGAGACGAGGATCCCGGCACGGTCGATCCGTCTCCCGGCGCGCCGGACGCCCGTTCCCGGCAGCGGGTCGACGGTGGCGCGAAGCAGCGCCCCCGTTGCGGGGAGGCGCTTGCCCGCAGCGGGGCCGTAGGCAAGGCTTGCGCGGAAACGCGGGGGAACGGATGAACGGGGAGGACGAGCACATGGCGCTGGACCGGGGACTTGACTGGCTGCTTGACGATCTCACCAGCCGGGTGGAGAACGTCCGGCACGCGCTGGTGCTGTCGAACGACGGGCTGGTGACCGGGGCCAGCACGAGCCTCGCACGGGAGGATGCGGAGCACCTGGCTGCGGTCTCGTCCGGGCTGCAGAGCCTGGCCCGCGGATCGGGGCGTCATTTCGGAGCGGGAAAGGCCCGCCAGACCATGGTGGAGTTCGACGAGGCGCTGCTCTTCGTCACGGCGGCGGGGGACGGCAGCTGTCTGTGCGTACTGACCGCCGCCGAAGCCGATGTCGGCCAGGTCGCCTACGAGATGACGCTGCTGGTCAATCGGGTGGGCGAACACCTCGGTGTGACGGCGCGGCAGGGCAAAGACAGCCTGGACCACCTCTGACCTGCCATTTCTTTGAGGCCCCAGGAGTTATCCACAGGCCGTGCGGGCATTTCCACCCCGAGCTACCGTGGTCACACAGAGTATTCGACCTCACGGGGGAGGACGGCCATGGCCGTTACGGAAGCCACGCGCACGCACACCGCAGGCACGCCGGAGCTCAGTTGCGTCACCGCAGGACGCGCGGCTCAGGAACTGACGTTGAAACGCGGCGAATTCGACCTCGCCGTCCATCTGGGGCTGATCGGTGCGGAGCCGGTGACGGGCGTGGGCAGGCCGCGCATCCGGCAGCAGGAGATCGAGCGGCTGCGTGCTCTGCCGGGTTTTCCGGGACAGCTCAAGGACCAGGTGCGTACGGCGGGCACAGCGGAAGGCGCCAAGCTGCTCGGAGTCGGCCCGGTGCGTTTCACCGGCCTGGCCCGCATCGGGTGCGTCTCACCGGTCGCGTTCTGCCTGAACCGCTACCGCGCGGTGGTCTGGCTCTATCTGGTGGATGAGCTCCTCGCCTTCGCCGCGAAAGAGCCTGATCTGATCGTGGGGAAGAGCCCGGCGGGTATGCGGACCATGTTGGAGGCCGGCACCGACCACCGTGCGCGCAACTGGCGTTCACGCAGGACCGACCGGCTGCTGAAGCGCACGGAAGACCCATGGACGCGCGCGGCCCTGCAGGCGTCCGCTCTCGATCCGGTCCAGCTCGCAGAGGTGGTGGAGGACCCCTACGAGCGCGCCTACCTGGCCCGGGTCCGGCCGGACGCCGCCTTCGGCCGGCCGGGGTCGGCATCCGGGAGGGAGGCGATGGAGAGGCTGATGCTGGCGGACGACCCGGACGAGATCCTCTGGCGCCGGGTGAATCTGGCGCTGGAGCTGGAACAGGCGCGTGAAGTCCGCCCCGCCCCGCGCCCCGGATACGACCCCGCGCTCCGCCCCGTGCCGGCTCGCCCTGTCCCCTCTCGCCCCGCTCCGGCCCGCGCTGTTCGGGGCCGTCCCGCTCCGGGGCTGCTGACCTCCCGCCGCTCCGGAGCGAGGGCCGGCACCGGGCGAGGGCTGCTGGGCCGGATCGGCCTGCGCGGAGCGGGGGGAAGAGACCGCTAAAGCGATTGCGCGGGGCTGCCGGCCCGGGCATCTTGGCCACCATGTTGATCAGAGAGGCCACCGACAAGGACTGGCCCGCCATCTGGCCGTTCTTCCACGTCATCGTCGCTGCCGGCGAGACCTTCACCTACCCCGTGGACCTCGGTGAGGACACGGCCCGGGACTGGTGGCTCCTCCCGGAGCCCCATCGCACAGTTGTCGCGGTCGACGGCGGCGGAAGCGTCCTCGGGACGGCCAAGATGAACAGGAATCACATGGGCAATGGCTCGCACATCGCCAGTGCCAGCTACATGGTCGCCCCGGAGCACTCCGGCAAGGGCGTGGGCAGAGCCCTCTGCGCGTACACGGTGGACTGGGCACGTGCGGCGGGGTACCGCGCCATGCAGTTCAACGCCGTGACCGAGACGAACACCCATGCCGTGCGGCTGTACCGCTCCCTCGGCTTCGAGATCATCGGCACGCTGCCCGAGGGGTTCAATCATCCCACCCAGGGCTACGTGGGTCTGCACATCATGCACAAGTCCCTCTGAATTCAACCTCACAGGCCGCCGCGGCACCGGTGAGGCAGTTGCTTCCGGCCATCCTGCGCTGTCCGTCATGTCCCAAGTAGCGGTGATGTGGGCCGGGTTGACACATCGCTGAAACATGGGGCGAGTGCGACCCCTGGGCCGCGGGGCAGTACTGTGCGCCCCACCGCCATCCCAGCGGGGAACTCATATGGAGGAAGAATCCATGACCATACGCAGGAGATCGTGGCGCGGCGCGGGAGCATTCGCGGCCGCCGCGGTAGTCGGCCTGGCCGGCGGGGTCCTCTCCGCAAGTCCGGCCGCAGCTCACACCCCCACCTGGGCCGTGACCTGCTCCGACGTGACGCTCAACCTGACGGCCTACTCGGGCGACGCCACCAATGAGGTGACCGTGTCCGTCGTGGGCGGCGACGATCTGCTTGCCACGACCCAGTTCGGCCGGGACTTCAGCACGAAGGCGCCGCTCCAGCTCCCGAAGCACGACAAGGAGCTGACCGTCCGCCTCGTCGTCAAGGCCGGGGACGACGACAAGTACTCAGTCGACGACACGAAGACCGCTCCGGTGTGTGAGGACGACACCCCGTCGCCCACCCCGACCGAGGCGACGCCTTCGGAGACCCCGAGCACGGAGCCGCCGGCCTCGGAGACCCCCGCGCCGAGCAAGACCCCCACTGAGGCCGCGCCCGCCCCCGCGGAGCCGAGCAGCAGCGGGCCCGACCTGGCCGAGACCGGTTCGTCGTCCGCCACGCCCGTGATCGGCGGAGCCGCTGCCGCGGTCCTGCTCGCGGGTGGCGGCATCCTGTGGTCCGTCCGGAAGCGCCGCACCGCGCAGCACTGACGCGTTCACGGCATCCCGGCGCGGCGCTGGCAGAACACCGGCGCGCCGGGTGGGGGCGTACCGCATCGACTCCGTTGCGGTACGCCCCGTCGTGTTCCAGTACGCCTCCGACGGCAGCGGCAGCCGTCGGCCTTCAGCCATGGTCAGCGGACGGGGCCGATCTCGCACCAGACGGCCTTGCCCTCGCCCCTGGGTTCGATGCCCCAGCGCACGGAGACCGCGTCGAGAAGCAGCAGGCCACGTCCCGAGGTCGATGTCTCGCCCGGAGTACGGCGTCGCGGCCAGACGCTGGAGCGGTCCTGCACGGACAGTCTGATGCGCCGAACGGGCTCCGGCAGCACCTCCAGAGTCAGTACCGCCCCGCCCTCCGTGTGCAGCAGCACATTGACCAGCAACTCCCCGGTGACCAGCTCCGCGTCGTCCGCCAGGTCGGCGAGGTCCCAGTCCGTCAGCGCCTGACGCACGATGGACCTGGCCTCCGACAGCCCCTGCGGATCCGCCTGATGGACGTACTGGTGCAGCCTGGGTGCACTCGGAGATCCGAGATCAGGGCTGCGCCGCAGCACCAGCAGCGCCACGTCGTCGCCCGACCCCCACCGCTCCCACAGCCGGTCCGACAGATGATCGGCCAGCGCCTCGGCGCCGTCAGGTCCGCCGCTCACCTCGTGGATCAGGGCAGCGACCCCCACATCGACATCGGCACCCGGCTCCTCGACCAACCCGTCGGTGTACAGGACGAGGGTCTCACCGGGTACCAGATCGAGACGGGTCTCCGGATACTCCTCGTCCCGGAAGTCCGTGGAGATCCCCAGCGGCAGGCCGCCGCGTACCTGAGGGACCCCGACCCGCCCGTCGGTGTGCCTGATCAGCGGCCCGAAGTGTCCGGCGCGCGTCACGCGCACCGCCCCCGTGGCGAGATCCACCTGGGCGTACGTCGACGTCGCGAACCGGTCGGTGTCCAGCTCGGCGAGGAAGCGGGAGGCCCGCGCCAGCACGGTCGCCGGAGGGTGCCCCTCGGCCGCGTACGCGCGCAGGGCGATGCGCAGCTGGCCCATGATCGCCGCGGCGTGTGTGTCGTGTCCCTGCACATCGCCCACCACGACGCCGATCCGGCCCCGGGGAAGCGTGATCACGTCGTACCAGTCGCCGCCGACCTCGCGCCCGCTCCACGCCGTGTGGTAGCGGACCGCGATCTCGCCGCCCTCGATCTCCTGGATCCGTCGCGGAAGCATGGCCGACTGGAGCCCGGTGGCGAATTCGCGCTCCTCGTCGAAGAGGATCGCCCGCTGCAGGGACTGGGCGACGATGGCGGCCAGCCCCAGGCAGAGGTTTCTCTCGTCCGCGCTGAACGCGGTGCGTTGACGGTAGAAGAGGGCGAGTCCGCCCAGGGAGCGGGCCTGCGCTATCAGCGGAAGATAGGCGACCGCCTGGAAGTTCAGCTCGCCGATGTGCGGTTCGAGCGCGGGATAGCGCCGGATCAGGGAACCGAGCGAGGTGATGAACCGGGGGCGCCCGCTGAGGACGGTGTCCCCGAAGGGAAGCGTCGCGTCGAGCTGCCCGGAGCCCAGGCCCTGGAGGACTTCCACCGACTCACCGCTGAGCGCGATGATCTTGAGCGCGGAATTCTCCACCAGCCCGAGCGCCAACCCGTCCGCACCGATCCCCGCCAGACCGCCCGGGCCGGTGAGCGCGGCGGTGACGTCGTCCACGGTCACCGCGCGTGACATCGCGGCGGTCGTGCGCTCGACGATGCTCGTCTGGCGGCGGCGGCGTTTTTCCAGATCCAGCACGAAGGCCGAATGGGTGACCTCGGCCGTCGCGTCCCGCACCACACCGATGACACGGTGTGCCCGGCCGTCCTCCGACCGCAGGATCCTTGCCTGGACATGCGTCCACTGGCGGGTCCCGTCCTCCAGGGGCACCTGGAAGTGAACGCTGTAGGAACTGCTCCCGCCGGAGATCGCCTCGTCGATGGTGACGTCCAGGCGCGCACGATCGGGTTCGTCCAGACGTTCGAGCACCACCCCCGGTCGGGCGTCGAACGTCTCGGGATCCAGGCCGAACACCAGCAGCCCCGCCTCGTCGATATCCAGCGTCCGGGCGTCCAGATCCCATTCGAAGCTGCCGGTGCGGTTCATGGCGAGGCGCTCCGCGATGGCGGTCCCGTCCGCGTGATGCCGTTCGGACAGGAGCCGCGACGCCGAGTCGTCGTCCGCTCGCCATGAAGGGTCGGTCATACCTGCTCCGTCATCCCTGCTCCGGAGGTCGTCCGGCGGGGCTGCTGGACGTCGCGGCCCGTGAGTGCCAATTGTCGAGCCCGCGATGGCGGAGTGCCACAGCGGTTCACGGGAGACCCGGCGGCGGGACCCCGACAGGGGCGTCGCAGAATGGCACGCAGAGATCGTCCACGGCTGACCGGAGCGCACACATGAATGACGACGAGCCCGTCCTGCTGCACACCGAGGGCCGCATCCTGCACATCACCCTCAACCGCCCCCGGGCCCTGAACGCCCTCACCCACACCATGGTGCGCGGAATCGACGAGGCGCTCACCGGTGCGGCGGACGACGACGAGGTCACCGCCGTCGTGATCAGCGGCGCGGGGGAGCGCGGCCTCTGCGCCGGCGGCGACATCCGCTCGATCTATGAGGACGCCCGAGCGGGCCGCCGCGCCTCCGTGGACTTCTGGCGTGACGAGTACCGCCTCAACGCCCGCATCGGCCGGTTCCCCAAACCGTACGTGGCGCTCATGGACGGCATCGTGATGGGCGGCGGGGTCGGCGTATCGGCGCACGGCGACGTGCGCGTCGTCACCGAGCGCTCACGCGTCGCGATGCCCGAGACCGGAATCGGCTTCGTTCCCGACGTCGGGGGCACCCACCTGCTGGCCGGGGCGCCGGGCCACCTCGGCACCCACCTCGCACTCACCGGCCGTGCCATCGGCGCGGCCGACGCCATCCTGTGCGGACTGGCCGACCACTTCGTCCCGTCGCACCGCCTCGCCGACCTCACCGCCGCGCTCGCCCCGAGCGCGACACCCGCCGAGATCACGGACACCGTGCGGCAGCACGCGACCGAAGCGCCGGAGGGCGAACTGGACGCCCACCGCGCATGGATCGACGACTGCTACGCCGCCGACAGTGTCGAGGAGATCATCGACCGGCTGCTGAACAGCGGACTGCCCGCCGCGAAGGAGACCGCCGACGGCCTCCTCGCCGCATCACCCACCGCGCTCAAGGTCACTCTGTCCGCCGTGCGCCGGGCAGGGCGGCTCGGCACCCTCGAAGCCGCTCTCGACCAGGAGTTCCGTGTCTCCTGCCGGGCCTTCGACGGGCATGACCTGGTCGAGGGCGTGCGCGCCCGGATCATCGACAAGGACCGTGCCCCGCGCTGGAGCCCCGCCGACCCGGGCGACGTCACCGCCGCCGAGGTCGCCCGCTACTTCGAGCCGCTCGGAGCCCAGGAACTGGGCCTGTCCTCGATCTGACCCTCGCGCCTTCACCCCACCGGGGTAAGGGCGCTCACCCGCGTCCGGTCAGCCGGTCAGCCGCACGGTCCCACGCCCCCGGGTCCCCCCGCGGGGTGTAGTGGCGCAGTTCCTGCGTGCGGGCGACCAGCCTCCGCATGTCCGTCAGCCCGCCCACGAGACCGTGGGCCCGCGCCTGGAGCAGCACATTGCCGAGGGCCGTGGCCTCGGCGGGCCCCGCGGTGACCGGCAGACCGGAGGCGTCCGCGGTCCACTGACACAGCAGCTCGTTGCGCGAACCCCCGCCCACGAGATGGATGCGCGTCAGCTCTCGCCCGGCCAGCTCCGCGGCCTCGCGCAGCGTCCTGCGGTGGGCAAGCGCGAGGCTCTCCAGCACGCACCGCACATACCCGCCGGGACCGTCGGGCGTCGCCTGCCCGGTCCGGGAGAGAGCGGCGCGGATCCGCGACGGCATGTCACCGGGAGCCAGGAACACCGGGTCGTCCGGATCGATCACTGCGGCGAACGGCCGTGCGCGCCCGGCATGGGCGAGGAGAACCGCGAGGCTCGTCGGCGTGCCCTCGCGCTCCCACGTACGACGGCACTCCTCCAGCAGCCACATCCCCATGATGTTGCGGAGATAGCGCACCGTGCCGTCCACTCCGCGTTCATTGGTGAAATTCGCGGCCCTCGACGCCTCGGTCAGCACGGGTGCGTCGAGTTCGAGGCCGGCCAACGACCAGGTGCCGCAGGACACATAGGCGCATCCCGGGCCGGTGGCCGGGACCGCTGCCACCGCCGACGCCGTGTCGTGCGAAGCGACGGTCGTCACCTGCGTGTCCGCCGGCAGACCGGTGAAGTCCGCGACGTGCGGAAGCAGGGTCCCCGCCCGACCGCCCGGTTCGCGCAACGCGGGGAAGAGCGAACGCTCAAGACCCAGCCGCCCGATCAGGGCATCGGACCACCGGCCGGTCCGCGCGTCGAACAGAGCGGTCGTCGACGCGTTGGTCACTTCCGCACCCACCGAACCCGTCAGCCAGTACACCAGCAGATCGGGCATCAGCAGCAGCGTCCGGGCCGCCGGCCACTGAGCCGTCGCACGGTGGGCGGCCAGCTGGAAGACCGTGTTGAACGATAGATGCTGCAGGCCGCCGACGCCGTACAGCTCCTGTGCGTCGAAACGGGCCATGACCTCCTCGGCGGCAGCGGTGTTGCGCCTGTCGCGGTAGTGGTACGGGAGGCCGAGGAGCGCCCCGTCCGCGTCCAGGAGGCCGTAGTCCACCGCCCAGGTGTCGATGCCCACCGAGGTCACGGGACCGCGGTGCGCAGCCGCCCGCAGCCCCTCCAGCATCCCCTGGTACAGGGCGAGTACGTCCCAGTGCAGCCCGTCGGGGAGCAGGACGGGCGTATTGGCGAAGCGGTGAGCCTCGGTCAGCTCCAGTTCGCCGGGGCCGACCCTGCCGGTGATCACCCGACCGCTGGTGGCGCCCAGGTCCACCGCGGCGAACACCGGGTCGTGCCGTGAAGTCGCAGACATGGAGAATCTCATCCGATCAGGGCGAAGCCCGCGCCCGGGCGTGCACGCAGCGGCACCCGGAGCGCGGCACGGTGGCACAGGGTCAGCGCAGGAACGCCGCCGCCACACCGGCGTCGACGGGAATGTGCAGGCCGGTGGTGTGAGTGAGATCGCCGCCAGTCAGCGCGAAGACGGCGTTCGCGACATGCTCCGGGAGCACCTCCCGCTTGAGGATCGTGCGCTGGGCGTAGAACTCGCCCAGCTTCTCCTCCTCGATCCCGTAGGTCGCCGCGCGCTGAGCCCCCCAGCCCGCCGCGAAGATTCCGGAGCCACGCACCACCCCGTCCGGGTTGACCCCGTTGACCCGGATGCCGTGCTCGCCCAGCTCGGCGGCCAACAGGCGTACCTGGTGTGCCTGGTCGGCCTTGGTGGCCGAGTACGCGATGTTGTTCGGGCCCGCGAACACCGCGTTCTTGGACGCGATGTAGACGATGTCGCCGCCGAGACCCTGGGCCCGCATCACCCGCGCCGCCTCACGGGACACCAGGAAGGAGCCGCGCGCCATGATGTCGTGCTGCAGATCCCAGTCCCGGGCCGTGGTCTCCAGCAGCGGCTTGGAGATGGAGATGCCCGCGTTGTTCACGACCAGGTCCACACCGCCGAAAGCGAGCGCGGCGGCCTTGAACGCATCGGCGATCTGCTCCTCGGACGTGACATCCACGGTCACAGCGACGGCCTTGTCCAGGCCGCCGAGCTCCTCGGCGACAGCCGTGGCGCTCGCGGCGTTCAGGTCCGCGACGACGACACAGGCGCCCTCCGCGACGAGCCGGTGGGCGATGGCCTTGCCGATGCCCGACCCCGCACCGGTGACGAGTGCGACCCGGGTGGCCAGCGCCTTCGGCTTCGGCATGCGGCGGAGCTTGGCCTCCTCCAGTTCCCAGTACTCGATGCGGAACTTCTCGGACTCCTCGATCGGCGCGTACGTGGAGACGGCCTCGGCGCCCCGCATCACATTGATGGCGTTGAGGTAGAACTCCCCGGCGACCCGGGCGGTCTGCTTGTCCTTGCCGAACGAGAACATGCCGACACCGGGCACCAGCACGATTGCCGGGTCAGCTCCGCGCATCGCCGGCGAGTCCGGCGCCGCGTGGCGCTCGTAGTACGCGCGATACGCCTCCCGGTACTCCTCGTGCAACACCCCGAGCCGGGCCACCGCCTCCTCCAGCGGCGCACCGGAGGGCAGGTCGAGGACCAGCGGCCTGACCTTCGTACGGAGGAAGTGGTCAGGGCACGACGTGCCGAGAGCAGCGAGACGCGGGTGCTCGGCGCGTGCGAGGAAGTCCAGCACAGGGGGCGCGTCGGTGAAGTGCCCGACCTGCGGGCGGTCCGTGGACGCCAGCCCCCGGATCACCGGGGCGAGGGCCGCCGCCCGCTCCCGGCGCGCCTCCTCGCCCAGGGCTCCCCGGCCGGGGAGTACGGGTCCGAACGGCTCGGCCCTGCCGTGTTCCTCCAGGAACGTCTCGGCCGTACGGATCATCCACAGGGCGTTGCGTTCGCACTCCTCGGAGGTGTCACCCCAGGCCGTGATGCCGTGACCGCCCAGGACGACACCGACTGCCTGCGGACTGGCCTCCTTCACCGCCGCGATGTCGAGACCCAGCTGGAATCCGGGCCGACGCCACCCCACCCACGCGACCTTGTCACCGAAGCACTCGGCGGTCAGCTTCTCGCCGTCGGCCGCGCACGCCAGGGCGATCCCGGAGTCCGGGTGCAGATGGTCGACGTGCGCGGCCTCGACCAGCGCGTGCATCGCGGTGTCGATCGACGGGGCCGCTCCACCTCTTCCGTGCAGGCAGTAGTCGAACGCCGAGACCATCTCGTCCTCGCGTTCCACCCCCGGGTACACGTCCTTGAGCGCACGCACCCGGTCCAGCCGGAGCACGGCGAGCCCCGCTTCGGTCAGCGTCCCGAGGTCGCCCCCCGAGCCCTTGACCCAGAGCAGTTCGGCTTCGCCACCGGTGACCGGGTCGGTCTCCGCCGCCTTGACCGAGGCGTTGCCACCGGCGTAGTTGGTGTTGCGCGGGTCGGATCCGGTCCGGTGGGCGCGCTCCAGGAGCGCGGCGACTTCGGCGTGCGTCGCGGACGTCATGAGGGTTCCTTCGAGAAGAGCGGGGCGGGTACGGACACGGGGACGGCTGGACGCGCAAGGGCGGGGGAGCGGGGACTCAGGCGCCCCAGCCTGCCTGCGTGCCTCCGACACGGTCGGCGGCGATGCGTTCCTGGTTGCCGGAGGCGAGGTAGGCCGCGAACGGGTCGCGCGCCAGGCCCAGCTCCTCGCGGACCTCGGCGAGCAGCGGGCGTACGTCCGTGTTGAACGCGTCCATGAACACGCCGTTGGAGGCAAGGACATCCCCGGACCGTTGCGCCGCGGCCAGCGCCTCGGCGTCGATCAGCAGCGCCTTGGCGGTGGCTTCCTGGACATTGGTGACCGAACGGATCACGGCCGGGATCTTGGCCTCGATGTTGTGGCACTGGTCGAGCATGAAATTCACGTTGGTCTCGGGCTCCAGGCCGCCGTTCTTGACCACCTCGTGCATGATCCGGAAGAGCTGGAAAGGGTCGGCGGCGCCTGCCATCAGGTCGTCGTCCGCGTAGAAGCGGGAGTTGAAGTCGAAAGCGCCGAGCTTTCCCTCACGCAGCAGGAAGGCCACGATGAATTCGATGTTGGTGCCCGGTGCGTGGTGCCCGGTGTCGACGACGACCTGTGCCCTGGACCCGAGCTTGAGGCAATGGGCGTAGGAGGTGCCCCAGTCCGGGACGTCCGTGGTGTAGAACGCGGGCTCGAAGAGCTTGTACTCCAGCAGCATCCGCTGGTCGTCGCCGAGCCGCTCGTAGACCTCTGCGAGCGCCTCGGACAGGCGGCCCTGGCGGCTCGAAATATCGTCCTGGCCCGGGTAGTTGGTGCCGTCCGAGAACCACAGCTTGAGGTCCGGTGAGCCGGTGGCGTCCATGATGTCGACGCATTCGAGCAGATGATCGGTGGCCTTGCGGCGGACCTTCGGGTCCGGGTGGGTGACCGAGCCCAGCTTGAAGTCGTCGTCCTGGAAGACATTGGAGTTGATCGCGCCGATCCGTAGCCCGAGCCCCTCGGCGTACCGGGTCAGCGCCGCGTAGTCGTCCACCCTGTCCCACGGAATGTGCAGCGAGACCTTCGGGGCGACCCCGGTGCCCGCGTGCACCTGTGCGGCGTCCGCCAGTTTCTCGAACGGGTCACGCGGGACGCCGGGCTGGGCGAAGACCTTGAACCGGGTCCCCGAGTTGCCGTAGCCCCAGGAGGGTGTCTCGATGACCTGAGACTTCAGAGCTGCCTTGACGGCCGACACATCAGACATGAACACCTCGTAAGCAGAGTCATCCGGCGACCGGTGAGGATCGGGATGTGAATCGTTTCATCCGGAACGTACGCTAGGTTTGTGGGCAGACACAGTCAAGCGGCTGGTCAGCTTTCTTCTTGATTTGAATCAATTCATCGAGCCCCTGGGCGGGAGCTCTCCGGAGGTGCCCGCCCCCTCCCGGGAGCCGGCACCCACCGTCATCCGGGAACGGTCAGTGCCCGGAACCCGTCAGACTCGGCTGGAGCTTCCGTACGAGCGTGAACAGCCGGTCCTCGTTCCCCGCGAGGCCCGCGCTTTTCAGTGCCTCGTCGGCCTCCTCGATCGGGGAGGCGAGCAACGGCATGTACAGAGGGGCTTCGGCCGGGTCGGCGAGTGCGGCGCGCGTGGCGGCCAGTAGACGGACGTATGCCTGGGCCGCAGCGATTTCGGCTTGGTGCATCTCAGCATCTCCCGGTCAGAGGTGTCGGACCGTCAAGCATCCTCCATGGGTCTGACAACGCCCTCGCGCGCAGCGACGAAGGGCCCCTCAGGGCCGTGCCTGTGGCGGCGGTTCGACCTCGAGGAAGCGTCGCCTGCGGGGCCCGCGGTACAGCAGGGCCGTCCACCCCAGCCGCCGCAGCACCGAGGCGCACCCGGCCAGCGCCTCCTCCTCGTCATGGGCCGCACCACTGCCGGGCGGACCCGTCCACTCGACCCGCACCGAGCCCGGCGCCTCGCCCTCGCACACGCGATACCCCGTGGCCGCCCGCGCCCCGGACGGCCCGACCGACGACGCGGGTATACCCCCGGCCTCCAGCGCCAACGCCACGGCCCGCAGCGGCCGGTGCAGCTCCCAGGGCGCCGGCACGCCTTCGGGATCCGGACGCCCCGCACCGGTCAGCCGCCTGATCTGCAGCATCCCTTCGAAGGCGGCCCGCACCTCGCCGGACCGCACCTCCGCGGCCCGCCCGTCCGAGGCTTCGTGCACCCCGGGGCCGTCCCCGGTCGCGGGCTCGAATCCACCGTCCCGCCCCTGCGGCGCGCTCATGTCCTGTCCCCTCGCCGTTCCGAGCCCTGTCGCCAAGTGTGCGGCCACCCACCGACAGTGGCCGTGCCGCCGCATCCGTCGGTACCCGTAAACTTGGCGCATACCGCACACCCGGAGGAACCACGCGCGTGTCAGACGACCCGGCCGGCCCGCCCGCCACCGAACGCACGGCCCTGCGCGCCGACTGCGCGAGCTGCTTCGGACTCTGCTGTGTCGCGCTGACGCTGACCGCCTCGGCGGACTTCGCGATCAACAAGGACGCGGGGACCCCCTGCCCCAATCTGGCGGAGGACTTCCGCTGCGGCATACACGCCAGACTGAGGCCCGCCGGCTTCTCGGGCTGCACGGTCTACGACTGTTTCGGCGCGGGCCAGAAGGTCTCCCAGGAGACGTACGCCGGCCGGGACTGGCGGACTTCCCCGGACACCGCCCAGCAGATGTTCCAGGTCTTCCCCGTCATGAGACAGCTGCACGAACTGCTGTGGTATCTGACCGAAGCCCTCACGTTGCCGGCCGCCGTGAGCCTGCACGCCGAGCTCCGGGCGTCCCTCGACGCGACCGAAGGGCTCACCCGTCTTCCCGCCGAGGATCTCGCGGAGCTGGACGTGTCGGAACACCGCGACGGGGTCGCGGCGCTGCTGTTGCGCGCCGGGAAGTTGGAACGCGCCGGCGTCGCCCGGCGTGGTAAGCGCAGCCGACGGGGTACCGATCTCATCGGCGCCCGGCTCACAGGTGCCGACCTGCGCGGGGCGGAACTCCGAGGGGCGTACCTCATCGCGGCCGACCTGCGCGGGGCCGACCTGCGCCGTGCGGAGCTCATCGGCGCCGACTTCCGTGACGCCGACCTCTCCGACGCGGACCTCACCGGCGCACTCTTCCTCACCCAGGCCCAGTTGAACGCGGCGAAAGGCAATGCGGCCACAAAACTGCCGGACTCCCTGACCCGGCCTTCACACTGGTCGAAGGATCGCCGCCCACCGCCTGAACGTCTCACAGACCCGTGACGAGGCCGTCGAGAGGGGCCGGCACCTCGCCGGGGCCGAGCGCCTCCACCAGCAGACGGCCGTAGCGGATCTTGCGGCCCTTCTTCGTGCCGAGGAAGCGCCGCAGCTGCTGTTCCCGGGGCCGGCCGTGCTGTGCGGGCTGGCGCATGAAGGTCTGCCAGGCCCGCAGGTCGCCCTCGGCCCGGATCACCTCCTCGGCCCGCGCGGTGCCCAGCGCACGGATGAGTTCGTCCTCCAGGTCCGCCACGCAGACGAAAAAGCCCTCCTGCGAAGCCCCGGCCCGTCGCAGACCGCGGTCGTAGAAGCGCTGTTCACCCTCGTCGCACAGACCTCTCAGCCGCAGCCCGAGGCCGGGCGGCCCGAGGAGAGCGGCGTAGCGGCCGATACTCATGGCTCCGCCCATCGCCACGACGCACACCCCTTCCGCCGCGAGGTCCAGGCCGCGGCGAGCGGCCAGTGCCTCGACCGCCGCGAGGTCGCTCGCCCCCTCGAGCAGCACCGCCGTCCGCACCCTCAGCCGGGCAGCCAGATCACTCGCCGGTGCGCGGGGCCCGCCGGTCGCCCAGTGGCCGACCGCGTCCCGGAATGCGCGCATCTCCGTCATGAGGGTGAGTCTGCACGTTCACCGACCCGAACGGCACCGGGCATTCCGTGACCTCCCGCCGCCGCAGGTGTCCCGTGCCGAAGTGGCCGTGACGCCTTGACGAGGTGAGGGCTCCTCGCCGAATCACGACGGTCAGCCGGTTGACGGGCGGGTCGCGATGCCTTCCAGGATCATCTGGACGAATCGCGGGCTGCCGTCGCGGCCGGCCGGGGCGTTCTCCCGGACCCAGGCGGCCCCGCTCATCAGGTCGAACAGTTCGTCGGGTGTGAGGTCCTCGCGTACCTGACCGGAGTCCTGAGCGGCCTTCAGCAGGCGTGCCCCGCCGCTGTGCATGGCACTGCACGCGGCGTGCGACGGCGTGCCCTCGTCGTACATGCTCCGGGTCAGGATGCCGACGAGTCCCCGGAACGTACTGAAGTGCCGTACGGCCCCTCGCATCCATTCGGCCAGGGCCTCCAGCGGGTCCTCGCTGCCGGCCAGTGCCTCGGCCCGGCTGATCAGGTCCGCCAGTCCCTCCCTGGTGGCCGCCTCGACCAGCGACGCCCTGGTGGGGAAGTGCCGGTAGAGCGTGCCGATCGCCACCCCCGCCTGTCCGGCGATGTCCTCCAAGGAGGCGTCCGCGCCCTGTGTCTCGAAGGCCTTCCGGGACGCGGACAGGATCGCGTCGTAATTGCGGGCACCGTCCGCCCGCTTGGGACGGCGCGCGATGTACGGCTGGGCATCTGGCACGGGTACCGCCTCCACTTGACTACCTGAGGGTGCCTCAGGTTAACTGCGTTCCCACCTTAACCTGAGGCCCTCTCACTATAGTCCCGGGCCGCTGAGCACGGAGGACAGCCATGACCACCGACACCGTCCCGGACGGCGTTCCCGCACCCAGGTCGCCCTCGGGACCCTGGGCTCTCGCCCTGACGGCCGTCGTCGGGGCGGAGTTCATGCTTCAGCTCGACGGCACGATCGTGAACGTCGCCCTGCCCACGCTCCAGGACGACCTGAGGGTCTCCGTCGCCAGCGGTTCCTGGGTCCCGAACGCCTTCCTGCTGGCGTTCGGTGGGCTGCTCCTGTTCGCCGGGCGCCTCGGTGACGTGCTCGGTCACCGCAAGGTCTTCCTGGGTGGGATCGGCCTGGTGGTGATCGCGTCCCTGTTCGCCGGGCTCGCCCCCAACCTGGAGGTGCTGCTCGTGGGCCGGGTGCTCCAGGGAGCGGGCGCGGCGATCGCAGGACCGACCGGACTGGCCCTGCTGGCCGTCGTCTTCGAGGGGGAGCGGCGTCAGCGCGCCTTCGGCCTCTACTCCACGGTGACCGGCCTCGGCGCGTCCGCGGGCATGGTCCTGGGCGGATTGCTGACCTGGGCGGGAGACTGGCGCTGGAGCCTGCTGGTCAACGTCCCCGTAGGTCTTGTCATCATCCTGATCGGTCTTCGCGCCCTGCGGCTCAAGGACGACAGCACGCAGGCCCGTTCGCTAGGTCTGCCCAGTGCCCTGCTGGTCACCCTCGCCGTCACCTCCGGTGTCCACGGACTCGTGCACGGGGCGGAGAGGGGCTGGGGGGACGGCATCACACTCGGCGCGCTCGCCGCGTCGGTGGTCCTGTGGGCCGTTCTGCTCGTGGTGGACCGGCGCGCCGTCGAACCCCTGCTGCCGGGCGAGATCTTCGCCGACCGCACGAGGGCCGGTGCCTTCGTGGACCTGCTGCTCCTCGCCGCGGTCCTCACCAGCTTCCTGATCTACCTGGTGCAGTATCTCCAGAACGTCCTCGGCTTCAACGCCCTGCAGAGCGGTCTCGCGATCCTGCCGTTCGGCGCCGCCCTGCTGCTGAGCACGCAGGTGCTGACGAAATTCGTCGCCACCGTGAAGCTGAAGATCAGAGCGGTCGGAGGTCTGGTCGTGGTGCTGGCCGGTGTCGGCTGGCTGACCCTGCTGGACGGCGACAGCTCCTACGCGACCGGAGTGCTGCCGCAGATCGTCCTGATCGGTGTCGGGGTCGGCCTGGCGATCATCCCGTTCAACATGGTCATTCTCACCACCGCACCGCCCGAGCACGCCGGCGTCACCGCAGGGATCCTGCAGACCGCGCTCACCGTCGGAGGATCCGTCGGACTCGCCGTGCTCCTCATCCCGTTCACCGACGGCTCAGGGCCTGCCGACACCATCTCGCAGGTCTTCGTCTGGGCATCGCTGATCACCGTGCTCGCCATCCTCACGGCCCTCGCCACGCCCGCGCTCACACGCCCCGGCCCGACGCCTCCGGACCGTCCTGCTCCAGAGCTGTCTTGAGACGCTCCAGCGTCGTACGGATGTTTCCGCGCTGGAATTCCGCGAACGTGTGTCCACGCGTCGCCACCCGGTCGAAGGCGTCGGCCAGGAAGTCGGGCCAGGACCGTCGGTTGTCGGTCCATGTCTCCGTGACCCGGGTGAGGCCGTCGACCGACTCGAAGCCGTACTCCCACAGTGCGATGGCGCCCGGCAGCAGTGGACGTCGCAACCCGATCGCGTGCACGCGGAAGGCGAACCGTTCACCCGGGTCGGCCGCCGTCACCGTACACCTGGTCGTCCAACGGAACGAGCCGCGCTTGTTGCGGCCCTCGAACACCATGCCGACATGCGCTCCCCGGCGCTCCCCGACCACCCGAGCACCCCGGTTCTCCGGACTCCATCGCCCCATCGCCGTAGGGTCGCTCAGCTGTTCGTACACCGTGGACGGTGCGGCCCGGATCAGGATGCTGTCCGACACGGACATGGTGCGGGGCATGAGAGGTACTCCTTGTCCTGGGCCGGCCGGGCATCTCGGGTGAGCCGGACGGATCATCTGCGAACACTTGGTGGTGCTGGTTCGTTGGACAGTGTGGCCTACACGCAACAGCGTCCAGAACACCGGACCCGAGGAGCCCGCACATGCCAAGCCCCAGCGAACCCGGCCCTACCCGCACCACCGTCACCGGCGACCGGACGCGTCTGGTGGAGCAGCTCATGGAGCGATTCCCCCATGTACCGAGAGAGGCCGTCCTCAAGGAGGACCTGCTGCGCGGCGGCATGGCGTTCGATGACTCCGCACTCAGCGACAACGAGCACGGGGACATCAAACCCAAGTCCTACTTCATCTTCTCCTTCGACCACGGCACCCTGCCCGAACTGGGAGCCGCCGCGCTGCGCCGCCCGCCCGAGGAGATCGTGCTCACCGGCGGCCCCTACGACCTCCGCCGCACGGTGGTGTCGGTGCGGGTCAATCCCGCCTCGCCGTACCGCGTCGCGTCGGGACCCGACGGCGTCCTCGGGCTCTATCTCGACAACGTCCGCATCTCCGACGTGGGCCTGCCGCCGATGCCGGACTACTACCGGCACACCCTGGCCAACGGAAAGTCCGTCATGGAGGTGGCGCCCACCATCCAGTGGGGCTATCTGATCTATCTCACGGTCTTCAGGGTCTGCCAGTACTTCGGCGCGAAGGAGGAGTGCCAGTACTGCGACATCAACCACAACTGGCGCCAGCACAAGGCGGCAGGCCGCCCCTACACCGGAGTGAAGGACGTCGAGGAGGTACTCGAAGCCCTCGCGATCATCGACCGCCACGACACCGCGCGGACGACCACCGCCTACACGCTCACCGGCGGCGCCATCACCTCCCACATCCAGGGGCGTGACGAGGCCGACTTCTACGGGCACTACGCCAAGGCGATCGAGGAGCGCTTCCCCGGCCGCTGGACCGGCAAGGTCGTCGCCCAGGCGCTCCCCAAGGCAGACGTCCAGCGCTTCCACGACTACGGGGTGCAGATCTACCACCCCAACTACGAGGTGTGGGACCGACGGCTGTTCGAGCTGTACTGCCCGGGCAAGGAACGCTATGTCGGCCGCGACGAATGGCACCGCCGCATCCTCGACTCCGCCGATGTCTTCGGTGCGCGGAACGTGATTCCCAACTTCGTCGCCGGAGTGGAGATGGCCGAACCCTTCGGCTTCACGACCGTCGACGAAGCCATCGCTTCGACCACCGAAGGCCTTCGCTTCTTCATGTCGCACGGCATCACCCCGCGCTTCACCACCTGGTGCCCCGAGCCCACGACCCCGCTGGGGAAGACCAATCCCGACGGCGCACCCCTCGAGTACCACATCAGGCTGCTCGACGCCTATCGCTCGGCCATGGAGGAGTACGGCCTCTCCTCACCGCCCGGTTACGGCCCCGCGGGCCCCGGACAGGCCGTGTTCTCGGTCAGTTCGTTCATGGACAGCCTGCCCGCCGGGAGCTGAGCCCGGGTCAGAGCGCCGCGCACCGGCCCCCGCCCGGTGCGCGGCGCCGCCCGGCGGCCGCAGTTCGTCAGGCGCGCCACTCGGCGGTGCGTTCCGGGGACGCGTCGGCCAGTGCCTTCGCGATGGCTTCGGCGTCGCCCCGGTTCCCGTACACCGGCGTGCCCGGCTGCTGGCGCCAGGACTCGTCGATGCCGCCCGCGTCGACGGTGTCGAAGCCCAGCTGGTCGATCAGATCGCGGACCGTCTGCTTGGCCGCCGGGTCGTCACCCGCGACCGGCAGGGCCTGCCGGCCAGGAGCTCCCTGGGGCTGCCCCTTGTCGAGGATGTCCTGGGCGTACGTGCCGTTGAACGCCTTGATCACCGGATGGCCGATCTGCTGCTCGGTCCACCGGCTCTCCGTGAGCCCGTCCTCGACAGCGGCGATACGTCCGTCACGCTGCTGCGGGTAGTAGTTGCCCGTGTCGATGACGGCGACATCGTCCGCCGCTCCGTCGAGGAGGCCCGAGGGCAGGTCCGGGACCGCCTTGAGCGGGACGGTCACCACGACGATCCGTGCTCCCCGCGCCGCCTCGGCCGACGTGACCGGCACAGCACCCGTTTCAGCGGCGAGGGCCTCGAGAGTCTCCGGCCCGCGTGAATTGGCGACCGAGACGTCATGTCCGAGCGCGGTGAGCCGCCGGGTGAGATTCCCGCCGATGTTGCCTGCCCCGATGATGCCGATCTTCATGAATCCGACCTTCCGATGCCGAGTGCCTGAAGTGAAAGGGTCTCGCCGGAACACCAACCCCCGGGGTACAGCCACTATTCCGGGTGCGCCGGATCGGTTCACCGCCCGGGGGACGGATGGGAGAGCTCCGGGTGGGCACGTATGGGAGAGAGAAGCGGAACCGCGATGCCCCACTTGGAGGTGGTGCCTGTGCTGCACGGCGTCGATGTCAGCGCCTACCAGACGGACTACGACACGGCAGGCTCGAGCTTTGTCCTCGTCAAGGCGACAGAGGGTCGTTCCTACGTCAATCCGAGACTGAAGAGCCAGGTGAAACGTGCCAGGGACGCCGACTGCGTCGTCGGCTTCTACCACTTCCTCTGGCCCGGAAACACGAAGGAGCAGGCGGCGTACTTCCTCGACAGGACACCGGAGCGCGAGGGCGACCTGCTCGCCGTCGACTGGGAACAGACGGGTGAGGGGACACACGCGAGCAACGGGGAGAAGGACAGTTTCATCCGGGAGGTGAAAAGGCTGAGGCCCCATCACCGTGTCCTGCTCTACTGCAACCGCTCCTTCTGGCTCAACTACGACACGACTTCGTACGCCGGGGACGGACTCTGGATCGCCGACTACGGCAAGGCGGGCGCACCGCGGATCCAGGCCGACTGGCGCATCCACCAGTACACCGACGATCCACTCGACAAGAACGTGGCCGACTTCTCATCGAGAAAGGAAATGCGTGCCTGGGCCACGGCTTGAGGGGGCGGCGCGCGCCTGAGAGCCCGGAGAGCTCCTGAGGGCGCGCAGCGTCCACCCGTCAACATGGACAACACGCCCATCGGCCAGTGGAGTGCCCTTTGGCAGCCACCGGTGCAGTGCGCACGGAGATGACCTGCGGTACCGCCGCGGGGAGTCCATTCTGGTCGCCGAGTCCGCAATCGGCCGTCGACCGAAGGAGTGCCGCAGTGACGACGAGGGGTCCCTCAGTATCGGCGGAAGCCGATGACACCTACGAGGACGAACTGCCTGTGAGGCGTCGGCAGCCGGGGAGCGTGGTCATCAGCTGGCTGACCACCACCGACCACAAGACCATCGGCACGCTGTATCTGGTCACCTCGTTCGCCTTCTTCATCATCGGCGGTGTCCTCGCGCTCGTCATGCGCGCCGAGCTGGCCCGTCCGGGTACGCAGATCGTCTCGAACGAGCAGTTCAACCAGGCGTTCACGATGCACGGCACGATCATGCTGCTGATGTTCGCGACACCGTTGTTCAACGGGTTCGCGAACTGGATCATGCCGTTGCAGATCGGCGCGCCCGACGTGGCGTTCCCGCGGCTGAACATGTTCGCGTACTGGCTGTACCTCTTCGGTTCGCTGATCGCCGTGGCCGGCTTCCTCACGCCGCAGGGCGCGGCCGACTTCGGCTGGTTCGCCTACTCACCGCTCACCGACGCGGTTCACTCGCCGGGCGTGGGCGCCGACCTGTGGATCATGGGTCTGGCCTTCAACGGCTTCGGCACGATCCTCGGTTCGGTCAACTTCCTCACCACGATCATCTGCATGCGCGCACCCGGCATGACGATGTTCCGCATGCCGATCTTCACCTGGAACGTCCTGCTGACCGGCGTACTGGTCCTGCTGGCCTTCCCGGTCCTGGCCGGCGCGCTCTTCGCGCTGGAGGCCGACCGAAAATTCGGCGCACACATCTTCGAAGCCTCCAACGGTGGTGCGTTGCTCTGGCAACACCTCTTCTGGTTCTTCGGGCATCCAGAGGTGTACATCATCGCGTTGCCGTTCTTCGGAATCGTCTCCGACATCATTCCGGTCTTCAGCCGGAAGCCGATCTTCGGCTACGTCGGTCTCGTCGCCGCGACGATCGCCATCGCGGGGCTTTCCGTGACCGTGTGGGCGCACCACATGTTCGTCACCGGCGGTGTGTTGTTGCCGTTCTTCTCCTTCATGAGCTTCCTCATCGCGGTGCCGACCGGTGTGAAGTTCTTCAACTGGATCGGCACGATGTGGAGGGGGTCGTTGTCCTTCGAGACGCCGATGCTCTGGTCCATCGGATTCCTGGTCACGTTCCTATTCGGTGGTCTGACCGGCGTGATCCTGGCGTCGCCGCCGCTGGACTTCCACGTCTCCGACTCGTATTTCGTGGTCGCGCACTTCCACTACGTCGTCTTCGGCACCGTGGTCTTCGCGATGTTCGCCGGATTCCACTTCTGGTGGCCGAAGTTCACCGGCAAGATGCTCGACGAGCGGCTCGGGAAGATGACGTTCTGGACGCTGTTCATCGGCTTCCACGGCACCTTCCTCGTGCAGCACTGGCTCGGCGTCGAGGGTATGCCGCGCCGCTACGCGGACTACCTCGCGGCCGACGGATTCACCGCCCTCAACACGGTTTCCTCGATTTCCTCGTTCCTGCTCGGCCTGTCGATGCTGCCCTTCTTCTACAACGTCTGGAAGACCGCCAAGTACGGCAAGAAGGTCGAGGTCGACGACCCCTGGGGTTACGGCCGCTCGCTGGAATGGGCGACGTCCTGCCCGCCCCCGCGGCACAACTTCCTGACCCTGCCGAGGATCCGTTCCGAATCCCCCGCGTTCGACCTGCACCACCCCTCGGTCCGTGCCATCGAGGAAGCCGCCACCCACCCTCACGATTCCGCCATCGTGTCCCCCGGAGACAAGCAGGTATAAGAAGGCCCGGAGCGACGGGTCGAGAGGAGGAGGACCGCGTGAAGCCGGACAAGGAGAGTGCCCGGGGCGTGGCTCAGGTGGAGGGCTACCTGCTCTGGAACGCCGAGGTCGAGGAGGCCCGCCGACAGGCACGCCGCTTCACCGACGCACTGCCCTGGCTCACCACCGCACAGCGTGCGGACGTGGAACGTGTCTACGCCGCGGACCGGATGGAGGTCTGCCGGGAGACGCTCACCAGGATCGCCGGCAGGGCCGTGGAACTCCGAGGCGAGTACACCGCGCGTTACGACCGGCTCAGGGCCCGCTGCGTGGCCCTGTGCGTCCTGACCGTCGGCACGGTGGGAGGCACCTGCACCGCCCTGACGCTGATCGGCCGCTGAACCCGGCCTCGGGCGCCCGGTCGGGCGGGCACCCGAGGTCAGTGGCGCAGCAGACAGAACGGATGGCCGGCCGGATCCGCGAACACCCGCCACCCACGGGCAGCGTCCCCTCGGTCCAGCAGAGTCGCCCCGAGCGCGAGAACCTGCTCCTGGGCACGGTCCAGATCCGGGACGGCGAAGTCCAGGTGGGACCGCTGCGGGTGAGCAGGGTCCGGCCACCTCGGAGGCCGGTACTCCCCGACCCGCTGGAAGCAGAGGACGAGCCCCGCCGGCGTATGCACCGTCGCCCAGTCCTCGCCGAGGGCCCACCGCTTGTCGGGCCGGTCCGCCTCCCCGCCGAGCACGGCCGCGTAGAACCCGGCCAGCCGCGCCGGATCGGGACAGTCCAGCACCACACACTGCAGTTCAGCGATCATGCGCAGCATCTTAGGAACCGGCGCTCACCGGGCAGGTACCGCCCACGCACGGTCGAGCTCGCCGAGATGCGAGGCAAGCAGCTCGGCGTGGAGCGGGGGCAGTTCGGCGGCGGGCCGGTCCAACTGCACCGCGCACGCCGTCGTGGTGTCGATGAGCTGCTCCAGCGTGCCCGCGACCCCCTCGGATCCGGCTGAGTGCCTGGCCACCGAAGGGAGTTCGGCCGCCGAGCGGTCGATCGCCGCACGGGCCACCGCCAACGAGCGGTAGGCGTCCCGGCGCAGAGCCGCCCTTCCGGCGTGATCCTCCCGGGCCTCCAGGACATGACCCAGATAGCGGTGCGCCGCACCCACCGCCGTGTCGAGGGCGGCCCGTACGGCGTGGCCCCGCCGAACCGGCAGCGGGAGGTGTCCGACGAGCAGCACCGTCGCACAGGCGAGGAGTGACTCCACCACCCGCCCCCAGGAGGCGGGCGGTTCGCCGCCCAGCACGACGAGAGACAGCACGAGTACGGTGACCACCACCGTCTGCACCGCGAAGTGACGGGTGGCCACCGGAAGAAGCGCGCCGCACAGCGCCACCGCCGCGATCAGCGGGAAGGGGCCCGGCACCTGCACGATCACGGCCCCGAAGACCGCAGCGCCCACGACCGTGCCCACCGCCCTGCACACCACCCGCGAGACCAGCGGCCCGAGATCGGGCTTGACGAGGAACACGGTCGTGGCCGGCAGCCAGTACCAGTGGTCGTGATGCAGCCACTGCGCCAGGACCGTACTCGTCGCACAGCACACCGCGACCCGAAGACCGTACTCGTACCCCGCCGCGCTCCACGCCCGGCGCAGGCCGGACACGTACGAGCGTGCGCCACGGCTGCCCGGGGGAGTACCGGCAGGGCGGTCGAAGACCGCGGCGGCCCGCAGCAGGGCGTCGTCCAGGGCCCGCAGTCCGGCATCCGTCCTGGCAGGAGCGGCCAGCGGTCCGCAGGGTCCGCCGCCCCGCACCGCTGCCGCCAGCCTTCGGGGGCCCTGCACGATCCTCGCAGGCAGCGGGAACCCGGCCCACGCCAGCGCGGTCGCGGCCTCGGCCAGCGGAAACGCCGCCGCGTACTGGGCGTGCAGCCGACGCTCGGCCGCCGAGCTCGCGTAACGCCGCAGCCGTGGCCCCGCAAGAGCGTCCTGGGCCTGGTCGAGCGCGGCACTCAGCGCTGCGCGCCCTGCCCGAGCCCGTGGGCCGCCGGTGGCCTCCAGGAGCAGGGCCACCGCCTCGTACACCCCGGCGACCGCCTCCCGCTCCCCGTCGAAACGGTACGGACCGCTTCCGGGCCGCCCTGGCGACGGCAGGGCCAGACGGAGCAGGAGGAGCCATCCCGCACCGGCCAGGAACAGCAGCGCGCGCACCGGCCCGGGCTCCGGCAGCGGCATGCCCGCACCGATCACGACCGCGACGAGAACCTGCGTACCGCACGCGGACGCGACCGGACCCGTCGAGCTGACCGCTCCCGCGACCAGACCCAGCAGCCCGAACACGAGCGGCAGAACGACCATGGACCGGCCGTCTCCCACTGCTGTCGCGATCGCCGTGCCGAGCAGCAGACTCGCCGATCCCGCCAGGGCGGGCAACCCCAGCCTGGCGACCGAGGCACGGCGGCTGCCGGGCCGGTCGTTGATGCCGGCCAGCATCGCGCCGAGCGCGGCGGGGACCCCGGCGCTCGGCCGCTCGGCGAGAACCGACACGAGCAGCGGCAGTGCGGCCAGCCCTCCGCGCAGCACCGCGTTCCACGGGACCGGTCCGCGCTGCGCGCGCAGCACATGGGCGAGCCAGGGAGGAAGCCGAGAGGCAAGAAGGGAAGGCGTGGGCACCGTGCTCCTGTCCGCGGGTCAGGGACGACATCGCCGGCGGACGCCTTCGGCCTGGGCTCGTGCCCAGCGTAGATCCCTTACGTGGAGGGTGTGCTACCTGTCCGTTTCCACCACATGACAGAGCCCTGGACCGCAGGCGTCACAGCGCGGCGCCGAAGTTCTGGGTCCACACGGGGCCACCCGACGAGTCCACCCTGCCGATCCCGATCTCCTTGAACGCGCAGTTGAGGATGTTCGCCCGGTGACCCTCGCTGTTCATCCAGGAGTCCATCACCGCCGCGGCGGTCTGCTGGCCCTTCGCGATGTTCTCGCCGTACGTGCTCCACCGGTACCCGGCGGCGGTGATACGCGCACCGGGATCGGTGCCGTCCGGCGAGGTGTGGTCGAAGTAGTCCCGTGCCACCATGTCCGCCGAATGGCCCGACGCGGCCTTCGCCAGAAGGCTGTTGCCGCTCACCGGCGCGCACCCTTCCTTCGCCCGTTCGGTGTTGACCAGGGCGATGACCTCGGCGGCCGCCGACGGGGCGGCCGACGCCTTGGGCGCGGGAGCGGGCTTGGGGGACGGTGGGTGCGCACTCCGCGTCTTCTCAGGAGAGGCCGAAGGGCTCCGGCTCTTCGAGGGTGAAGGGGACGTGGTCCTGGACGGCGACGGCGAGGCCGAGGAGGACGAAGGGGCGGGGGAGGAGGGGGACGGGGAGGCCGGCGTGGTCACCGGCGTCGAAGGGCCGGTGAGCGGTGCGACGGCGGTCGCCGGGTCCTCGTCCGCGTCATCCGTGTACAGATGCACCGCGGTCCCGCCGCCTCCCAGCACCGCGACCGCGGCCAGGCCGGCGACGACCGTGGTGCGGCGCCGGCGTCTCCTGGCACCGTCCCGACGGCGTTCGGCGCGGCCGGGGCCGGACACGGCGGCCGTCCCTGACCCGGCCAGGGACGCCGTCGGCAGTGGTTCCGTCGTCCGGCCACCGGCGGACGCCGCCACGGGAACCAGCGCCAGCCCCACCAGCAGGCCCTCCGCAGGGACAAGACCCGACCGGTGCCCTGCACACACGGTGCACTCACGCGCGTGTCGCGCCAGACGTTTGCGCCACAACGCGGACGGAATCCCGTCCCACCGGGCCGTCAGGTCCTCGAGCAGGACACAGCGTGGATCCGCCGCCAGAGCGCGTACCACCACCCGGGCGGCCTCCAGCCGCTCCTTCATCCGCTGGACCCGCACCGCGGTGTGCTGGGGGGACAGGTCGAGAGCACCCGCGACCTCGGCCCGTGACAGTTCCCCCGCGGTCTCCAGCCACCACAGCGACACCAGCTCCCGGTCGTCGTCGTCGAGCCACCGCGTGGCCTCGGCCGCCTCTCGGCGCTGGCCCGTCAGGCCGAGCCGGGCGATCGTCAGCTCGACGAAGTCGGCGGCGGGATCGACCACGTCGTACGCGTCGTCCATCCCGTCCGCGGATATCTCCCCGGTCCTGCGCCGACGCCAGAGCCCGCGTATCTCGTTCATGGTGATGGCCACGAACCAGGACCGGAAACTCTTCGGGTCACGCAGGGAGGGCAGGCCGCGGAGCATGCGCAGCACACTGTCCTGGACCACGTCGTCGACATCGGCGTGCCCGTTCAGCGCCCGGCCGACGATGTTGTACACCAGCGGCAGGTAGGACGCGACGAGCCGGTCCTGCGCCTCGGGGTCGCCCTGCTGCGCGGCCTTGATCAACGCCGTCTCGCGTGTCTCGCCCATGCTGTGCTCACTCTTCCGGGATCCTGTTCGGTCACTTCCCACACTCGGGAGACGCCGTGCGGCGGGGACGATAACAGGAAACCGGTCATGTGCTCGAGACGCGCCGGAAGATCCGCGCATGACGCGCGCCTGACCCGGTGACGGCGTGAGCGGTCACCGGGTCAGGAACGGGGCGAGGGACGGACGGCGGATCGACACGCCCGTACGGTCAGGAGCGGGGCGGGTCGTCCTTGCCGCGGTCCGCGCCGAACTCCTGCTTCAGCCTGTCCTGACCGGCGTCGATCTGCTTGCCGTACTTGCCGTGGGTCTTCTTGTCGATCATGTCTCCGGCCTTGTCGACGCCCTTGCCGGCCTGGTCCTCGTGGCCCTTCAGCATTTTCTTGATCTTGTCCAGCGCGGACATGGCGGATCCTCCTCGTGTTCGGGTCCCCCCACCCATACAGGGTCACCGCACATTGCCAGGTCCGCATCCGCGAGCATTCGCGAGCGCTTCCGCACGGGCCCTGCGGGCCCGACGGCCCTCCGACGTGTGAAGGGCGGCTGGGTGGGCAGATAACGGGTTACCAGGAGGAGGTGGTGGCCGTGGGCCGCATCCAGATCGTCCGCCGACCGCAGCCCCCCGCGGGGCCGCCCCCGCTGGACCTGAGGACACCGTCCGGACGGCCTCTGCCGTACTGAGGCGCTCCGGACACCGCCGGGCGCGTACACCGGTCAGTCATCACCGTGGTGTGCGAGGTCTCGACATGAGCGATCAGCGACAGTCACCGGTGGACGTGCTGCGGACGGACGTGAGTGCGCGACACCGGCCGGATCATCGAGAGGCCGCCAGGACCGGACGGAACGGACACCGGAGACAGGCTGAACCGCGCGATCGACGCGTACAACGCGCACTCCGCGAGTCGCAAGCACTGCCGAGCGATGCCGTCAGCGGTGTGGGACGCAAGCCCTGAGGGCCGGGCGGGCGGGGCGTAAGCTCCCGAGACATGATCGACCATTCGGCGCACGCCCCGTCCGCTCGCACGACGAACTGGGCGGGCAACATCACTTTCGGCGCGAAGCGGCTCCACACACCCACCTCCGTCGCCGAACTCCAGGACATCGTGTCCGCCGGCACAGCGGTCAGGGTGCTGGGCACCGGCCACTCGTTCAACACCGTGGCCGACACGCACGGCGACCTGATATCCGTCGCGGACCTGCCCCGCTCGATCGAGATCGACCAGGAGGCCCGGACCGCGACGGTGAGCGCCGGTCTGCGCTTCGGCGAGCTGACCGGGCCCCTGCACCGCAGCGGGTTCGCACTGCACAACCTCGGCTCCCTGCCCCACATCTCCGTGGCGGGAGCGTGCGCCACAGGCACCCACGGTTCGGGCGTGGGAAACCGCTCCCTGCCGGGCGCCGTCAGGGCGCTGGAACTCGTCACCGCCGACGGCGGCATCGTCTCGCTGGAGCGGGGCGACGCCGGATTCGACGGAGCGGTGGTCTCCATGGGGGCGCTCGGCGTCGTGACCCGGCTGACCCTGGACCTCGTGCCGGCGTTCGAGATCCAGCAGTGGGTGTACGAGGGGCTCCCGCAGGAGCAACTGCTCGGCCGGTTCGACGAAGTGATGTCCGAGGCCTACAGCGTGAGCCTCTTCACCGGTTGGCACGGCGGCCCGGTCGACCAGGTGTGGCTCAAGCAGCGTGTCGCGGACGACGGCCCCCGCACCGCCCCGCGTCAGTGGCTCGGAGCGACGCTCGCGCAGGGTGCGAGGCATCCCGTACCCGGTGTCGCCGCGGAGCACTGTACGCAGCAGCACGGCGTCCCCGGACCCTGGCATGCCCGCCTCCCTCACTTCCGCCTGGAATTCACCCCCAGCAACGGTGACGAGCTCCAGTCCGAGTACTTCGTCGCCCGGCGCGACGCGGTGGCGGCCTACGAGGCACTCGACCGGATCCGGCAGGAGTTCTCCCCGCTGCTGCAGATCGGCGAGATCCGCACCGTGGCGGCCGACGACCTGTGGCTGAGCCCGGCCCAAGGGGGGGACTCCGTGGCGTTCCACTTCACCTGGGTGCCCGACACCGCCGCCGTGGCGCCCGTGCTCGGGGCCATCGAGGAGGCGCTCGCCCCCTTCGGCGCCAGGCCGCACTGGGGCAAGGTCTTCACCACCCGGCCCGGCGCACTCCGGGAGCTGTACGGCCACTACGCCGACTTCGAGCGGCTGACCGAGCGGTTCGACCCCACCGGCACGTTCCGCAACGATTTCCTGGCGGACCACTTCCCCCGTACCGGCTGAGGCCCCGGGCCTCCCGCCCGAGGGGCCCTTACGAGCTCGTCAGAGCGCCCCGCTCGGTCCGTCGGGCCGACGGTTCGCCGACGGGCCGGGCGCGAGCTTCTCCACGAGAGCGGCGAGCTCCTCGCACGCCACCTCCGTCTCGTGGCGGATGTTGTTGTGCTCGGTCACGATCGCCGCGAGCAGGAGCGCGGTGAGGGCCACACAGCCGTTCAGCACACACAGGTTGAGCATGACCTCCAGCACCGTGTGGTCGTGGAACGGTCCGGCACCCTGGGTCCCGGCGACGACGGCCATGACGGACATGACGAGGGCGCAGGGAGCGCTGCCCGCCAGCTGGAAGCGGAGCGCCGCCCAGACGAGCACCGGGAACAGGAGGTAGATCATGGACAGCGGGCTTCTGGTCGCGACGGTGGTCACACCCAACGCGACCACCGTGAGTGCCAGCCCCTCCGCCCACCGGTCGTCCCTCCGGGGCAGGCGTGCCCGGCGCAGGACGAGCAGCAGGGGAGTGACCGTCAGCACGCCCATCGCGTCTCCCGCCCACCAGGCAGACCAGATCGGCCAGAACCGGTTCGCGGACAGCGCTCCGCTCAGCAGCTGTACCCCCGTGCCCGCCGTGGAGCTGATGACCATGCCGGCCAGGGCTCCCAGGAAGACCAGGGCGACTCCGTCGCGCAGGCGGTCCAGCTCCGGGCGGAACCCCACCGCGCGCAGGGCCAGGAAGGAGCACAGGGGGGCCAGAGTGCTGCCCGCCGTGATGACGAGGGCCCAGAAGTCGAACCCGCCGCTCATGGAGATGACGGTGAGCAGCGCGCCGAGTGCGATCCCGGGGAGGATCCGTGGCCCCAGAAACAACAGGGAAGCCAGGGCGATCCCGGACGGCGGCCACAGAGGGGTGACGACCGTGCCCTCCACCTCGACCTTCCTGAGGAGACCGAGCCGTCCGGAGACGTAATAGGCGGCGGCGATGCCCAGCATCCGCAGAACGATCACGGTTCGGCGTCTGGTCTGCTCGCTGCGGATCACGCATCTCATAAGACACCGCTCATGATGGCGGGCCCTTTGTGACACGCGCGGCCGGGGACCGCCTCACCCCGGGCCCGTGGCCGCGTCGCCGTGGCGCAGAACGAGCACGGCCGCGTCGTCCTCATGGCCCGTGAGCCCCGAGGCCTGGAGGACCCGGTCCGCGAGCTCCTCGGCGCCGGCGGTTGCGTGGGCGCTCACCAGACGCCTGATCCTGTCCAGCCCGTCGTCGAGCGAGAGCGACGGCCCTTCGATGACTCCGTCGGTGAGCAGAACGAACGCACCGGTGACGTCCAGAGCGCGCCGGGTGACGGGGTAGTGCTGGCGCAGCGCTATGCCGAGCGGGAGTCCGCCGGCGTCGGCGGTGACGCCCGAGCGACCGTCGGCCGTCGCCCACACGGACGCGACATGCCCCGCGCGGGCGCTCCACAGCTCACGGGTGCGCGGATCGAGCCGGAGGAAGGAGCATGTGGCGAAGAGATCCGAGTCCATGGAGAGGATCAGATCGTTGGTGCGGCTCATCACCTCACCCGGATCGGCGGCCGAGCTGGCGATGGCGCGCATGGCGATCCGGATCTGCCCCATGAAGGCCGCCGCCTCCACGTCGTGCCCCTGGACGTCACCTATGGACAGGCCGAGAGCCCCGTCCGGCAGGACGAAGCCGTCGTACCAGTCGCCGCCGATGTCCAGCCCGTCGCGCGCGGGGGCGTAGCGAGCGGCGGTCTCCAGCCCGGGGAAGACGGGCAGTGTCGCGGGCAGCATCTTGCGTTGCAGGGCCTGAGCCAGCTCGACGCGGGCCTGATGCAGCTCCACCTCTTCCCGGGCGCGGGCGGTCAGATGCTGCAAGGTGCTGAGCAGGTCCTCGGCGCTCGCGGACCGGGGATTTCGACGCCGGTTCATTGGCCGCCTCGCGTTGCGATAGTCCTCGCATCATATTTCGGCCCCGGAACTCCTGCGAGCGTTGTCAGCGGGCCATGAGGCGCCGGGTGCCCGGGTCGGTCAGCCGGCGCGGCCCAGGGAGGCGGTGAGCCGCCCCAGGGTCTCCTGAAGGGCCAGTACCTCCTGGACCGACAGCCCCGTGGCCCTGAGGATCGCGCGCGGCACGGGCAGCGCGCGCTCACGCAGCCCTGCTCCGGCATCGGTGAGGTGGACCGTGACCGACCGCTCGTCCTCCGGGCTGCGCTCACGCCTGACCAGACCCGCTGATTCCAGCCGTTTCAGCAGCGGCGAGAGCGTGCCGGAGTCCAGATGCAGCCGCTCACCGATCGTCTTGACCGGGAGAGGGCCGTGCTCCCACAGGACCATCATCGCCAGGTACTGCGGGTAGGTGAGGCCGAGATCCTTGAGCGCCTCCCGGTAGACGCCGCCGAACGCGCGCGACGCCGCCTGCAGGGAGAAGCAGACCTGGTGGTCCAGCTTGAGCAGTTCCGTGTCAGGCAGATCGGCCGATCCGGGGGCAGGGGGTGACGTCATGACTCCAGCCTAACGCGCCGCCCATCATTGAGTTGTGTGCAATTGAATTGTGTGCAACTCTCAAGGGGTGGCCGGGTCGCGGTCACCGTCGTACGAGAGAAGGTCACCCCATGGACGCGCTGTACACCGCTGCCGCCACCGCCAACGGCCGTGAAGGCCGGGCCGTGAGCTCCGACGGACGGATCGACCTCGCGCTCGCCATGCCGCCGGCCCTCGGGGGCAACGGGGAGGGCACCAACCCGGAGCAGCTCTTCGCCGCCGGATATGCCGCGTGCTTCGCCAGTGCCATGAGCTCGGTCGCCCGCGAGATGAAGGTCGACACCAAGGACGTGGCCGTGACGGCCGAGGTCTCCATCGGCAAGGACGATTCCGGCTTCGGCCTCGCGGTCGTCATGCGCGTCGAACTGCCCGAGGCGCTGGAGGGGGAGACGGGCCGGCGTCTGGTCGAGGCGACGCACGCGTACTGCCCCTACTCGAAGGCCACGCGCGGCAACATCGACGTCGAGCTCGTCATCGAATAGAAGGCCTGGTTCCCCGCCCGCTGTGGGGTGGGGAACCGTTTGCCGGGTACCGCCCCCGGGCGGCCGGAGGTGAACGCGTACACTCGGCTCCCGTTTCCGCTGATTGGCGGGCATAACCGATGGATGGGCAGTTCACGTGAGTTTTGCAGAGGCAACCGACGCACCGATCTACGCCGGTCTGGTGGAGGAGCAGGGCGACGTTCCGGCCGAGGTGCGGCGGGTGGCGGAGGAGACCCTGCTCGAGGTGGAGAGCGCCCTCGACTTCAGCGCGGTGCGCGCACCGGCCGCCGCCGCCCGCTGAGCCCGGCCCGGACACGCCGGCACCCCAGTGGCCCTGGTCCGGATCGAGCGGGGATCCGGCGGGCAGGATGCAGGTCCGACCCCCTGGACCCCTCACTTCCGGAGCGCCGCGTGACCATCACCCTGCACCGCTCGGCAACCGTCCTGTTCCAGGGCGACAGCATCACCGATGTGGGACGGCTGGTGGAACGCGACAGCCCTCTGGGCAACGGATACGTCCGGATGGCCGCCGAGCGGGTGCTGACCGCGCGGCCCGACGCCGGCATCACGTTCGTCAACCGGGGCGTCGCCGGCGACGGCGTCTCGGATCTGCGCGCCCGCTGGCGGGAGGACGCACTGGACATCCAGCCGGATGTGGTGTCCGTCCTCATCGGCGTCAACGACACCTGGCGCCGCTACTGTTCCGACGTCGTCACCTCGGTGCGGGCGTACGAGAACGACTATCGCACCATTCTCGCCCAGGTCAGGGATGAGCTGGACGCCCAGCTGATCCTCATCGAGCCCTTCCTCGTGCCCGTACAGGACGAGCAGTGGGCCTGGCGCGAGGACATCGACCCCAGGATCCAGGCGGTCCGCAGGCTGGCCGAGGAGTTCGACGCCGAGCTGCTGGCGGCGGACGGTCTGCTCAACCAGGCGGCGCGCGCCGTCGGCGGTGCCGAGCTCATCGCGGGGGACGGGATCCACCCGACCCCGCTCGGTCACACGGTGCTGGCCGAGGCCTGGACGGAGCTCGCGGGTCTGTAGCGCGGGGGTTCGTGCGATCACCTTCAGTCGAACGCTGGCCAGTGGTGTCACGGAGGCCGGATGGCCGCTAGTATCTCGCCGTCCGCTTCTGCTGCAATTGCATCCGGAATTGCATCCGGGGGTGTGAGCACGGGACGCCTGTTCAGCCGCTGCGGGCTCCGGTGGCGCACCAGGAAGTGGTGTCGGCGCAACGAAAGGACGGACCGCATGCAGCACATCGACAACGGCGTTCCCGCCAACTCCCTGACCGGCGTGGAGTGGAAGAAGAGTCATCACAGCAACCCCAGTGGGAATTGTGTCGAGATGGCGCTCCTGCCCGGCGGCTCGGTGGCCGTACGCAACTCCCGGCACCCCGAAGGGCCGGCGCTCGTGTACACCCGGGACGAGGTGCGTGCGTTCCTCGCGGGCGTCAGGGACGGCGACTTCGACACCATGACCGGCTGAATCCACGACAGGTCGGACTGAAAGACACGGCACTCTCGGATCGGCCGGTCCCTGAGGGGACTCCTGATGGCACACTGGTGTGACGACGCCCGCCCTCAGGAGTCCGCATGCCCGGCATCGAACCGCTTCAGCCGTCACGGAAGCCGACGCTCACCCCGGCCACCGGGGCAAGTCCCACAGCATTGCGCCTGGTTCTGGGCGCGCAGCTGCGGCGGATGCGCGGCGAGGCGGGCATCACGCCCGAAGTCGCCGCCGAGCGGATCCGGTGCTCGACTGCGAAGATCAGCCGGATGGAGACGGGGCACTCTCCCTGCAAGGAGCGCGACGCCGCCGACCTCCTCGCGCTCTACGGCGTGGCCGACCCCGCGAGGACAGCCGAGTTCATCGACCTGGTGCGCAAGGCCGGCCAGCGCGGCTGGTGGCGCAACTTCGCCGACGTACTGCCGGACTGGTTCGAGCCCCTGGTCGGTCTGGAGGAGGCCGCGGCGTCCATCCGTACGTACGAGGCGCACTACATCCCGGGACTCCTGCAGACCGCCGACTACGCCTATGCCGTGGTGCGTTCGGGTCATGCCCTCGAATCGGAGGAGATCACCGAGCGCCGCGTCGAGCTCAGGCTCAGGCGGCAGCAGTTGCTGCAGCGAAGGGACGCGCCGAAGCTCTGGGTGCTGCTGGACGAGGCCGTGCTGATGCGCCCGACGGGTGGCGTCCGGGTGATGCGCGAGCAGCTCGCACATCTGCTGGAGATGACGGAACTGCCCCATGTGATCGTGCAGGTGGCCCCTTTCGCGGTCACCGCCCATACATCTCCGGGTAACGGCATCACCTATCTGCGGTTCGCGGTGGACGGGCTCCCTGATGTCGCGTACATCGAGCATCTGACGAACGCCACATCGGTGAACAAGCCGGAGAGCACGGACGAGTACCGGTGGATCCTGGACTCACTCAGCGCGCAGTCGCCGAGCCCCGCCGAGAGCAGGGACCTGCTGAGGCTGGCGCTCAAGCGCTACAGCGGGGACGGTCACCTCTCCGACGGCCCCACCGTGTGAGCGCTCTCCTCCAACGGCGTGCGCCCACCCCACCGGCACGGGGGCTGGCCAGGGGGGGGGGGCAGGCGTCTGCGGCAGCCGACTCGCCGGTGATCCGTCACCTCACCACTTGCGGCCGACTCCGCCGTACTCGATCCACTCCTCGGTCTCCTGCTTCGGCGCCAGATCCGAATCGGGCCGCCAGGTCGACACCTCGACCAGTCCGGGATCCAGTACGTCCAGACCCTCCAGGAAGTCGTGCACGTCCTGCTGTTGGCGCACCCGGCCCCATCGGTTGCCAGTGCTCTTCGCCATGAAGTCCGTGACGAAATCGCGGGTGGCCGCGTCCTCGCTCACCAGCTGACACACCACCAGGAAGCTTCCTGGTGCCAGACGGGCCGCCGTCCGGCGCACGAGATCCGCGGGGTCGTCCTCGTCGGGGATGCAGTGCATGACGGACACGAACAGGGCGGCGACCGGCTCGTCGAGGTCGATGAGCCGGTTCACCTCGGGATGGCCGAAGATTCCCTCGGTGTCCCGCATGTCCGCCTGGATGACCGAGGTCCGGTCGTTCTCCTCGAGTATGGCTTTGCCGTGCGCCAGGACAATGGGGTCGTTGTCTATGTAGACGACCCTGGACTCGGGGTCCACCAACTGGGCGACCTGATGGACGTTGTCCTGCGTCGGAAGGCCGGATCCGTGGTCGATGAACTGACGGACTCCGTACTCGGACGCCAGATGGTGCACGACGCGGCGCAGGAACCTGCGGTTGTTCACCGCCAGGACCTTGGTGCTGGGCACATGCACCAGGAGCTGCTCGGATGCCTCACGGTCGGCCGGGTAATTGTCCTTGCCGCCCAGGTAGTAGTCGTACATGCGCGCGACGCTCGGCACATGTACGTCGATGTTCGTCGGAATGGAGGTATCCCCGTTGCTCATCCAGCCCTCGCGGTTCTCAAAGAGAGTGAAGTCGGTGTCCGTGACGTCATGCTAGAGATCTCGCCGGGTGGCTGACAGTCCTCGGGGGAGTGAGGCAAGGCCGCAGGGGTTTGAATCAGCCACCTGTGAGCGGAGCCGGAAGCCGCGTCGCCGGGGCAAACCCCACCGATGAGGCCCATTCTGCCCGCCGGAATGTCAACTCTGCCTGATGAAAGACCTATTGCTGCCCGCAGCGGGCGGGGTGGGGCCCCGCATACGGGGCGTACGCGGCATTGTGCCAACGCGGCCGGAAATCGACGATGTGGTGACGGTCCGTTGTCGACTCGGCATCCTGGAAGCGGCTGCCCGGGACCGCGTCGGTGGATCGCCGCTCAAGCCCGGCGGTCTATCGTGGGTGTCATGCCCGCCCCAGAGCTGATCCGCATCGTCTCACGCGACTCACCCATGGCCTTGGCCCAGGTCGAGCGCGTCCGGGCCGAACTCGCGGCCCACAGCCCCTCCATCGCCACCGAGGTCGTCCCTGTCAGGACCACGGGCGACAAATGGATGGGCGACCTCTCGAAGGTCGAAGGCAAGGGAGCCTTCACCAAGGAGGTCGACGCCGCCCTGCTCGCCGGGGAGGCGGACCTGGCCGTCCACTGCGTCAAGGACATCCCCGCCGACCGCCCGCTGCCCGCCGGCACGACGTTCGCCGCCTTCCTCGAGCGCGACGACATCCGCGACGCCCTCGTCCACCCCGACGGGCTCACGCTCGACCAGCTCCCCGACGGCACCCGCGTCGGCACGTCGTCCGTCCGCAGAACCGCGCAACTCGCCGCCTCGCACCCCCACCTGACGTGTGTTCCGTTCCGTGGGAACGCCAACCGGCGACTGGCGAAGCTCGCCGCAGGAGAGGCCGACGCGCTCCTCCTGGCCGCCGCGGGTCTCCACCGCATCGGACGTCCCGATGTGATCAGCGAGATTCTCGCGCCGGACACGATGTGCCCGCCCATCGGCGCCGGCGTCCTCGCCCTGCAGTGCCGCGAGGACGACACGGCGACCATCGACGCCGTGAGCCCGCTCAACCACCCGGGCACCTACCGGGAGACCACGGCGGAGCGCATGTTCCTCCATGTCCTGCAGGGCCACTGCAACTCGCCGATCGCCGGCTACGCCACGGCCCACCGCAACGGAGACCTCTCGCTGCGCGCCTGCGTGTTCACGCCCGACGGCAAGACCATCCTCAACGCACATGAATGGGCCGGCCCCCTGGACCCCGCCACCCTCGGCACCTCGGTGGCCGTCGCGCTGCTGCGCCAGGGCGCCCGCGAACTGATCGACAACATCGCCCACTGAACCCCGGCCGCCCGGCGGACCCGCGGTCCGCCGGGCCGCATGGACTCAGCCGCCGAGCCGAACCGGCAGGGTCGAGGAACTGTTCGAGAACAGGGACGGCACCGCGACGAGCTCGTGGGGATCGACGGCCATCGACATCCCCGGATACCGCGCGAACACCGCGGGCAGAGCCAGTGCCGCCTCCAGCCGTGCCAGCGGCGCGCCCAGGCAGAAGTGCGGACCGTTGCTGAACGCCAGGTTCCTGCGCTGCTCCCTGGTGATGTCGAACCGGTCGGCGTCCTCGCCGTGCTGGCCCGTGTCACGCCCCACTCCGCTGAACGGAGCCATGATCGCCTCGCCCTTCGGGATGCGGACCCCGGCCAGCTCGACGTCCTCCAGGGGATAGCGGAAGGGGAAGTTCCCGATCGGGGCGTCCCAGCGCAGTGTCTCCTCGACCACGCCCGACCAGGTGTCCGCGTCCCCGCGTACGGCGATCTCCCGTTGATCGGGGTGGGTCAGCAGCGCCCGCACGGCGTTGGTGATCAGGCTCAGGGTGGTCTCCTGCCCCGCCGACAGCATGAGCAGCAGGGTCCCGACCAGCTCCTCCTCGCTCAGCGAGTCCGGGTCCGCGGCACGGGCCGCTATCAGCGCGCTGGTGAGGTCGTCGCCCGGATCGCGCCTGCGCCCCTCGACCACCCTGGCCAGCAGCTGGTACTGCTCGGTCTGGCTCGCGGTGACGTCCTCCGGGGCCAGGTCGGAGCGGAAGATGTTGTCCATCAGCTCCTGAAGACGAGGACGCTCGTCCCCCGGAACCCCGAACAGCTCGCAGATGACCTGCATCGGCACGGGGTGCGCGAAGTGCCTGCGGAGGTCGACGCTGCCGTCCGCACCGGCGTGCGAGGGCAGCTCGTCCAGAAGCTCGTCCACGATCCGCTGGATGCGGGGACGCAGGGCCTGGACCCGGCGCGGGGTGAAGGTCTGGGTGACGAGTTTGCGCAGCCGACGGTGCTCCTGCCCGTCGGAGGTCACCATGTTGGTGACCTTCACCATGCCGATGAGAGGCCAGCCGTCGGTTATCTCGTCCCGGATTATGGCATTCCAGTTGCGCCAGTCCTTGCTGAACCGTGGGTCGGTGATCATCTCGTTGAGCAGGGCGTGCTGCGTCACCGACCAGGCCATCACGTCCCCCGGCAGCAGGACCTTCACCACGGGACCGAGTTCACGGAGCCTGGCGGCCTCGCCCTGGTGGTCCGTCCCATGAGGGTCCAGAGCGACGACCGGTATCCGGCCCCCGGCAGCGGAGTTCGTCTGTGATGTCATACGGGCTGCTCCTGGTCTAGGGGACCCGCCGTCCGGCGGTCCTGAGTGGGATACGGCAGTTCACCGGCGTGCCGCGCGGGGGACGCGGGCCGGTATACGGGCGGCGGAGAACTCCGCGGGCAGGGCGACCGGAATCCTCGTCCAGGGCGACGGGCGCCAGGCCAGCTGCTCCTCCGGAACAGCGAGCCTCATGTCCGGCAGCAGATGAAGAGCCGTCTGCACCGCTGTACGCGTGATCAGGCGTGCGGGCACCTGCGCGGGACACACGTGCGGACCTGAGGAGAACGCCAGATGCGAGCGGTTGCCCCACCCGTCCTCCGCACCGTCCGGCCTGACGTCAGGATCGTCGTTCGCCGCGGCATGCCCGAGGATGAGGCAGTCACCCCGCCGGATGTAGTGACCGCCGAGCTCCGTGTCGTGGAGCGCGTACCTGGCGGGCATGTTGTTCATCGGCGGATCCCGCCACAGCGCCTCGTCCAGGGCGTCGTCCACCCCCAGCCGCCCGCCGTGCAGGTGCGCGGCGAAACGCGGATCCGTCAACATCAGACGCAGTGTGTGCGAGATCCACGCCGTGACGGTCTCGTTGCCCGCGGAGATCATCACCACGATGGACTGGAGACGCTCCGCCTCGTTGCGCAGATTCGGGTGATCGATGAAGACCGTCGTCATGTCGCCGGTGGGGTTGCGGCGGCGCTCACGCACCGTGTCCAGAAGGATCTGCTCGAAGTTCCGGTTGCCCGCCTGCGAGTTGTCCGCACTGCCGAACAGGGCGATGAGCGCGTCCAGCAGCTCCCGGCCCTCCGTGCTGTCCAGGCCGAACAGTGAGGCGAGAGACAGCATCGGCACGATCGTCGCGTACTCGTTGACCAGATCGGCACTGCCGCGCCCGGAGAACGCCGCGATCAGCTCCGTGCACAGGGCCTCGACCTCGCGACGCACCCTGCGCTGGTCCATCCGCGCGATCCCGTCGTCCAGAGGCGCCCGCAGACGACGGTGTTCGGGGCCGTCCGCACCGATGACGTTGGCACGCCACCCCATCATCGGGATGAGCCCCGAATACGGCGGTACGACGCCCTCGTTCAGATCACGCCAGTTACGGGCGTCACGGGAGAAGATCTGCTCCTGACGGGTGATGGTCAGCAGCTCCCGGTAGCCCATCACCAGCCAGGCGGGGACACCCGGTTCGAGCTCGACCTTCGCGACGTTGCCCCACTGCTCGCGAAGTCCCCGGTAGACGGCCCGCGGATCGGGTGAACCGACCACCAGGGGCAGCGACGCGAGGCCGCCGCCCTGCTGCCGTACGTGCGCCGGGCACCCGGGCGGCGGCGTACTCATGAAACAGCCTCCGTACGCCGTGCCGTGCCTGTGTGCGACACGTGCCGCACAAGAGTGATCAGGGAATCGACCGACGAGACGCGCTCACGGGCGTCGCAGAGCACGATCGGCGTCGACGGCAGCAGATCCAGCGCGCCGCGCAGTTCCTCCTCGGAGTACTGCTCGCTGTCCGGGAACTGATTGACCGCCACGGCGAAGGGCAGCCCCCGGATCTCCAGCTGCTCCAGGACGTCGAAGCTGTCCTCCAGCCGACGCGTGTCGATCAGTACGAGCACACCGAGGGCGCCCTCGGCCAGCCCTTCCCACAGATCCCAGAACCGCCGCTGGCCCGGCGTGCCGAACAAGTACATGACCAGCCGCGAACTGAGCGTGATGCGGCCGAAGTCCAGGGCCACCGTGGTCGTTGACTTCTCCTCCAGGCCGGCCAGTTCGTCGACCCCCACGCTGGCCTCCGTCATCACCTCCTCGGTGCGCAGCGGTTCGATCTCGCTGACGGACCCCACGAGCGTCGTCTTGCCAACGCCGAACGCACCGACGACGAGGATCTTGACGGCCTGCTGCACCGTGTCGGGCAGATAGCGGTCAGCGGAGCCGACGGAGACCATCCAGTACCTCCTGTAGCAGTTGCTTTTCAGGCAGCGCGGCCTGCGGAACACCGGAGCGCGCGGACAGATGCCCGCTGTCGACGAGGTCGGACGCCAGCACCTTCACCAGACTGACGGGTAGCCCGAGATGCGCGGCAGCCTCCACCAGGGACAGCAGCTGCCCGCACATCCGTACGAGAGCGGTCTCCTCCCTGGTCGCCGTGAGAGGGAGCGCCCGGGCGGGGTCCACCGCGACGAGCAGCGTCTCCACCCCGATCGTGTTGCGGGAAGGCCTGGAGCGCCCCTTCGTGATCACGTACGGCCTTAACGCACCCTCCGAGAAGCCCTCTCGAGGCCCGCTCACACGGAGCCCTGGCGCGGCGGACTGGTGAGGTTGCGTGCTCCGATCTTCATCACCTGCGCCTGCATCTGCCGGGCCACCAGCTTCGGGTCGACCACCGGGCCCGTCACGACGGCCAGATGTGCGCCGTTGGCGCTGCGCATGAAGAGGAAACCGCCGTTGAACTCCACCATCTGCTGATGGACCGTGCCGCCGTCCTCGCCGAATTCCCGCCCCAGCCCCCGGCCGAGCGACTGAAGACCCGAGCAGCTCGCCGAGAGGCGGTCGGCCGAGTCGCGGTCCATACCCTCCGAGCTGGCCAGCAGCAGACCGTCCGAGCTGAAGACGATGGCCTGACGCACGCCGGGCACTGCGGCGACCTCGGAGATCATCCAGCCGCGCTGCTCCGGGTTCTCCACGTAATTGGTGCTCACTTCTGTCCTTCCGAGGAATCGGGGGATTCGGAGGGGTCGTACGGGGGGTCGTACGAGCTGGGATCCGAGGGGAGGGAACCCGTCGTCGGGGGTGTGGTCCTGCTGCCCTCGAAGAACTGCTCCATCCAGTCGCCGGCGTCCTCCGGCGAACCCGGCGGGGTGACAGCCGTCGGTGCCTCTTCCACCGAGGGGACGTACCCGTCACGGCGGGACCGCCGCTGAGGGAGCCGACGGCGGCCGGCAGGTTCCTCTGCCTGCTGTGAGGGCCGCTCGGACGACGGCACGGGACGTGCCTCGGGCTCCGGTGCCTGCCGGGGAACGGTGGCCTCGGGCGTGTCCGCCGGCCCCTCGGGGGAGACGTCGGCCGGCATCGGAGCGGGCGGAGGCGTGGGGAGTACGCGTCCGCCCGTCCCTCCGGCGGGTGCGAGTGTCTTGAGGAGTTCGAGCGGCACCAGGATGACCGCGCGGACACCCCCGTACGGCGAAGGTCCCAGATCGACGCCGAGACCGTGACGGTGGGCGAAGCGGCCGATGACGGCGAATCCGGTCTGCGGAATCTCGCCGACGTCGCCGACGCCCAGCAGACGCCGGCCCGAGACGACCTCACGTGCCTCGGCCAGCCGGTACTCGTCCAGGCCCAGACCACCGTCGTCCACCTCGACCACCGCCCCGCGCTGCACGGTGCGCACCGTGACGGGCACGCTCGTCCTGGGCGGTGAGTACTCCGTCGCGTTGGCCAGCAGCTCCGCGATCAGGTGGATCAGCGGCTCGACCACCGAAGCGGTGATCCCGACATCGGGGTCGCCGGTGACCTCCACGCGCCTGAACGAGACGATCCGGCCCGAAGCGGCCCGCACCACATCGACCAGCGCCAGCGGCTTCTGCCACTGCTGACCCGGCCATTCCCCGCACAGCACCTTGAGACTCTGGGCGTGCCGTGCCTGCTGTGTCGCCGCATGGTCCACCTGCATGGTGGCCTCGAGCAGACCGGAGTCGGAGGGATGGCGTTCCGCCATTCCCGACACGGTCGCCTGGATCCGGTGCGCCGAGGTCTGGACGCGGCTCGCCAGCTCCACCAGCGCGATGCGCTGCGACTCGCCACGGCCGTCGACGACCTCGGTCACGTCCGCGAGGAGGCGGTCGTACCACTTGGCGAGTTCCAGGGCGAGGGGCTCGTCGGTCTCCGGAGATTCGGGAACCTCGCTCAGGCCCAGTGCGGCGGGCACCCGCTCCGCCACGAGGAACTCGGCCCCCTGCAGCGCCGCATCGGTCTGGGTACGCACGTACGCGTGCCAGTCCGCGTCACGGCGCGAGGCCTCCGCCTCCCGCTCACGTAGCTCGGCGTGCAGGCCGGCGGCCTCGGCCGCGGAGGCCAGGTGCTGCTTCCGCAGAGGCAGGAGGAGTGCGAGGACGAGCAGGAACGCCGCAGAAAAGGCCATGGTCGCGCCGGTGCCGAGCCCGGCCACAGGTATGAGCGCTGTCGCGAACGCGATGAGGAGGACGAGAGCCACCGTCCAGAGGATGTTGCTCCTTCGGCGCTTGACCGGGGGAGTGGGGGGACGAGCCATGGAAGACCTTCGAGTCGGCGACACGTCAAAAGATCGTAGCCCCCACCGGCTAAGCGGAGGCGAGAAGTGACACTAACTCCGCCGGTCTGCACCACACTTGGACACGGCCCCCAACAGGTCATCGCATATACATACTCGGTTGAGGGCGCCGGACGCGCTCAGGAGCGCGGGCAAGGGGAACGCGCGAACCATGCCGAACAGCTTCTCTGTCATCGCCCCGGCCCGTGACCAGAGGCCGCGGACTGCGGCGCGGAACCGGTCCGCGTAGGGTCGGGGGCATGGTGCATGTACTGAGCAGCAGGGTATTGCTGAGGCCCGGCGACCCGGAGGCCTCCAGGGACTTCTACGGACGGACGCTGGGGCTGCCCGTCTACAGGGAGTTCGGCACAGGGCCCGAGCGTGGCACGGTGTACTTCCTCGGCGGCGGCTTCCTCGAGGTGTCCGGGCGCTCGGACGGACCACCGGCCGAGACGCTGCAGCTCTGGATGCAGGTCGATGACTGCGCGGCGGCCCACGAGGAGATCGCGGCCCGTGGCGCACGCGTCCTCCGTCCGCCGCTCCAGGAGCCCTGGGGGCTGATCGAGATGTGGATCGCCGATCCGGACGGTCATCGGATCGTACTGACCGAGGTACCCGCCGACCACCCCCTGCGCTACCGCCCCTGAGCGTCGTGGCGGACGGCGGACATCACCGTGCGAAGACGTCCAGGGCGACACGGGCCGCCTGCGCGACGAGCGCGTCCCGCGGCTCCGCGTCGCGGACATCGCGTCGGGAGAGTACGGCGAGGACGATCGGCGCTGAGTCCGGCGGCCGGACGACAGCGATGTCGTTGCGGGCGCCGTAGCCGCCCGTGCCGGTCTTGTCGCCCACCAGCCATCCGGCCGGGGTGCCCGCGCGGATGAGGGCGTCGCCGGTGGTGTTGCGCTTCAGCCAGTCGTTCAGCAGCGCCCGTTCGTCCGCGCCGAGAGCATCGCCGAGCGCGTAGGCGCGCAGACCGGCGGCCAGGGCCCGAGGCGTGCTGGTGTCACGGGCATCACCGGGCGTGCCCTCGCTGAGGTCGGGTTCCAGGCGGTCGCACCGGGTGGTGCGGTCGCCGAGAGCGACGAGTGACTTCTGCAGGGCACGGGGACCACCGAGCTCGCGGAAGAGGAGATTCGCCGCTGCGTTGTCGCTGTAGCGGATGGCCGCGTCGCACAGTTCGCGCAGGGTGAGCCCCGTGTCCACGTGCTGCTCGGTGACCGGGGAGTTGGCGACGAGATCAGCACGGTCGTACCGCACGCGGCGGTCGAGCCGCTGAAGGGTGTACATGTCCAGCACTGCACCCGTCAGCAGAGCCTTGCAGGTCGAGGCGTAGGCGAAGCGCTCGTCCGGGCGGTGGGCGACGGACAGACCACTCCCGCTGTCGACCGCGTACACGCCCAGACGGGCATCGAACTTCCGCTCCAGTTCCTCGAACGCTCGTTGTGTTCCGTGCGTTGCTCCTCCGGACGGTGAGGGCGTCGGTGGCGCGGCATCGGATGTCGTCGTGTCGCACCCGGCGAGCGGAAGGGTTGCGAGGCCGACCAGTGCGCGGAGCGCGGTGCGGCGGGGGAGAGGGCTGGGCATGAGTGCGGCGGCCTCCTGGGTCCGGGTGGGCTGTCGGCCGTCCCTCCGCTGATGCGCCCCCTGTTGGCGCGGGTGTCCGGGGGGTGCGGGGACGACGTGGCCGACACGTTCTTGCGCTCCAGCGTAGGGCGGACCCTCGGGTTCTCCACCGTGACGCCGGCCCGTGTCGCTGTCCCCATGTCCGGTCGTGCACTGAGCTTCGGAGCGAAGGCAACGGCGTACGAACGGTTCAGGCCGGGGTATTCCGTGGAACTCTTCGACAAGGTGGCGACGTTCGCGGGGCGGCCGATTCACACGGCCCTCGAGATCGGCGCCGGCACGGGCAAGGCGACCCGCCTGTTCGCTCGCCGGGGCATCGCCGTCCTGGCGACCGAGCCGGACGAGGCCATGCTCGCCGTGCTGCGCAAGCACGTGCCGGCACACGTCAGGGCGGTGCGCGCAGCCTTCGAGGACCTGCGAGCGGGTGAGACGTACGGACTCGTCTACGCGGCAGCGGCGTTGCACCGGACGCGTCCGGAGGGCCGGTGGTCACGCGTGGCGGCGCTGCTGGAGCCGGGTGGAGTGTTCGCCTCGTTCGGCGGGCCGATCCGGCCGGTGGATCCCGCCGTGGAGAAGGCGGTACGCGAGGCGCGTGCGCCGTTCGGAGCGGGAACAGGTATTCGCTCAGATCGCGCGGGTTCTGCCGGAGACGATCGAGATCGACGCCGACATCACGGTGCATCTCGCGCGTCGGGGACGCAGGGGCCGGAACTCATAGACGTGGTGCGCCGTAGGACGTGCCGGTCGCGGTAGGTGAGCGCCGGAGTCCTGCCTTCCTATCGGCCGTTCGGGTCCTCTGTGTGGATGTGGTGCAACCATCCGTGCTCCTCACGGGTCACATCAAGTGGGAGCAAACGGCTCTCAAGGATGCAAGGGGGAAATATGCGCATTGCTCGTAATCTCGCCGCTGTCGGCACAGTCGCCGTGCTCGCCGTGGGTGGCACGGCAGCGTTCGGCGCGACGGCCTCCGCCGCGCCGAACGTCACGCCGCAGGGCGTCTGCGGCGCGGCCTACAAGACCGTGAACTCCGCGCCTGTCGGCTCGCTGGGCACGGTCTATCTGACGTACAACGCCTCCAACGGCCAGAACTGTGTGGCGACGATCCGCGCCAACCCGGGGACGGCCGTCAGCATGTCCGCGTACGTCTACGTCCCCGAGACCGACGAGTGGGCCGGTGACGACGGGGACTTCACCTCGTACGCGGGACCCGGTTACGTCCAGGGCAAGGGCCACTGCGTGAGCTGGGGCGGACACATCGACAACCTGTACGTGTCGGTGGAGAACTCCAACTGCGCTGCCCTGAAGGAGCACAGGGTCACCGAAGTCCGCTGATAGTCCGGTCTCGGCAGCGGAGCCCGGCCTGTGCCTTCTGCGGCGGCGGGCCCGGCAGGAAACCCCTGCCGGGCC
>NZ_JBEZIH010000037.1:0-72383 GCF_040650935.1 Streptomyces sp. NPDC048565
ACTGCAGGGGGGACCCTGTGGGAGAGTAGGACGCCGCCGAACAATTATTCCGGGAAAGCCCCGTGCCCTTGTGGCACGGGGCTTTTCTGCGTTCTGAGCGTCTAGGGTCGAACCATGCGCTACGAACTGGTCATCTTCGACAACGACGGCGTGCTCGTCGACAGTGAGCCGATCTCCAACACCGTCCTGGCCGGCTACCTCACGGAGCTCGGTCACCCCACCTCGTACGAGGAGTCCCTCCGTGACTACATGGGGGCCGCCGTCCACCGGGTGCACGACCTCGTGGACGAGCGGACAAGCCAGAAGCTCCCCGCGGACTTCGACGAGGAGCTGCACCGCCGCACTCTCGCCGCCTTCGAGGCGGAGCAGCTGACCGCGGTGGACGGAGTCCAGGAACTGCTGGGCGAGCTCGTCGCCGACGGGGTGGCGTACTGCGTCGCCTCGTCCGGAAGTCACCAGAAGATCGCGGCCGGGCACCGGAAGGCCGGGCTCGACCAGTGGTTCGAGGAGGAGTGGATCTTCAGCTCCGAGGACGTGGGGCGGGGGAAGCCGGCCCCGGACCTGTTCCTGCACGCCGCCGAACGGATGGGCGTCGCCCCCGACCGGTGCGTCGTGATCGAGGACAGCCCCCTCGGCGTCGAGGCGGCCCGTGCGGCCGGGATGGACGTGTACGGATTCACCTCGATGATTCCGGCGGACCGGCTCGTCGGAGCCACCGGGCACTTCTCCGACATGTCGCAGCTGCTGAAACTGCTCGCCTGATCGATCTACCCAGCGGTAGACCGGAGCTCTACGCTCGCGGCCATGACAGATGCGCGGTTGCGGTACGGCAGAGCCTCCCTGGCGCTCAGCTTCCTGGTGCAGGGCGTGACCTTCGCCCTGCTTGTGACGCGCATCCCCGCCATCCAGGACCGGTACGGGATATCCGACGGGCTGCTGCCCGCCTTCCTTGCCGCGGTGCCTGTACTGGCGGGGGGTGCCAGTGTGGCGACGGAGAAGGTCGTCGCACGGGTGCGGCCCGGGATCGTCCTCAGGTGGGCGCAGCCGTTGGTGCTGCTGGCCCTGCTCGGTGTGGGTGCCGGCAGCGAGGTCTGGCAGGTGGCCCTCGCGCTCGGGGCCTTCGGGCTTGGGGTCGGGGCGCTGGACGCCTCGATGAACATGATGGGCGTCAGCCTTCAGCGGGCGTACGGGCGGAGCATCATGCTCGGGTTCCATGCCGCGTACAGCCTGGGTGGCATCGCCGGGGCGTCGATGGCCTGGGCGGGGGCGCACTGGGATCTGTCGCTGCTGGTGTCGTATCTGCCGGTGGTGGTCGTCCTGTTGCCCGCCGCGCTGATCGGTAGCCGGTGGTACACGGGGGGGAAGTCCGGCGGGGGCCCGGTGGGGGCGGAGGAGCCCGGACGGGGTCCGTCCGTGTCGTTCAGGCTGCTGCTGCCGCTGTGCCTGGTGATGGCGTTCGCGTACATCGGGGACTCGACGGTCTCCAACTGGAGCGCGAAATATCTGCAGGACGTGCTCGGCAGTTCGGAGCAGCTGGCGACGGTTCCGTACAACGTCTACATGGTGACGACGCTGCTGGGGCGGGCCGTCGGGGACCTCGGGGTGCGGCGGTTCGGGGCGGTGGCCGTGGTGCGGGGCGGCAGTGTGCTGGCGGCTGTGGGGTTCGGGGTGGTGGCGGTGGCTCCCGGTGCCTGGTGGGGGATGCTCGGCTTCACGCTGCTGGGGCTGGGGCTCTGCGTGATCGTGCCACAGACGTTCGCTGCCGCGGGGCGGATGTTCCCCGGGGCGAGCGATGTGGCGGTGGCCCGGCTGAATGTCTTCAACTACGTGGGTTTCCTCGTCGGCTCGCCGCTCGTGGGGGCGCTCGGGGACGCCTGGAGCTACCGGGGCGCGATGCTGGTGCCGATGGTGCTGGTCCTCGCGACGCTCGTGTACGCCCGCTCGTTCGGATCGGAGCCCGCCCGATACGGTGGCGGGCATGAGCGGGCGAACGCGGCTGATGTGGGATGAGGCAGTAGCGGAGTACGACTTCGGGGCCGACCACCCCATGGATCCGGTCAGACTCGCTCTGACGATGGGCCTGGTGCGGGCGTTCGGGCTCGACGCGTCGGTGGATGTCAGGGCGGCCAGGTCCGCCGGGGACTCCACGCTGCGGCTCGTGCACCGCGAGGACTATGTGGAGGCCGTGAGGGCGGCCTCCGCGGATCCGAGGGCCGCCGACCAGGCGTACGGGATCGGGACGGTCGACGATCCGGCCTTCGGGGGGATGCACGAGGCGTCCGCGCTCATCGCCGGGCTCTCGGTGGGGGCTGCCGAGGCGGTGTGGCGGGGGGAGAGCACGCACGCCGTGAATTTCACGGGTGGGCTGCACCACGCGATGCCGGGGGCGGCTTCGGGCTTCTGTGTGTACAACGATCCCGCGCTCGCCATCGCCCGGCTGCTGGAGCTGGGCGCGGAGCGGGTGGCGTACGTCGATGTGGACGTCCACCACGGGGACGGGGTCCAGGCGGCGTTCTGGGAGGACCCCAGGGTGCTGACCGTGTCGCTGCACGAGCATCCCCGCACGCTGTTCCCGCAGACGGGCTGGCCGGAGGAGACGGGTGCCTCCGGGGCGGGTGAGGGCGGTGCGGTGAACGTGGCGCTGCCGGCGGGTACGGGTGACGCCGGGTGGCTGCGCGCGTTCCACGCGGTGGTGCCTGAGCTACTGGCGGACTTCCGGCCGCAGGTGCTGGTGACCCAGCACGGCGCGGACACGCATTTCGAGGACCCGCTGGCCCATCTCGCGGTGTCGCTGGACGCTCAGCGGGCCGTCATGGAGGCCTGCCACGATCTCGCGCACAGCTTCGCCGATGAGGGGCGCTGGGTGGCGCTTGGTGGGGGCGGTTACGCGGTGGTGGATGTGGTGCCGCGGTCCTGGACCCATCTCGTGGGTATCGCCGCGCATGCGCCGGTGGACCCGGAGTCGGTCATTCCGTCGTCGTGGCGGGACGAGGTCTTCGCGCGTACGCGGCAGTTGGGGCCAGCCAGGATGACGGACGGCCGTACGCCGTCGTGGAAGCCGTGGGAGGACGGGTACGACCCCGCGGACCGGCTGGACCAGGCGGTGCTGGCGACCCGGCGGTCGGTGTTCCCGCTGCGGGGGCTGCTGGCCTGAGAGGGGGCACGGGCCCCCGGACGCGCGGTCGTTACGCCAACGGTGGGGTGGTGACGGGGTTCCGGCCCGTGGGTGCCCGCGGTGCGGCAGCATCGGGAGGGTGTTGAGCACCGGAGCGCTGCGCGCTCATCTGCTGGCGGCCCGGCTCGCCGGGCCCGTGGCCACACCGCGGGAGACGAGTCTGCGGAGTTATCGGCTGTTCGCGGCGAGGGACCCCCGTGTGCTGCTGGGGCTCGATCCTGACCGGGTCTGGGGCGAGCGTGACCTGCTGCGGCTGATGGCCGACAAGTGCGGGGTCTCGGGCGATCCCGATCATGTGTCGGGCCCGGACGTCATCGACCCGGAGCGGACGCTGACCGCGCTGGACGCGTTCGCCGAACGGCTCGCGGGGGCTGTCGAAAGACGGGCTCCGGTGCTGTTCGGCACCGGGCATCCGCACCGGCTGCTGGGGTTCTACGCCGGGCTGGCAGACGCTTTGTCGGCGGCGGGGTGCGCGGTGCTCACCCCCGCGCAGGGCCGATGTGTCGACATAACGACCCGGTTCGGCGTACGCACGTACAACCTCGACTACGTACAAGGCGTCGCTCTGGTGCGCGAACCGGGCGCGTGGGCTCCCGGGAGTGCCACCGGCGCACACACCCACTCGCCGCTCCCGGTTCGGGCCGTGCTGGAGGAGGCGGTGAACAGTCGCGGGGCGCTGCCCGAGCTGGTGGTCGGGGACCACGGATGGGTCTGCGGGGCAGGTCAGCTGGGCATCGAGGCCATCGGTCTGGCGGATACGGATGACCCCGCGCTGTTCGTCGGTGAGGCGGAGGGGCGGGTGTCCGTCGCCGTTCCGCTTGATGACGGAGTGCGTCCGGACTACTACCGCCCTCTTACTCGGTATGTACTCAATCGGGCGTGTCTGTCACAGTAGGCGGCCGATCGTCTCACCTCTTCCCCACTCGCATCACCCGCCCCTAATCTGGGGAGTGAGCGCACAACGACGAAGAGTCACCGGAGGGGAAGCCGGTGCGCGTCTCGTGCGGAAGGTACAGGTGGGTCATGGCTGCTGGCAGCGAGAGGCCTCTCAACGAGGTCAAGTTTCTGACCGTGGCGGAAGTCGCCTCGGTCATGAGGGTGTCGAAGATGACCGTGTACCGATTGGTGCACAGTGGTCATCTGCCGGCGATCAGGGTGGGAAGGTCCTTCCGGGTCCCGGAGCAAGCGGTTCACGAGTATCTCCGAGAGTCCTTCGTGGGGGTGGAGTCGGCCTGACGTCGCCCTCGGATTACGCCCCTCACCCGGTGGCGGGTAGGCTAGGCCGACGTAGGTCGTGTGGGCCCAGACGCCCCGCACCAGTGAAGAAGAAGTGAGCGAGGGTAGTCGTGGGCTCTGTTATCAAGAAGCGGCGTAAGCGGATGGCCAAGAAGAAGCACCGCAAGCTGCTCAAGCGCACGCGCGTTCAGCGTCGCAACAAGAAGTAGGCGAACGCAGTTCGTGAGTCCGAGGCCCTTTCGCCGTACTGGCGGGAGGGCCTCGGTGCATTCCTGGCGGGTGTTCCTCCGACCGGGCCCGCCCGGGGTCATCACAGGGCAACATCCAGCGACTACGGTGACGGCCAGGGGAAGACCCCGCTCGGTGAACGAACGACGGAAGGCGCTGATCTTGGGGAAGATCGTGCTCGTCACAGGCGCGGCCCGGCAGCTGGGAGGCCGTTTCGTGCGGCGCATCCAGCGGGACCCGGGAGTGGACCGGGTGATCGCCGTGGACGCGGTCGCGCCCGGGCATCAGCTGGGCGACGCCACGTTCGTCCAGGCGGACATCCGGCAGTCGGCGATCGCCAGGGTCCTGGCAGAGCACTCCGTCGACACGGTCGTCCACCTGGGCGTGTCGGCGAAGGCACTCGGCGCGGGCGGCCGGACGACGGTCAAGGAGACCAACGTCATCGGCACGATGCAGCTGCTCGGTGCCTGCCAGAAGTCCCCGACCGTGCAGCGGCTCGTGGTCAAGTCCAGCACGAACGTGTACGGCTCCGCCCCCCGCGACCCCGCCGTCTTCACCGAGACGACGCCCCCCAAGTCCCTGCCCAGCGGGGGCTTCGCCAAGGACGCGGTGGAGGTCGAGGGATACGTACGCGGCTTCGCCCGCCGCCGGCCGGACGTGGCCGTGTGCGTGCTGAGGTTCGCGAACATCCTGGGCCCCGAGCCGGATTCGCCGCTCGCCGACTATCTGGCGCTGCCCGTCCTGCCGACGGTCCTCGGGTACGACCCCCGGCTGCAGTTCGTCCATGAGGACGACGTCGTCGACGTACTGGAGATCGCCGCCCGCGAGGCCCGGCGCTCCACGCTGAACAGCGGCACGTTCAACATCGCGGGTGACGGCGTGCTGCTGCTCTCGCAGTGCTCGCGCCGGCTGGGACGGCCGACCGTGCCGGTGCTGCTGCCGGCCGTCACCTGGGTCGGGTCGGCGCTCCGTACGATCGGTATGACGGATTTCTCGCCGGAGCAGATCCGGCTGCTCACCCACGGCAGGGTGGTCTCCACCGTGCAGATGCGCGAGACGCTGGGCTTCCGGCCGAAGTTCACGACGGCCGAGACGTTCGCGGAGTTCGCCCGGGGCCGGGGACCGGGGCTGCTGCCGCCCGAGCGGGTGGGCAGGGCGGTCGGGAGGCTGGCCGGGTCACCGCGCGGCGCGGGACCGTCCGGCAGGACACATTCGACGCACGGCGCCAGGTAGAGGAGCGCGACCGACGATGGCGGACGCCAAGGTCATTCCCTTCGACGACGACCGTTCGCGCTCAGGCGCGGGACGGCGCAGAGGCACGCTTCCGGGTGCGGGCCGGGACCGTACGCCCGCGTCGGCCGGTCCCGCGCCCGTGAGCGCCCTGCCGGGCGGCCAGGTGCCGGAAGGGGCCACCGAGGCCGCCGAAGCCGTCTCCGAGGGCGACAGGGACGCCAGGGACGCCAGGGACGGTACCGGGAGCGGCTGGGACCGGCGGGTCGCGGGCGGGCTCGCGTTTCTCAGGCGCCGGCTCACGGGCGACTACGAGGTCGACGAGTTCGGCTACGACAAGGAACTGACCGACCAGGTCCTCATGTCGATGCTGCGGCCGCTCGCGGACAAGTACTTCCGCGTCGAGGTGAAGGGCATCGAGAACATCCCGTCCGACGGCGGGGCGCTCATCGTGGCCAACCACTCGGGGACGCTCCCGCTGGACGGGCTGATGCTTCAGGTCGCTGTGCACGACAACCACCCGGCCGAGCGGCATCTACGGCTGCTCGCGGCCGATCTCGTCTTCATGCTCCCGGTGGTCAACGAGCTGGCGCGGAAGGCCGGGCACACGCTCGCGTGCGCGGAGGACGCGGAGCGGCTGCTCCAGGGCGGCGAGGTCGTCGGGGTGATGCCGGAGGGCTTCAAGGGCATCGGGAAGCCGTTCGGCGAGCGGTACAAGCTCCAGCGCTTCGGGCGGGGCGGCTTCGTGTCGACGGCGCTGCGGGCCGGGGTGCCGATCGTGCCGTGCTCGATCGTGGGCGCGGAGGAGATCTACCCGATGATCGGCAACTCGAAGACGCTGGCACGGGTCCTCGGGGTGCCGTACTTCCCGATCACGCCGACCTTCCCGTGGCTGGGTCCGCTGGGCGCGCTCCCGCTGCCGACGAAGTGGACCATCCAGTTCGGGGAGCCCATCCCCACGGACGGATATCCGGCGGAGGCGGCGGAGGACCCGATGCTGATGTTCAACCTGACTGACCAGGTGCGGGAACAGATCCAGCACACGCTGTACAAGCTGCTGGTCCAGCGCAGGTCGGTCTTCTTCTGACGACCTGACTGCCTGACGACCTGACTGCCTGACGAAGGGGGCCGTCCGGTCCGGGCAGCCCCCTCCCTCGTGTGGTGATCCCCCTACCGCTCCACGTCCTCGCCGTCGATGCCAAGTCCGGGCAGCAGGCCCGGGAGCAGCGGCGGCAGGGTGACGTCGGGTGCGGGGGACGAGCCGGATGAGTCCCCCGGGGACGACGAGGTGGTGCCGTCCGTGGGGAGTCCGTCCAGCAGGCCGTCCGTGCCGCCGCCGATGAGGCCGTCGGCGGGGCCCTCGGAGCCGGAGGGCTTCGGCGTGGTGCTGTCGCCCGAGGCGCTGTCGTCCGGCGCTGCGGAGGAGGACGGAGCCTTGTGCTCCGGGGCCGCGGAGCCGCGGTCCTCCTGGTTGGGTCCTGCGGGCCGTGCGTCCCCTTCGGCCCCCGGGGTGCGGGGCAGCAGGGACTTCAGCGGTGCGACTTCCTGGTCCATGGCCTCGAAGACGGAGCTGACCTCGTCGCGGACGTCCGTCAGCTGGACAGGCAGCCGGCTGCTGAGGCTGCTCCAGCTCCCTCGGTGCGAGCGGGAGAAGGAGTCCAGCTCCTGGATGGGGCCGATGGCGCCGTCGCGCTCGTAGGCGGTGTGGAGCAGGCGGTGGCCCTCGGTGGCGTCGTGCGTCATGCCGTCGAGGGCGCGTCTGACCTCACCGATCGATTCGTGGTCCATTTCGCCCGAGCGGCCCCGCTCCATGAGTCGGCGGGCTTCGCTCAGACGGGTCGAGGCCTGGTCGAGATAGACCTTGCCCCGGTCGGCGTCGCCGCTGGCCATGCCGAGGCTGATGTCCTCCATGCCGCGCTTGAGCGGGTAGAGGGAATCACCGGGCAGGGCGTCGGAACTGGCAGCGGCCACTCCGCCGAACGCTCCCGCGGCCACACCGACCGTGAGCCCGCCCGCGGTGAGGCCTTTCGCCCAGCGGGAGCGGGGACGCAGCCTCCGGATCGGGGACGCCCGGTGGGTGCCCTTGCCCCGCTGTTCGGGCACGGTAGGGCCCGTGGACGCACCGCCTTCGGCGAACATGGTCTCCATGGCCGCGACGAGCTGGGCTCGCTGCACCACTTTGACCTCGGGATCGAATTCCGGCTCCGGTAGCTCACCGAGGCCGTTCGCCAGGGCCAACAGCGTTCCGTGGTCGGCCGGTTGGGCCGGGTCCTCGGGCTGTACGGCCGCCGCACCCTGGGGGGACTGCTCCTCCAGGGCCTGGGCGAAGGCGTTCGCCCGCCGGTGTGCCGAAACGTTTGCGATCACTGGCGGCACCTCCTCTCGTCATGACGGTCGACTCCCCTGAGGGTCCGGAAGGTTGCCCACCGGAGACGTTTCCACACGATCGAGCGAGTGGAAACGGTCAGGTGTGGCGACAGGGGGCCTGCATCCGGCACAACGAGTGGCGCGGCAGTTGGGTTACGGACTGAGGATGATCCGATCGGTGTGTCACGGACACGTCACGGATGGTGACGTCAGCGGGCGTCGTCCGGTAGAAGTCGCGCGAGTGTTCGCACGGCTCGGTACTGCAAGGTTTTGATCGCGCCCTCGTTCTTTCCCATGACCCGGGCGGTCTCGGCGACCGAGAGACCTTGCAGGAATCTCAGGGTCACGCACTCCTGCTGCTGTGGGTTCAGCCGGCGTACGGCTTGCAGCAGTGCGGCGTTGGAGAGGGATTCCAGGACGGAGTCCTCCGGGCTCCGCGCGACCTCGTTGGCGTCGAGCATCTCGCCGGTGGTCACTTCCAGTCGGAAACGACTGGATTTGAAGTGGTCGGCGACCAGGTTCCGAGCGATCGTGACCAGCCAGGCGCCGAAATCGCGGCCCTGCCAGGTGAAGGTGGAGATGCGGCGGAGTGCGCGCAGGAACGTCTCGCTCGTGAGGTCCTCCGCTGTCGCCTTGCCTCCCACGCGGTAGTAGATGTACCGGTACACGGTGTCGCTGTACTGGTCGTACAGGCGGCCGAAGGCATCGGCCTCACCGGCCTGCGCGCGCTCGACGAGATCCATCATGCGCGCGCTGTCGCTGTCGGCCGTCGGCCGCTTGACGGCAGGTGTGGTCGCAGCGCCGCGGTTGCTGCGTCTTCCGACGGCCGCGCTGCGTTCGGCCAGCGCGTAGCAAGGGCCGGTAGGTACAGGGGTGGCAAATTGTGGGACGGCGTACGCGGTGGGGACGAAGCCGCGCAAGTGGTCGAGGACCGTTGCGCGCAGCGTAGCCAGGCCCGAGGTGTCAACCCCGACGTGTGGGTACACGGGACTCCCAGAGGCAGAGCTTCCATCACGTGCAGTGGAAAGACCATCACGCGTGGTAGTGGGTGACGGGCTTCTTATGCGTCTGAGGAGAATAACGCTTCGTACAGGCGGTGCTACACCCAGTTGCTCAAATCACCGGTTCCGTCGCTTCCGTAACCTCTAAGTGACGAATCAAGTAGCACATCGTGACCGGTTATTGATCGAATAGCTTCGGAATCTGCCTCTGGTGGCGACGGGTTGTGGTCGCCCGCATGTAACGCGACTGGCCGGGGCGATGGGTGTATATGCCGACTGTTCCGCTCTCGATTGGGCGTACGCAGCCGGGCGTGCCGCTTTCGTGTCAGCGGCGGCGGCGGTGGAGCGCCACGGCGGCGGCCGTGCCTCCGGCCAGCGCGCCGACGCCGGCCGCGGCCGGGATGCCGACCTTGGCCGCCTTGCGGCCGGTGCGGTAGTCGCGCAGCCGCCAGTCCAGGGAGCGGGCGTGCTTGCGGAGCTTGGCGTCCGGGTTGACCGCGTACGGGTGGCCGACCAAGGACAGCATGGGGATGTCGTTGTGCGAGTCGCTGTAGGCGGCGCAGCGTTCGAGGTCCAGGCCCTCGGCCGCCGCCAGTGCGCGTACCGCTTCGGCCTTCGCCGGGCCGTGCAGGGGTTCGCCCACCAGCCGGCCGGTGTAGACGCCGTCGACGGACTCCGCGACGGTGCCCAGCGCGCCGGTGAGGCCCAGGCGGCGGGCGATGATCGTGGCGGTCTCCACCGGGGCGGCGGTGACCAGCCAGACCTTCTGGCCGGCGTCGAGGTGCGCCTGGGCCAGGGCGCGGGTGCCGGGCCAGATGCGGTCGGCCATGTACTCGTCGTAGATCTCCTCGCCGATGGACATCAGCTCGGAGACGCGGTGGCCCTTGACGATGGACAGGGCGCTGTCGCGGGCGTCCTGCATGTGCTCGGGGTCCTCGACCCCGGCCAGCCTGAACCAGGCCTGCTGCCAGGCGAACCTGGTGAGTTCGCGCCGCTGGAAGAACTTCCGCTTGTACAGGCCGCGGCCGAAGTGGAAGATCGCGGCGCCCTGCATCACGGTGTTGTCGAGGTCGAAGAAGGCCGCGGCCCTGGTGTCCCCTGCCACCGGGAAGGCGGGCTCCCCGGCTTCCTCGGGGGCGGCCGCCGACTCCTCGGCCTCCTCCGGAAGCGCGGACTTCCGAGCGGCCTCTGCTGCGGCCTCGCCTGCGAGCACGCTGCGTGCCGTGGCGGGGCGCCTGCGGGGGGTGAGCCATCCAAGAGCGGCCATGTCGTGAGCATAGCCATTCTGTTCGGCTGTTCCCGAACCGGCGGGATGCGGTGGTGTGAACTCTCCGGGACCGGGGCGTTAAACGGGTGATCTCGCGCACTTGGTGAACCGCGTCCGTCTCCCCGGGAGGGGCAGAATGGAGGGTATGAGTGCTCTGCTGCGTCGTACGAAGAAGAAGCCCGCGGACCGGGTGGTGACCCTGGTGGGAAAGCCCGGGTGTCATCTCTGTGACGACGCTCGACTCGTGGTGAGCGCGGTGTGCGAGGAGACCGGTGCGTCCTGGGTGGAGAAGGACATCACGCGGGACGAGGCGCTGTACAAGGAGTACTGGGAGCAGATCCCGGTGGTCCTGATCGATGAGGAACAGCACACCTTCTGGCGGGTGGACCCGGCTCGGCTGCGCACGGCGCTGCGTACGTGAGGGGGCTTCTCCGGCGAAACCCGGTTAACATCATGGGCGTTTTGAGTGGTCTCGGGGGCGTGGACATGAGGAGTGTGTACCGTCTTGCCCCCTTCGGACCTGCAGCGGGCCGATGGCGTCCCGGGTTCCGGGAGCACGCAGGGAATATGCGTGACCCCGGTCACTTTGACCAGACAAAACGGACACTATCTTTGTGCACGCGTTCACAAAGACATAGCCTGCTGTCGACGGGGCGGTCATAGGACATACGGCCGCCTGCAGCCCCGCTCATCCCGCAGGAGCACCGTGGCAACTGGCCGAACTCACCGACCGGCGACCCGTAGCCGAGGAATTCCCGAGGCCACCGTCGCCAGGCTTCCGCTGTATCTCCGCGCACTGACGGCGCTCTCCGAGCGCTCGGTTCCCACGGTTTCGTCCGAGGAGCTCGCAGCGGCGGCGGGGGTCAATTCCGCCAAGCTGCGCAAGGACTTCAGCTACCTGGGCTCCTACGGAACGCGCGGTGTCGGATATGACGTCGAGTATCTCGTCTATCAGATCTCCCGTGAACTCGGCCTCACCCAGGACTGGCCCGTCGCGATCGTCGGCATCGGTAATCTCGGCGCGGCCCTCGCCAACTACGGCGGGTTCGCCTCCCGTGGCTTCCGGGTCGCCGCGCTGATCGACGCCGACCCCGCCATGGCGGGTACGCCCGTGGCCGGGATCGCCGTCCAGCACACCGATGACCTGGACCGGATCATCAGCGAGAACGGTGTGTCCATCGGTGTCATCACCACCCCGCCCGGCGCGGCCCAGCAGGTCTGCGACCGGCTCGTCGCCGCGGGTGTGACCTCCATCCTGAACTTCGCGCCGACGGTGCTCTCCGTGCCCGACGGCGTCGACGTGCGCAAGGTCGATCTCTCGATCGAGCTGCAGATCCTCGCCTTCCACGAGCAGCGCAAGGCCGGTGAGGAGGCCGCTGCCGACGGCAGGGCCGTCAGTGACGCCGACGAGAACGAGGCGCCGCCTATGCGCGCCAACCCCGCCGGCCGGAAGGGACCTGACGGGGACATGCCCGCGGTGATGCCCGCATGAGTCTCCTGGTCGTAGGTCTGAGCCACCGCAGCGCTCCCGTCTCCGTGCTGGAGCGGGCGTCGCTGGCTGTCGAGGCCCGGACGAAGCTGCTTCAGGACACCCTCGCCGCGGAGCCCGCGACCGAGGCCGCCGTCCTGGCCACCTGTAACCGCATCGAGCTGTACGCGGACGTCGACAAGTTCCACGCGGGTGTCGCCGAGCTGTCGACCCTCCTCGCGCAGCACAGCGGGGTCGGTCTGGACGAGCTCACTCCTTATCTTTATGTGCACTACGAGGACCGTGCCGTCCACCACCTCTTCTCGGTGGCGTGCGGGCTGGACTCGATGGTCGTCGGCGAGGGCCAGATCCTCGGCCAGATCAAGGACGGGCTCGCGCTGGGGCAGGAGCTCCACACCGCGGGCCGGCTGCTGAACGACCTCTTCCAGCAGGCCCTGCGGGTCGGCAAGCGCGCCCACAGCGAGACAGGGATCGACCGGGCCGGGCAGTCGCTCGTCACCTTCGGTCTCGAACAGCTCGCGGGCGGCGCCGAGGTCACCGGGTGGGCGGCCGGCAAGAGCGCCCTGGTGATCGGCGCGGGCTCGATGTCCTCGCTCGCCGCAGCCACGCTGGCCAGGGCGGGCGTCGGCCGGATCGTCGTCGCCAACCGGACCCGGGCGCGTGCCGACCGGCTCGTCGAGATCCTCGGCCAGGCCGGTGTGACCGAGGCGCGCGCCGTGGAGATGAGCGGCGTCGCGGACGAACTGACACGTGCCGACGTCGTCGTCTCCTGTACGGGCGCGACCGGGCTCGTCCTCACGGCGGAGGCCGTCGCCGACGCGCTCGGCGTCGACTTCGACGCCGCCGCGTGGGTGACCGAGGCCCCGGCCGCAGCCGCGCCGGGCGAGCTCGACCAGCACGCCGCGTGGGTGGAGAACGGTTCCGCCACAGCCGCCGCGCAGGACCGGGCCGTGCGCCGGGTGCCCGTCCGGCCGGCCGTCACCGGACCCGCCAGGCTCCATCTGCTCGACCTCGCGATGCCGCGTGACATCGACGGAGCGGCCCACCGCGTCGCCGGTGTGCGCCTCGTCGACATCGAGTCGCTCGCCGAGGCGTCCGCGGACGCCCCGATGGCCGCCGATGTGGACCAGGTGCGCACCATCGTCGCCGACGAGGTCGCCGCCTTCGGAGCCGCCCAGCGCGCCGCCCACATCACCCCGACCGTCGTCGCCCTGCGCACCATGGCCGCCGATGTGGTGGCCGGCGAGATCGCGCGGCTCGACGGACGCCTTCCCGACCTGGACGAGAAGCAGCGCGCCGAGATCACACAGACCGTGCGCCGCGTCGTCGACAAACTCCTGCACGCGCCCACCGTGCGGGTCAAGCAGCTCGCCAGTGAGCCCGGCGGCGCCGGGTACGCCGATGCGCTGCGTGAACTCTTCGACCTCGACCCGCAGACGGTGGCCGCCGTCTCCCGGGCAGACCTGAACGACCCGAATAGAGGGCGGTCATGACCGACAACTCACCCCTGGGTGGGGAGACCACTACACCGCTCCGGCTGGGCACCCGGCGGAGCAAGCTCGCCATGGCGCAGTCCGGCATGGTCGCTGATGCGGTCCGCGAGGTGACCGGGCGCGCCGTCGAGCTCGTCGAGGTCACCACGTACGGGGACATCTCCCGGGAGCACTTGGCGCAGATCGGCGGGACGGGCGTGTTCGTCGCCGCCCTGCGCGAGGCGCTGCTGAGCGGCGAGGTGGACTTCGCCGTCCACTCGCTCAAGGACCTGCCGACCACGCAGCCCGAGGGGCTCGTCCTGGCCGCGGTGCCGCAGCGCGAGGACCCGCGCGACGCACTGGTGGCGCGGGACGGACTGACCTTCGACCAGCTGCCGTCCGGTGCCCGCATCGGCACCGGCTCGCCGCGCCGCATGGCGCAGCTCAACGCGTACGCCCGCTCGCACGGCCTCGAGATAGAGACCGTGGCGATCCGTGGCAACGTCGATACGCGTATCGGTTTTGTACGAAGCGGGGAGCTGGACGCGGTGGTACTCGCCGCCGCCGGGCTCAGCCGCCTCGGACGCACGGACGAGGTCACCGGCTTCCTGCCGGTCGATGTCGTCCTGCCCGCTCCCGGCCAGGGAGCACTGGCGGTCGAATGCGCTGAAAGCAGCGCGGACCTCGCCGCAGCGCTCGCCGAGCTCGACGACCCGTACACCCGGATCGCCGTGACCGCCGAGCGCGCCCTGCTCAACGCCCTGGAAGCCGGCTGTTCCGCACCTGTGGGTGCGCTGGCCGACCTCATGGTGGATGGGCAGGTTGTCAACGAACTGCGCCTGCGCGGTGTCGTCGGTTCAACCGACGGCACTTCCCTGGTGCAGCTGTCCATCACCGGTCCCGTCCCCACGTCGCACGACGACGCGGCGGCCCTCGGTCGCGAGCTCGCGGCCGAGATGCTTGCCAAGGGTGCGGCCGGTCTTATGGGGGAGCGAGCACTTTGAGCCCCACCGGCCCTGTCGTATCCGACTTCCCTGTCACGTCCTCAGGGCATGTCACCTTCCTCGGCGCCGGTCCCGGCGACCCGGGACTGCTGACCCTGCGCGCTGTCGAGGCGCTTGCGAGCGCGGACGTCCTTGTCGCCGAACCGGACGTTCTCGACGTCGTCCGCTGCCATGCGCGGGCAGGGGTAAGCACGCCTGAGGTGACGGTTGTTGACAAGGCGTCAACAGCCGCCGGGGTCCCTGTCCTCAGGGATGCCGCCAATCTTGTCATGGAGGCAGCGAAGGGCGGGAGGCGGGTGGTCCGCGCTGTTACGGGAGACCCGGGCCTGGACGGCAACACGGGCGCCGAGATGCTCGCCTGTGCTGCCGCGGGTGTGCCCTTCGAGGTCGTGCCCGGCATCGCGAACGTGGTCGGTGTGCCCGCGTACGCCGGTGTACCGCTGCGTGACGCGCAGGGCGCCGATGTGCGCTTCGTCGACGCGCGTACGGCATCGGACCGCTGCTGGTCCGAGGTCGGTGCGAGCGACGCGACGGCCGTCGTCTCCGCCTCGCTCGACTCGGTGGCGGCGGCCGCCGGTGAGCTGGTCTCGGCCGGGCGCAAGCCCGACACCCCGCTCACGGTCACGATCGCCGGGACGACGACGCGCCAGCGCACCTGGACGGCGACCCTCGGGACGATCGCCCAGGTCCTGAAGCAGGCCAAGGTCCTCCCGTCGCCCGACGGGCATCTGCCCGTCATAGCCGTGGTCGGGGAACGCAGCTCCGCCGCCCAGCGCGACCAGCTCGCGTGGTTCGAGTCCAAGCCGCTGTTCGGCTGGAAGGTGCTCGTGCCGCGGACGAAGGAGCAGGCGGCGTCGCTCTCCGACCAACTGCGTTCGTACGGCGCCGTTCCGCACGAGGTGCCGACGATCGCCGTCGAGCCGCCGCGCACGCCCCAGCAGATGGAGCGCGCGGTCAAGGGTCTGGTCACGGGCCGCTACGAGTGGATCGCCTTCACCTCGGTCAACGCGGTGAAGGCCGTACGCGAGAAGTTCGAGGAGTACGGGCTCGACGCCCGTGCCTTCGCCGGGATCAAGGTCGCGGCCGTGGGCGAGCAGACCGGCGCCGCGCTGGTGGACTTCGGTGTGAAGCCGGATCTGATGCCGTCCGGCGAGCAGTCGGCCGCGGGTCTGCTGGACGACTGGCCGCCGTACGACCCGGTCTTCGACCCGATCGACCGGGTGTTCCTGCCGCGTGCCGACATCGCCACCGAGACCCTGGTGGCCGGGCTGATCGAGCTGGGCTGGGAGGTCGACGACGTCACCGCGTACCGCACGGTGCGCGCCTCGCCGCCGCCGGCCGAGACCCGGGAGGCGATCAAGGGCGGCGGTTTCGACGCGGTGCTCTTCACCTCGTCCTCGACCGTCCGCAACCTGGTCGGTATCGCGGGCAAGCCGCACAACGTGACGGTGATCGCGTGTATCGGTCCCGCCACGGCGAAGACGGCGGAGGAGCACGGTCTGCGGGTCGACGTGCTGTCCCCCGAGCCGTCGGTCCACAAGCTGGCCCAGGCGCTGGCGGACTTCGGTGCGCAGCGCCGGGACGCGGCCAAGGAGGCCGGCGACCCGGTGACCCGGCCGAGCGAACGCCGCCCGGGTGCGCGCCGCCGCAGGTCGACCACCTGAGCGGTGTTGCCGTGAGGACGTGCGAGGGCCGGCCGTTTCCTGAGGGAGACGGCCGGCCCTCGCGTGTGCCCGTGGGCTTTTGGGGATCAGTCCGGCTTGCGCCAGACGGAGATGTGCCCGGTGGAGTCCTGCGTGAACGGTTCACCGTCCCAGTCGGCGACCCGGCGTTCCAGCCGGAGTCCGGCGATCCGGGCCATCAGGTCGAGCTCGGCCGGCCAGACGTAGCGCTGTCGGCTCGCGCCCCGGTTGTAGCGGCCGTCGTCCTCGCGGGTGAAGTGGTGCGAGACGAGGGTCTGCTCGACGAGGTCGAAGGTGTCGAAGCCGAGATGCCGCTCGGAGACGTCGAAGGGCACCGCGGCCTGCGTCGGGGGCAGAAGCCGTAGCGGCGGCAGGCCGAGCTCGATGACGAACCGGCCACCGGGCTCCAGGTGGCGCGCGGCGTTGCGGAAGCATTCGACCTGCTCATCCTGGGTGAGCAGGTTTCCGATGGTGTTGTAGACGAGATAGACCAGGGAGAACTCACCGGGGACGGTGGTGGTGGCCATGTCCCCGATGGTCACCGGGAGCCTGTCCTCGTCGATCTTGCTTCGCAGTACGGCTGCCATGGGTGCGGACAGTTCGATTCCCGCCACCGGTACGCCGCGTTCCCGCAGCGGGACGCCGACGCGTCCGGTGCCGATGGCGAACTCCAGGGCCCGGCCGTCCCCGGCGAGGCCGGAGAGGAAGTCGAGGGTCGGTCCGAGGAAGGTGGCGGTGGATCTCGGTGCCTCCTCGGCGTCGTAGCGGTCGGCGGTCGCGTTGTCCCACAGGTCGCTGCTCGTCATGGGCGAGTAGTCTGCCGGGTCACAAGGGGGCTGTCGACGTATTTGTCGGCTCCCCGTGGTGTCGGCCCGCCCGCTTTTTCCGGCTCGGCTGTCGGTAAACCGGTGATGTGTGCGGGTCTAGTCTCGAAGGATGACCGATTACGGAAACTTCCCCGGTTCGCGGCCCCGCCGACTGCGGACGACCCCCGTCATGCGCCGCATGGTCGCCGAGACCCGGCTCGACCCGGCGAATCTGATCCTGCCGGCCTTCGTACGCGAAGGCGTCGACGCGCCTGTCGCCATCTCGGCGATGCCCGGTGTGCAGCAGCACACCCTGGACACGCTGCGGAAGGCCGCCGTCGACGCGGTCGCCGCGGGGGTCTCGGGGATCATGCTCTTCGGTGTCCCGCTGGACGAGAAGAAGGACGCGCGGGGCACGGCGGGGACGGACCCGGAGGGCATTCTCCAGGCCGGTCTGCGCGCGGTGCGGGAAGAGGTCGGGGACGATCTCGTGATCATGTCCGACCTGTGTCTGGACGAGTACACCGACCACGGCCACTGCGGTGTGCTGACGGCGGACGGCCGCGTCGACAACGACGCGACGCTGGAGCGGTACGCCGAGATGGCCCAGGTCCAGGCGGACGCGGGCGCGCATGTGGTGGGCCCGAGCGGGATGATGGACGGCCAGGTCGGTGTCGTCCGGGACGCGCTGGACCAGACGGGCCACGAGGACGTGTCGATCCTCGCGTACACCGTGAAGTACTCCTCGGCCTTCTACGGCCCGTTCCGGGAGGCGGTGGGCTCCTCGCTCAAGGGCGACCGCAAGACGTATCAGCAGGACCCGGCGAACATCCGCGAGTCGCTGCGCGAGCTGTCGCTCGACCTGGAGGAGGGCGCCGACATGGTCATGGTCAAGCCGGCCGGCCCCTACCTGGACATCCTCGCCCAGGTCGCCGACGCGGTGGACGTGCCGGTCGCGGCGTACCAGATCAGTGGCGAGTACGCGATGATCGAGGCCGCGGCGGAGAAGGGCTGGATCGACCGGGACGCGGCGATCCTGGAGAGCCTGCTGGGCATCCGGCGGGCGGGTGCGCGGATGATCCTCACGTACTGGGCGACGGAGGTCGCGCAGCGGCTGGGCCGCTGAGACCGGCCTGGTCCGAACGAAAGACCCTAAGGGATCGCAGATCAGAACAACGTGTTGATGATCTGCAATCCCTTAGGTGACCAGGCCGTGGCGGTAGGCGTAGACGACCGCCTGGACGCGGTCGCGGAGGCCGAGCTTGGTGAGGATGCGTGAGACGAACGTCTTGACGGTCTCGCGGCTGATCACGAGGGCCGCCGCGATCTCGGTGTTGGAGAGGCCGTCCGCGATGAGGCGCAGGACCTCCTGCTCGCGCGGGGTCAGCGGGATGTCCTGCCCCGCCCCGTCGGTGGGCCGGATCCGGGCGGCGTACCGGCCCACCAGCTGGCGGGTGACCTCGGGGTCCAGCAGGGCCGCCCCGGCCGCCACGGTTCTGATGCCCTGCAACAGCCGGTCCGGCGGTGCGTCCTTCAGGAGGAACCCGCTGGCGCCCGCGCGCAGCGCCTCGTAGACGTACTCGTCCAGGTTGAACGTCGTCACCACCAGCACCTTGACCGGGTGCTGGACTCCGGCGCCCGCCAGCAGGCGGGTGGCCGCGATGCCGTCGAGCACCGGCATGCGGATGTCCATCACGACGACATCCGGACGCAGTTCGCCGACGAGGTCGACCGCGGTCTGTCCGTCGCCGCACTCGCCCGCGATCTCCAGATCGGGCTGAGCGTCGATGATCGTCGCAAGACCGGTGCGGATCAGCACCTGGTCGTCGCAGATCAGGACCCGGATCGGTTCGGTCACGCAGTGCTCCCGGCAGGTATACGGACCCGGACGACGAAGCCGCCGTCCGGCTGTCGGCCCGCGTTGAAGTCGCCGCCCAGTACGTCGACGCGCTCGCGGAGCCCGGCGAGGCCTCGTCCGCTTCCGCCGGTGAGGGAGACCTTCGAGGTGGAGCTGTCCGTGCTCACCTCCACGGTGATCTCCCTCTCGCAATGGTGCACCCGGACCGAAGTGGCGCTGCCATGAGCGTACTTGAGGGCGTTCGTGAGGGACTCCTGCACCACCCGGTAGGCGACGAGGTCGGCGCTGCCGGTCGACTCGGCGGGGGTGCCCTCCTCCGTGAACTCGACCGGCTGCCCGGCCCGCCGTGTCTGCTCGACGAGGGTGAGGAGCCTGCCGACGGGCGGCGGTGTGGCCTCGGTGCCGTGGTCGGGGTTGAGGAGGTTGAGCAGGTGCCGCAGGTCGGTGATGGCCCGCCGGCCGGTGTCCGTGACGGCCGTGAGGCTCTGGTCGAGGCGCTCGGGTGCGGCGGTCAGATAGCGTGCGGCCTCCGCCTGCACGACCATCGCCGTCACATGGTGGGTCACGACGTCGTGGAGTTCACGGGCGATGCGGGTGCGCTCGGCGGTACGGGTGTCCTCGGCGACGCGGCGGCGCCGCTCGGCCTCGGCGGCCCGGGTGGTGCGGAGCCATGCCCCGACGCCCCAGGCGAGCGCCACGGCCAGGTAGAACATCACGTACTCGCTCGTCGCCTCGCCGGGACCGAGCTGGTTGAGCGCGACGACCAGCGGGATGTACGCCGCGGAGAAGGCGAGGGCGGTGGCGCGCCTGTGGTGTTCCAGCTGGGACGCCAGGCTGATCAGTGCGATGGGCAACGCGGTGCCCGCGAGCGTGTGGTAGCCGCGGAGCTGGTCGAGGGCGAAGCCGAGCGACACCAGGGTGAAGCAGATGAGCGGCCACCGCTTGCGGCCCGCCAGCGGGAGGCACTGCAGGGAGATGGCGACGACGGCCAGGACGTCGAAGGGGCGGTCCGGCAGGTTCCCGACCATGGTGCCGTGGTTCTGCATGGACGGCAGGAACGACCCGGCGAAGATCAACAGCGCGAGCGGCCAGTACCAGACTGTGGCGCCTGACCGGCGCCACAGTTCGAGGATCCGCGGGAGTCCGATCATCGGGGAAGTGTAGTAGTGGTGGCGGCGACGCGGTCGGCGCGCCGCATGGGGACGAGGTTGCCGCGCCGGTGGGCCAGCCACATGAACGCGGCCGTCAGCAGCACTCCGAACACCACCGAGTACAGGCTTCCTTCAGGTCCGAATTCGCCACCGGTGACCCACTCGGCGCCGGACGTCGTGCTGTCCAGCAGCCCCTGCGGGGTGTTGTTGCCGGAGACCTCGGTGCTGAAGATCCCGCCCGCCGCGAAGTTCCAGCCGAAGTGCAGACCTATGGGCAGCCACAGGTTGCGGGTCGCGACATAGGCGGCGGCGAGCATGCCCCCGGCCTCGATCGTGATGGCGACGGCGCCCCACAGGCTGGCGTTGGGGTTGAGCAGGTGCATGGCGCCGAACAGCACAGCGGTCAGCACCATCGCGATCCAGGTGCCGGTGAACTCCTCGACGATCCGGAACAGGACGCCGCGGATCATCAGTTCCTCCGTCACGGCGGCGGCGGCCATGAAGCCGATCAGTCCAACCGCACCGCTCGGGGAGCCCAGTCCGTGGACCTCGTAGTGCGCGTTGAAGAAGATGTTCGTGATGACCGCGCTGAACAGTGCGAGGCCGATCAGCAGCCCCCGGGCGAAGGCGGGCACCGCACCCTCGCGGGCCACTTCGGTGGACGGGCGGTGCTCGGTCCTGCGCACCACCCATCCGTAGGCGAGCACGGCGAGTACGGAAGTCAGGAGTCCGAGGACGAGTTGCAGCCACGGGTTGTCCTCCACGGCGCCGACGACCTGGCCGCCGATCATGGCGACCAGTACGACGGTCAACAGTTGCCAGACGATCCTCATGAGCACTCCTTCGCCGGTTCCGCGACCAGGGTGCCGCGGCGCCTCGAACGCTACGGACCGGGCGTTCACGAAGCGTCACCTCACGGTGGACACCTGCGCGTAGCTCACATGGGGGACGGGCCACCGGACTGGCTGGTGCCGCATCAGGCAACGTTCGCGGTGCTGCTGGTCGAGGCGGCCGATCTGACCGACTGACGGGCCCGGGGCGCTACGGCCCGTGACGGTCGGCAGAAGTCAGGGCGCGTCGGGGCAGGACCATTTCGAGATTTTCATGGTGCGGAGATCGAAATCGACCTCGATCGATTCCGGCGCACTATTACTCGTCACGCGTGCACTGACGGTATTGGCACCCACTCTACGGGGGGCGCCGACGGTGAAGGTGGTGGTGGCCTCCGCATCCCCACACGTGGCTGCAAGGTCGTCGGCTCCGCGGCCCTCCAGAATGGTTTCTCGCTTCAATGCCGCATCCGTGAAATACACGGCCATCAGCTTCCGCAGCTCCGACGTCGAATGCCGGGTGGCGAAGGCATCCGGCAGAACCGAGTAGTAGGCCCGCATTTTCTCCTGGGCCGCTGATACTCGGGAATCCTCACCGGGGCGGGCTGGATCTGCCGCCGATCGGTCCGCGTCCACGGAATTCCAGTAGGTGCCCGCACCGAGTGCCACCACGACAATCGCCGCAAGGGCGGAAGAACGGGTGCGACGTTGACGGCGTCGGACGCCTCGGCGACGCAACTCCTGTGCGGCCACCGGGCGATCCACCCGGACACTCTCCAACTCGGCGACGCTCTCGGTGAGCCAGGCAGGGCGCTCGCACTCACCGGACATGGTCCACCTCCTGGTCCCGCAGGGGGGAGAGATGGCGGGCGAGGGACATGCGCCCGCGGACCAGCCAGACCCTGATGCTGCCGGCCGGCCAGCCAGTCTCGGCACTTATCTGCTCGACGCTGAGGTCGCACAGGTGATGGAGGACGACGACACTTCTGTGTTTTTCCGGAAGAGTGCGAAGTGCCTCGACGAGAGCGATGCGCTCGGGCGATGGACCTTCGATGTGGCGCTGATCATGATGGCGCTGAATGAGCTGCACACCGCGCCGCAGGCGCCGGAAGCGCGACACGGCGAGCCGCCGGGCCGTGGTGCGGATCCACGCCTCCTGGGAACCGTCGCTCGTGAATATCCCACGCCGACTCCAAGCCCTTACGAACGCCTCTTGGACGACATCCTGGGCCTCCGGCAGATCGCCGGTCATCGCGTAGAGCTGCCGAACGAGCCTGGGGTAGGCCAGTGCGTAGAATTCATCGAACTCCTCTTCGGTCGCGCCTCTCGCCACTCTTCCGCCATTCGTATCCGTCCGCAGAACGGCCAGGGGTCCTCTGTCCGGGAATACGCACGAGCGCTGATCCCCCGCTACAGCGGTTCTCTGTGATCTGTATCACCGCATCTGGGTGTCGCGTCCGGACCTCCGCGCTGCGTAGTCCAGCTGTCCAAGTCGAACCGACAGCAGAGGAACTCCCATGCGCCATGCAGCCCCCCGCAAGTCGAGCAGGTTGGGTACGACGTTCAGGACCGCGGCAGTCAGCGCATTGGCGCTTGGCAGTATGGCGGTGGCAGCGGGGGCGCAGGTCCACGCGTCCGCGGCCGACTCTCACTCCGTGACGGCCGACGATGCGGCGCGCGCGCAGAAGCAGAAGGCCAAGGCGGTCGACGCCGCAGCCGACGAGGCGGCTTCTCACTCCGTGATGGACGATGAAGCGGTGCGCGTCCTGAAGATGAAGGCGGTCGCGGCGTATCACGCGCAGAAGGGCTGATCGGCCTCTCCTGCTACTGGCTGGTGTCCGACGAAGGATCCCGGACGGCGCGTCACATCACAACAGACAGACGGTTGCCTGATACGGCACTGAAGTCCCGCGCGAAGGGCGCGGGACTTCAGACGCGTTCCGTGAGGCGCTTGAGCGTCGCGAGGTCGGCCGACACGGCCTCCGCGTCGCGCCGGAACGCGTCGGCGCTCATGTCGGGCCGGCGCCGCAGGGTGAACACGACCTCGCAGCCGTCGCCGTCGGCGATCACCCGCACCGGGTTGTAGACGCTCTCGCCCGTCGGCAGTGTCACGTGGTGGTCGAGCACGCCGAATTCGTTCCTGGGCGCGAAGTCGACCACGACCTGGCCCATGGGCGAGTCGGCGACCCACCGCCCGTCCGTCTCCTCGATCGAGGCGCTCAGCCCCGCCGCCCACTCGGGCAGACGGGACGGGTCCGACGCGTAGGCGTAGACCTCGCCGACGGGGCGGTCGATGTGGATGCTGACGTGACGGGATTCGGCACCGGGGGTAGTCATGGCCGTGAGGCTAGCGGACCGGAATCGGGACCAACAGCGTGTCAGGGCCAGTCGACGAGGGCCATGAACGCCACGAGGGAGACACCGACGACGGCGGGCGCGGCCAGGGAGAGCAGCACCCGGGTGGCGGCCTGCCGCTGACGCCAGGGCAGGGCCCAGCTCGCCACGAGGACGATCAGCGACAGGACGAGGCCCACGCGGAGGAGGGCCCAGGCCGGGCTGAACGAATCGTCGAAGTGGGCGGCCCGTGCGCCGTTGCAGGAGTCGCACGCCATGGGCGACAGGCCACCGACGAGCAGGGCGAAGCCCGCTGCGGGCAGGGTGACGAGCGTGGAGATCAGAGGCCCGATCCAGGCGCGCGGGGTGCGGGGGTCGAGGAGGTCTTCCGGCATGCGTACGAGTCAACGCGGCCGGCCGCGGCGGCACATGAGTGGTCGTACTCAGACCCGGCTGAGCGTCGGGGGTGGATCCCCCAGGTACATCAGGGGGTCTGCCGCAGTGCGCTGTTCCTCGCCCCCTGTGAGGCTGAACAGGCAGGTGTCCACACCCGCTATCCGCACGCGACCGGGAGAACCATGACCGCCTCAGCAGCAAGGTCCTCGCGCCATTCGTCCACTTCCATGTCCCGCAGACTGAGAGCGCCGCTGGCAGCCGCCTGTTGCGCGCTCCTGCTCAGCGGGCCGGCAGCGGCGGCGGCCGTGGCCGCGCCGCCTCCTGCCCATACGCAGGCCCAGCGGCAGGTCCAGGGGCGCGGCACGCTGGTCTCCGCCGAGAAGCTGTACACGCTCACCACCCAGGAGGCCGTGGTCGCGGAGCTGGCAGGGGCCGGGTTCGCGGGGGACACCGTCCGGCACGGCGTGGTCGCGTACCGGCTCGTCTACCGGACCGTCGACGTACACGGCCGGCCCACCACGGCGAGCGGGCTGTTCGCGCTGCCGCTCACGGGCGAGCGACGGTTACGAGCGGTCTCCTTCGCGCACGGCACGGGCAGCAACAAGAACGACTCCCCGTCCATGCGGCGCGCCGATTTCGTGTCAGCCCCGGTCATCGCGCACGCGGCGGCAGGCGCGGCAGCGGTCGCGCCCGACTATCTGGGCATGGGCAAGGGGCCCGGCCTGCACCCGTGGATGGACATCGGCTCGGAGACCACGGCTTCGCTGGACATGCTCCGCGCGGCCCGTGCCTTCGCACCGCGTACCGGGCACGCGCTGGAACGCGACGTCATGGTCACGGGCTTCTCGCAGGGCGCGTCGGCGGCGCTGGGGCTCGGCAGGGCCCTGGAGGCGGGCGATGACCGGTGGTTCAGGCTGGGCGCGCTGGCGCCGGTCAGCGGTGCGTACGACTTCGGCGGTACGGAGCTGCCCGCGCTGCTCAGGGGCGACGTGGACGCGAAGTCGGGTGCGGTCTACGCGGCGTACACGCTGGTGGCCTTCAACCGCCTGCACCACATCTACGACAGCCCCCGCGAGGTCTTCGCCGAAGGCGAAGGCGAGGACGCCGCCGAGATCGAGGCGCTGTTCGACGGCGTGCACACGGGGCAGCAGCTGATGGCGCGCATCCCGGCGAGCGTGGACGAACTGCTGACCGACCGGGGCCGTGAGGTGCTGGCGCATCCGACGGGCGCGATGGCCAAGGCGCTCGGCAAGACGGACGCGGTGTGCACCGACTGGGTACCGGAGGCGCCGGTCCGGCTGTACATGGCGGCAGGTGACGAGCAGGCCGTCACCGCCAACACCGACTTCTGCCGGGCGGCTCTGCACCGCAACGGCGTGGACGCCCCGGTCGTCGACCTCGGCGCGGTCGACCACCAGGACTCCCGCCACCTGGGCTCCAACGTCGCCGCCACCTCGGCGATCGTACGGTGGTTCGGGACGCGCTGATGGGGAGTTACGGACAGCCCGGGGCCCGTTTTCGGGCCGAATGCTGTCCGTAACTCCCCATCACCGCGCGGAGCGGTCAGTACTGGAGGGCGTCGTCCATCTCCGACTGCCAGTAGGTGACCGTGAGGGTGCTGTCGATGTGCACGGGCTTGGACAGCGGGACGTCCACCATGTCGCCCGTGAAGCCGCCCTTCTTGTTCTGGAAGCCGACCGCCAGGTCCTCGGCGTCGTAGCCGCCCGAGCCGCTGCCGTCGGCCGACGAGGTCGTGATGCCGGCGTAGGCCGACTCACCGGGGGAGATGGTGACGACGGCCTGCGGCTGGCTGTCCTCGATGACCGGGGGGACGGCCTGCGCGTCGGTGAAGCGCAGGGAGGGGTAGTAGAAGGCGTTGCATGCCTTCGAGCCGGAGTTGGTCACCGTGAGCAGCATGTGGTTGACCGGGCGCTTGACGCTCGAGATCGTGAGCTTGGTGTTCTCGCCGGTGCAGGTGGGGAGGGGCTGGTCGCTGTCGTTCTCCGCCTGCGACTGCTTCGTGGAGGTCTTGGCGGCGTCGGAACCGGAACCCTTGGCGGCGTCCGAACCGGAACCGGCGGCGGCCTTCTCACCGGCCCCCTTCGTGGTCGTGGTCGCGGTCGTGTCCGTGGCCGCCGAGGTGGTGTCGGCCGACTCCTGGGACGTCGAGTCGGCGGCGCCGTTCTTGGGGGACGGGTCGGCGCCGCCCTCGCAGGCCGTGAGGGACAGCGCGGCGATCAGCGCGGCGGTGCCGAGGGCGGAGGTGCGGGCGGCGCGGCGGAAGCGAAGGTTGCGCATGAGAAAGTTCTCCCCGTTCGATGGTGGTGACAGACGGATGCTCCGGGGCGCCGTTTGGCTCCCTGCGGTGCAGGCGGGTCTACTGGTCGTTGATGTGTGCTCAGAGGCGGTTGAGGAGCGTGATGATGACTGCGATGCAGACGATCAGCACCTGCACGGCCACCGCGTCGGTCAGGCTGATGCCAGGTCTGGTAGGCACGGCGTCTCCCGGGACAGGTAAGGGTGGGATGTGCGGGTCGCGGAGAGCGCCGCGGCATGTCCACATCCTTTCCGTACTGGGAATCCGGTGGCAACGACCGGCGCGGCATACGGGACGCTGGAATGCCCGAATGGCCTCTGACCTGCACGAACATAACCTGCCTGGGACGCCGTTCCGGGAAGGAACGGAAGGGAACGGTCGGGGTGGCCACAGAGATCCAGGACTTCGCGGCGCTGCTCGGGGAGCTGAAGGAGCGGTCCGGTCTCAGCTACGGCGCGCTCGCGCAGAAGCTGCACATGAGTACGTCGACCGTTCACCGTTACTGCAACGGTGAGGCCGTTCCTCATGACTACGCGCCCGTGGAGCGCTTCGCGCGGGTGTGCAAGGCGTCATCCGACGAGCTGATGGCCCTGCACCGGAAGTGGATTCTGGCCGACGAGGCGAAGCGGAGGGGCGCGCGGAAGGGAGAGGCGGCGGCGGACGGAGCCGTCACTTCCGGGCCGTCGGCGTCGTCATCGTCATCGTCGGCATCGGCAGCGGCGTCGCCGGCTGTCGGCGTTGTCGCCTCGGAGCCTGCGGTCTCGGAGCCTGAGCCGGCGCCCGACTCCGCGGTCTCGGAGCCTGCGCCTGCTGTCGCGGAGCCTGTTGCTTCCGGGCCCACCGCTTCCGGGCCCACCGACTCCGAGGTGCCCGCCTCCGAAGACGTGACGCCGGACGGGGCGCGGGGCGGTGTCGGGGTCGCTCCTCGTCGTCCCAGCAGGAGACTGCGTGTCCTGCTCACCGCCGTGGCCGTCGTCGCCCTCACCGTTCCCGCCGCGCTCGCTATCCAGGGCCTCGGGGGCGACAAGCCCAGCGAGGACGGGCGGGTGGACACTGCGGTCAGTCAGTCGCCGGTCGTGCCCACCGGCAAGGCGAGCGTGAGCGCGAAGCCGAGCAGGAGCGCCGACGCGTCCAAGAAGCCCAGCGCGTCGGCCTCCGCTTCGGCGGCGGGCGGGAGCAGTACCAAGCCCTCGCCGGCCGCGGGCGGGCAGCCGGAGGGCGGGGTGCCCGTGAGCGCCTCCATCAGTTCGTACAACTGGGAGGAGCCCTGCGGGCAGTACTACCTGCTCGAGGACGAGCCCGACGACGTGCCGCCGCCGCCCGTCCCGCAGGACACCCGTGGCTGGGCCAAGGTCCTGGGCGGGGTGGACGGGGGAGCCATGAAGGTCGAAATCACCGTCCAGGGGAAGTCGGACGAGGCGGTCGTGCTGAACGGGCTGCATGTGCGGGTGTTGGGGCGCAACGCGGCGCTCGCCCGATCCGCGTACTCGATGGGGAACGGCTGCGGCAGCGGGATCACGCCGCAGAGCTTCGACATCGACCTGGACGACAGCCGGCCGCAGTCGAAGCCCGTGCCGGGGGAGCAGGCCGGCAAGGCCGTGCCGGCGAAGGACTTCCCGTTCCGGGTGAGTTCCTCGGATGTCGAGGTGTTCGACCTCGACGCGCATGTGGAGGGGCACGACGTGACCTGGTACCTGGAGCTGGAGTGGTCCAGCGGTGGCCGGAGCGGGACCCTGCGCATCGATGACGGGGGCGAGCCGTTCCGTACGAGCAGTCTCACCGCCCGGCCGAGTTACTCCTACCGTTCGGATACCGCTCAGTGGGTGCCTGAGGAGAAGTACTGACGGTGCCGGCGCGCGGGGGCACGGTGACGGCGGTGAGCAGCAGGCCGTCGCGTGCCTGCCAGCGGCCGTCGAAGCCGGTGAGCGGGGGGCCGCCGTCGGCCGTGGTGGTGTCCGGGACGAGCAGGGCGGCGGTGAAGGTGCCGCCGGGGTGCAGCGTGATGTGGGCGTCGTGGAAGCCGAGCCAGCGGCCGGTGAGCGGGGACCAGGCCTTGTAGACGGACTCCTTGGCGCTGAACAGCAGCCTGTCCCAGGGGATATCGGGCCGGCCTGCGGCGAGTTCGCGCAGGGCGGTGCGTTCGGCGGGGAGCGTGACGAGGTTCAGCGTGCCCTCGTCGCGCAGGGGCTCGGCCGGCTCGGCGTCGATGCCGATGGAGGCCGCCGTCGTGTCCCGGGCGACGGCCGCCGCCCGGTAACCGTCGCAGTGCGTGAGGCTGCCGACCATGCCGTCGGGCCAGCGGGGCGCGCCCGCGGTGCCCGGGAGGATCGGAGCGGGCGGCCAGGCGTAACCGGCCAGTGCGGTGCGGGCGCAGTGGCGGACCGTGGCGAATTCCTGCCTGCGCTTGGCCACGGCGCCGGCGACCAGGGCCTCCTCCTCGGGGAAGAGGAAGGGGACAGCGCCGTCGTGGAACGTGTCGACGGCTGTGACCGGCGGCGGGAGCAGCGGGTGCAGCAGGCCCGCGAGCGCGGTTTCACCGGTCGGAAGCAAGGTCATGAACGGTCACGGTACCGGGGCCCTCGCCTGCCCTCCAGCGGTGCTGGATGCCGTATAGGCCAGATATAGCCGCTGAACGCACGCTCGACTCATTCGAACGGATGGGGGCAGCATGCCGGACCAAGAGGCACAGGTGGCAATGGTGACCGGGGGGTCGCGTGGAATCGGGCGGGCGGTCGCCACCCGGCTCGCACAGGACGGGTTCGACGTTGCCATCTGCTACCGCTCCGACGACGCGGCGGCGGAGCAGGTGGAGAAGGAGATCCTGGCGACGGGGCAGCGTGCGCTGATCCGCCGGGTCGACGTGGCCGACCGTGTCGGGGTCCGGTCGTTCGTCGCGGACGTCGAGGCGGGGCTCGGGCCGGTGTCGGCGGTCGTGACCTCCGCGGGGATCACCCGCGACAGGCCGCTCGCGCTGATGTCGGACGACGAGTGGGACTCGGTGATACGCACCAACCTCGACGGTACGTACAACCTGCTGCGCTCGGTGGTCCGTTCCATGATCCGGCGTCGCGCCGGCACGGTCGTCACCCTCTCGTCCGTGGCCGGAGTCGTCGGCAACGCGGGCCAGACGAACTACTCGGCGTCCAAGGCCGGGATCATCGGACTGACGCAGGCGCTGGCCAAGGAGTTCGGCCGCTACGGAGTGCGCGCCAACGCGGTCGCGCCGGGGTTCATCGACACGGAGATGGTCGCCGGTGTGCCGGAGGCCGTCGCCAAGGACGCCCTGACCCGCATCCCGATGGGGCGTTTCGGCACCCCTGAGCAAGTGGCCTCCCTGGTCTCCTTCCTGGCCTCTCCGCAGGCCGAGTACATCACCGGCCAGGTGGTCCGCATCGACGGGGGCATGGCGCTGTGAGTGCCCCCTCGGAGACCTGGTTCCGCAGGTATGCGCGGACGGACACGCCGCGGCTGCGGCTGGTCTGCTTCCCGCACGCCGGTGGTAACGCCCAGCTGTTCCACGGCTGGCCCTCGCGGCTCCCCGCCGATATCGAGGTACTTGCCGTCCGGTACCCGGGCAGGCAGGAGCGGATGGACGAGCCGTGCATCGAGTCGATGGACGAGCTGGCCGGCCTGATCTCCGAGGCGCTCGACCCGTACGACGACCTCCCGACGGCCCTCTTCGGGCACAGCATGGGCGCCTCGGTGGCCTACGAGGTGGCGGTGCGGCAGGAGGCCGGTGCGGGCGAAGGCCCGGCGCAGGTCCTGCTCTCGGGGCGCAACGCCCCGCACCGGACGTCTCCCACGACCCTGCACAGAGCCGCCGACGACGTACTGGTCGCCGGGGTCTCCCGGCTGGGCAGCCTGGGCGGCGACCCGTACGCGGTGCCTGAACTGCGCGAGCTGCTGCTGCCTGTGCTGCGCTCCGACTACAAGCTCATCGAGACCTACCACCCGCACAGTCCGGTGGCGCTGCGCGCTCCGATCGTCGCCTACCAGGGCGACCGGGATCCGGGCATCTCCTACGAACAGTTGCTGGCCTGGGGGGAGCTGACGACCGGCGCCTTCGTGGTGCGGTCGTTCCCCGGGGACCACTTCTACCTCGCCCCCCGGGAGGCGGAGCTGACCGCGGACATCGCGGGGCGGCTGGCTCGGATCCCGTCCGGCCTGCGGGCCGGATAGCCGAAGGCTTCACCACAACAGCGAGAGGAGCGGCGCCGTGACGAGTTCGACGTCCTGGGCACCACTGGAGATCGAAGCGAAGGGCGAGGGCGGTACCGGCGAACTGCTGAGCCGCCTGGAGGAACTGGAGCTCGGCCTGTCCGGGACCCTGGTCAAGGAGAAGGCCCTGGTCTTCCGCGGCTTCGGGATCACGCCGGAGACGCTGGACACGGCCCTGGACCGGCTGCTGCCGAATCGGCTGGCGTACGTGCACGGCAACTCGCCGCGCACCAAGGTCGGCGGGAACGTTTACACCTCGACCGAGTACCCGCAGGAATTCACCATCTCGATGCACAACGAGATGAGCTACGCCCACGCGTGGCCGTCCCGTCTGGCCTTCTTCTGCCAGGTCCAGCCGGGATCCGGCGGTGCCACCCCGGTGCTGGACGCCGAGCGCTGGCTGGCCGTCCTGGACCCGGAGGTGCGCGACGCCTTCGCCGGCGGGGTGCGTTACGTCCAGAATCTGCACGACGGCTACGGCCTCGGCAAGAGCTGGCAGGACACCTTCGAGACCGACGAGCGTGCGGACGTGGAGGCCTTCCTGAAGGAGGCCGGCGCCGAGTGGGACTGGCGGCGTGACGGGAGCCTGCGGGTGGAGTCCCACCGGCCGTCCACGACCAAGCACCCGGTCACCGGCGCCGAGGTGTGGTTCAACCAGGCCGACCAGTGGCACCCGGCCGGTCTCGGTGACGACACCGCGGCCGAGCTCGCGCAGATCCTCTCCGAGGAGGAGCTGCCGCAGTCCGTGCGGTTCGCCGACGGCAGCCCGATCCCTCCCGAGTACGTCGCCCAGGTCCGCGACCGCGGTCTTGAGGCAGCCGTGAACGTCGACTGGCGCACGGGCGACCTGCTGCTCATCGACAACGTCCTGCTGGCCCACGGCCGGCGGCCGTTCACCGGGGACCGCCGTGTCCTCGTGGCGATGTCCGACTGACGCAGCCCCCAGGGCCGCCCGACCTCTTCGACCACGGAGCGAGCTTGACCATGACCACCATCACCTCGGAAGAGACACCCGCCGGCTGGGTGGGGAGCGGAACCGTGCCCGGGATGCGACGTCCCGCGGCCCCCGGTACCGGCATCCACGACTACATCACCGAGAACAAGGCGGAGCTGCGCGAGCTGCTCACCCAGCGCGGCGCCCTGCTGCTGCGCGGATTCGAGGTCGGCGGTGTCGACGGCTTCGACGGCACCGTCCGGGCGTTCTCCGGCACGCCGCCGCTGGCGTACGCCGAGCGTTCCTCGCCCCGCAGCACCATCAAGGGCCAGGTCTACACCTCGACGGACTACCCGCAGAACGAGGAGATCTTCCTCCACAACGAGAACTCCTACCAGGCGGTCTGGCCGCGGACGCTGTACTTCTTCTGCGTCGAGCCGCCCGTCACGCAGGGGGCCACCCCGCTCGCCGACATCCGGCAGGTGCTCAAGGCCGTCGACCCCCAGGTGCGCGCGGAGTTCGAGGCACGTGGCTGGCAGGTCGTGCGCAACTTCCACGCCGGGTTCGGAGTGCCCTGGCAGGAGGCCTTCAACACCTCGGACAAGGACGCCGTCGTGGGGTACTGCAAGGAGCGCGGGATCGAGGCGGAGTGGCGTCCTGACGGCGGTCTGCGCACCACCGCCGTGCGGCAGGCGGTGCACCGCCATCCGGTCACCGGCGATGAGGTGTGGTTCAACCACGCCACGTTCTTCCACGTCAGCACCCTGGCACCGGAGGTCGGTGCCGGTCTGCGCGCCATCTTCGCCGATGACGAGCTGCCGACGAACACCTTCTACGGCGACGGCGGGGTCATCCCCGACGAGGTGACGGACCACCTGCGCGCGGCCTACAGGTCGGCCTCGGTCCGTTTCGACTGGCAGCGCGACGACGTCCTGGTCGTCGACAACATGCTGGCCGCGCACGCGCGCGAGCCGTTCACCGGACCGCGGCGGATCGCCGTGGCCATGGCAGAGCCGTCCGACGCCTGACGGCCGACGGAACTATGGGGAGTTGAGTCAGACATGTTCGAGACGTATGGATCACGGATCGCCGGGCTGGCCGTGTACCGGCCGACCAGGCTCGTGTCCAACGAGGAGCTGGCACCGCTGACGACGGTCTCGCCGCAGTGGATCGAGGGCAGGACCGGCATCAAGACCCGCCACCACGCCTCCGACGAGGAGGACCTGGTCACGATGTCGGCGGCCGCGGGCGAGAAGGCTGTCGTCTCGGCCGACATCGACCCGGGCGAGGTCGACCTCACGATCGTCGCGAGCGCCACCCGTCGCCGGCGTATGCCCGGCATCGCCCCCGAGGTGGCCAGCCGTATCGGCCTGCCCAACTCGGGTGCGTACGACCTCAACGCGGTGTGCGCCGGCTTCACCTACTCGCTGGCCATGGCGTCCAACGCCGTGCGGCTCGGCGAGGCACGCAATGTCCTGGTCGTCGGCGCCGAGCGGACCAGCGAGTGGATCGACCCCAACGACCCCGACACCTTCGTCATCTTCGGCGACGGTGCAGGAGCCGCGGTGGTGTCCCGCTCGGACCAGCCCGCCATCGGTCCCGCTGTCTGGGGCAGCGACGGCGCCCGGCACGACGTGCTCGGCATCACCGAGAAGGCCGACGGCCGTGAGTACGTCACGATGAACGGCCCGCTCGTCTACAAGTGGTCCACGGCCACCATGCCGGACGTCGCCCACCGGGCGTGCGCCGCCGCCGGGGTCACCATGAAGGACATCGACTGGTTCGTGCCGCACCAGGCCAACAACCGGATCATCAGGACGCTGGCCGCGAACCTGGACCTCCCGCCGGAGCGCGTCGTCAACGACGTCGTCGACACCGGTAACACCTCCGCGGCTTCGGTGCCGCTGGCGCTGAGCCGGCTCAAGGACAGCGGCCGCGCCACCCCCGGTGACAACGTCCTGCTGCTCGGCTTCGGCGCCGGCCTGACGTACGCCGGCCAGGTCGTCCGGATGCCGTAACAGGGCTCCGGCGCCCCCCCCCAAGACCCCCCTTGCACACGGATCCCCCCGCACGCACATTCCGCACACATCCCCGCGACACACCTATGGAGACGAAGGCCATGACCAGAGACGAACTGATTGTCGAGATCATCAACCTCACGCTGCGTACGGCGCCGGACCTGGACGGCGAGGTCACCGCCGACTCCAGCTTCGACGAGCTCGGCATGGACTCCCTCACCCGTATCGACCTGCTGGCCGCGGTGGAGAAGGCCTTCGACCAAACAGTTCCCGACGAGAAGGTCGGTGACCTGCTGCGCGTGTCCGACGTGGCCGACTTCCTGACGGCAAACAAGGCAGGAGTCTGACCCATGGGCCACACGGACCCCATAAGCGGGGCTCTGCCCCTGTCGGTGGGCCAGGAGGGGCTCTGGCTGCTCCACAAACTGGCCCCCGACAGTGCGACCTACAACCTCGCCGGTGGTGTCCGGATGGAGCCCGCGCCGGACCCGGAGGTCCTGGCGCGGGCGGCCCGGGCGCTCACCGAACGGCATCCGATGCTGCGTTCGGTGTACGTCGAGGCCGACGGTGAACCGCGACGCGTGGTGCGGGAGGCGGGCGAGATCGGTGAACTCGTCGTCCGCGATGTGCCCGACGCCGACGACGCGGAGCTCGACCGGCTCGTCAAGGCCGAGGCCGGCGCCCCGTTCAGGCTCTCGGACGAGGGACCGTTCCGAGTGGTGCTGTGGCGCCGCCGCACGGACGCCGTGCTGCTGGCGCTCACCCATCACATCGCCACGGACGCCGTCTCGCAGTGGATGCTGTGGCGCGATCTGCTCGCCGCCTACGCGTCCTTCGCCGAGGGCGAGGAGCCCGACTGGGCGCCCATCGCCGTCGACTACGGCCACTTCGTCCAGGCCGAGCGTGATCTGCTCGAATCCTCACGCGGTGTGCGGCAGGCGGAGTTCTGGCAGGAACAGGTCGCGGGTTCCATGCCCGCCGAGCTGCTGACCGACAGGCCACGGCCGCCCGTGTCCTCGTTCACCGGTGCCAGCCTCGTACGCCGGCTGCCCGACGAACTCGCGGAGCGGCTGAAGCGCGCCGCCGCCGCCCAGGAGATCTCGCAGTTCGCCCTGGCGCTCGGCTCCCTGCAGGCCCTGCTGAACCGCTGGACCGGACAGACCGACTTCCTCATCGCCTGCCCGGCGTCGGTACGCCGCTCCGCCGCCAAGGACGTCGTCGGCTACTACGTCAACCCGGTGCTCGTGCGGGCCGTGTTCGACAGGAACACCCCGCTGGGCGAGGTGACGGCCGCCGCCAACGACCGTCTCAGGCAGGCGACCGCGCGGGCCACCTACCCGTTCCCGCTGGTCGCGCAGAACGCGGCCGCGGACGGACCGCTGTTCCGGGTCTCCATGACCATGGTCACCACGGATCGCTTCGGCGCCGAGCTGGCCGGCGCGGTCGCCGGCGTACCGCTCGATGTGGCCGGCCTGACCACCACGTACCTGGAGATCCCGCACCTCGAGGGCCAGTGCGACATCAGCTTCGAGGTCACCCGTGACGCTCAAGGGCTCACCATCGCCCTGCGCTACGACACCGCGCTCTTCGAGCGGGCCACCATGGACCGGCTGTTCGACCAGCTCATCCGCTTCATGGCCGCCGCCGGGGACACCCCCGAGCGCCCGGTCTCGCGGGTCCCGCTGACGGACGCCGCCCAGAAGCGTTCGCTGCTGGCCCTGGGCAGCAACGCCGGCGCCGGATCATGAAGCAACCCGTGCTCCACGGCATTCTCGACGGCGTGGGCAACACGCACCTCGTCGAACTCGGCGGGCTGCTGCCCCGCTTCGGGTCCCGCGTCTTCGCGAAACTGGAGGCGTTCAACCCCGGCGGCAGCGTCAAGGACAGGTCGGCGCTGTCGATGCTGCTCGGCAGGATCCGTAACGGGGAACTGGTGCCCGGCCGGTCCACGGTCGTGGAATCGAGCTCCGGGAACCTGGCGATCGGCATCGCACAGATCTGCCGGTACTTCGGGATCGACTTCATCTGCGTCGTGGACCCCAAGACCACCCAGCAGAACCTGGCGATCCTGCGCGCCTACCGGGTCACGGTCGAGATGGTGACCGAGACCGACCCGGAGACCCGCGCCTATCTGCCCACACGGCTGGCCCGGGTACGCGAACTGGTGGCCTCCATACCCGGCGCGTACTGGCCCAACCAGTACGCCAACCCGCTCAACCCCCTGGCCCATGTGCAGACCATGCGGGAGATCGCCGAGGCGCTGGACGACCGGGTGGACTACCTGTTCTGTTCGACAGGCACCGGCGGCACCATGACCGGCTGTGCCCAGTACATCCGCGAGAACGGGCTCGACACCACGCTGGTGGGGGTCGACGCGCTGGGCAGCGTGCTGTTCGGCGGCCCCTCCGGTCCTCGGCTGCTGCCGGGACACGGGGCCGCGATCAAGCCGCCGCTGTTCGACGCGACGCTGGCCGACGAGGTCGTGCTCGTCTCCGACCTCGACTGTGTGGTCGGCTGCCGGACCCTGACCCACCGTGAGGCGATCCTCGCGGGCGGCTCGTCGGGCGCGGTGACCGCCGCACTCGGGAAGATGGCCGATCGCATCCCGGCCGGCAGCAACTGCGTGATGATCTTCCCCGACCGCGGCGACCGCTATCTCGACACCATCTACTCCGACGACTGGGTGCGCGCCCACTTCGGAGAGGTCTCACATCTGTGGAACGAACCCGAACACACTTTGGCGGTGGGCGCATGCTGATCCTCAAGCACGGTGAAGTGGCCGGGCTGCTGGCCGGACGCGAGAAGGAGGTCATCGACCTCGTCGCCGAGGCCTACCGGCGTCACGACGAGGGCCGTACGGTCCTGCCGCACTCCGTATTCCTGCGGTTCCCCGAGCGTCCCAGGGACCGGATCATCGGTCTTCCCGGCTACCTCGGGGGCGAGAGCGAAGTCGCCGGAATGAAGTGGATCTCCTCCTTCCCCGGCAACGTCGCCTCCGGGCTGCAGCGCGCCAGCGCCGCCGTCCTGCTGAACAGCCTGGACAACGGACACCCCGAGGCGCTCATCGAGGGCTCGCTGATCTCGGCCCGGCGCACCGCGGCCTCGGCCGCGCTCGGCGCGCGGATGCTGCTCGGCGACCGCAGGCCGTCCGGGCTCACTCTCATCGGTACCGGGATCATCAACCGTGAGGTGCTGCGCTTCCTGGCCGCCGAGCGACCCGAACTGGACTCGCTCGCCGTGTACGACACGGACCTGGAGCGCGCCAAGCACTTCACCGCGGACCACGCCAGGCTGCTGCCCGGCGCGAAGATCCGTCACTGCGCCACGCTCGAAGAGGCGCTCGCCGCGCACGACCTGGTGTCCTTCGCGACGACGGCCGCCTCGCCGCACACCGGCCTGGACGCCTGCCCGCCCGGCACCGTCGTCCTCCACATCTCCCTGCGCGACCTGACCGTGCCCGCCGTACTCGGGGCGCACAACGTCGTCGACGACACCGACCACGTGTGCCGTGAGCAGACCTCACTGCACCTCGCCGAACAGCACACCGGCGGGCGCGACTTCGTCGACGCCTCGATCGGCGCGCTGCTGCGCGGCACCGCCCGGCTGGAGCCGGAAGCCGGTAAGCCGCTCGTCTACTCGCCGTTCGGTCTGGGCGTCCTGGACCTGGCGCTGGCCGGCTTCGTCCGGGACCAGGCACGAAGGAGCGGCATCGGAACCCGTATCGACGGCTTCGTACCCGCGCCGACCCTTTAGGGCCTGTATCGGGCTGTCCCGCCCGGGTCGCCGCCACTGAACGCTGCACTGATCAACACCTCTGGAGAAGAGATGTCTGTCCCGCTGCACGAACTGATCGCCCAGCAGACCGTCCGTACCCCACACGCCATCGCGGTCGACGACGCACAAGGGTCGATGACGTACGCGCAGCTGGACCGCCGCGCGAACGGCATCGCCCGGCTCCTGCGCGGGCGCGGCGTCCTCCCCGAGGCGCGGGTGGCCGTCTGCCTGCCCCGCGGGCGTGAGCTCGTCGCGGCGCTCCTGGGCGTCTGGAAGGCCGGCGCGGCCTACGTGCCGCTGGACGCGGGCCACCCGGCCGAGCGGATCGCCTGGATGGTCGAGGACAGCGGTGTGCGGACCGTGCTGACCGTCGGCGCTTCGGCCGAGGCGCTGGACGGTGTCGTACCCGACGGTGTCGTGCTGCTGGACGCCGCAGGCGGCGAGGCCGACGCCGACCCCGACCCCGTCGTGACGAGCCCGCAGCACGCCGCGTACATCACCTACACCTCGGGCTCGACGGGCCGCCCCAAGGGTGTGCTCGTCGAGCACGGCGGCATCGCCAACCGGGTGGCCTGGTCCGTCGCCCGCCAGGAACTCACTCCGGACGACCGGGTGTTGCAGAAGACCGTTCTCACCTTCGACGCGGCGGCCCTGGAGCTCTTCGCGCCCCTGGTCGCGGGCGGCACCGTCGTGATGGCACCCGAGGGCGCCGAATCGAACCCCGCGCTCCTCGTACGGACGGTCGCCGACCGGCGGATCACCGTCCTTCAGGGTGTGCCCTCCGTGCTGCGGCTGCTGGCCGAGGAGCCCGCCTGGTCCGAGTGCACCGGGCTGCGGCTCGTCCTGTCCGCGGGCGAGGCGCTCGACGCCGAGCTGTGCCGCAGGCTCGGCGAGCCCACCGGCGCCAAGGTGTGGAACACCTACGGCCCCACCGAGTGCTCCATCGACGTCACGGGCCAGGAGTTCGACCCCGAGCTGCACACCGAGGCGGTGCCGATCGGCCGGCCGATCGACAACATGCGGGTGTACGTGCTCGACGACGAGCTGGACCCGGTGCCGATCGGCGTCGTCGGCGAGCTGTACGCCGGAGGCATCGGCGTGGCACGCGGCTACGTCGGCAACGCCGCGCAGACCGCGGAGCGGTTCGTCCCCGACCCGCACGGTCCGGCCGGCAGCCGCATCTACCGCACCGGCGACCTCGCCCGCTGGCGTTCCGACGGCGCACTCGCCTATCTCGGCCGCGTGGACCACCAGGTCAAGGTGAACGGCGTCCGGATCGAGCCCGCCGAGGTGGAGGCCGCGCTCAACGCGCACCCCGACGTCCGGGGTGCCGCGGTCGGTGCGTACACCGTCGCGGGCGGGAAGCGGCTCGTCGCCCACCTGGTGGCCGCCCGCCGCATACCCCGGGACGAGCTGCGCAGCTTCCTGCGCAAGCGGCTCCCCGAGCCGATGGTCCCCGCCCTCTTCGTGCCGGTGGACTCCTTCCCACTGACCAGCAACGGCAAGATCGACCGCAAGGCCCTGCCCGACCCCGAGCAGCCGGACACGCGGACCGCGGGGGAGGGCCCCCGGTACACCGCGCCCCGCACCGTCGCCGAGCGCCTCGTGGCCGAGGTGTGGGAGCAGCTGCTCCAGGTCGAACGGGTCGGTGTGCACGACGACTTCTTCGCACTCGGCGGCTCCTCCCTCGTGCTGACCCGGCTGGCCGACGCCCTGGGCAGGGCCTCCGGCGACAGCATCCAGCTGCGCGGTCTCTTCTCGGCCTCCACGGTCGAGGCCCAGGCCAAGCTCCTGGAGGAGGCACGGCCCGCCGTACCCGAGGTGGTGCCGGTGGGACGCGACACCCCGCTGCCGCTCTCCTTCGGACAGCACCGGCTGTGGTTCCTGGACCGCATGCACCCCGGCAGCGCGGAGTGGGTGGCGCCGATGTTCCTGCGCCTTCCGTCCGGCACCGGCGCCGACACCGTGCAGTCCGCACTGGACACGCTGGAGACCCGCCACGAGTCCCTGCGCACCCGCTACGTCCTGGAGGGCGAGGAGCCCCGCCAGGTGGTGGCCGAGCCGCAGCCGGTCGAGCTGCGCGTGGTGGACGCGAGCGAGGCGGAGCTCGAAGGGCTCTTCGGTGAGCAGTTCGCCCGCGGCTTCGACCTGAGCGACGGGCCGCTGTGGCGCGCCCTGCTGGTACGGGTCCCCGTCGGCGGCCCCGTGCTCCTGGTCACGACCCACCACATCGCCGGCGACGGCTGGTCGACGGTCCTGCTGGACCGCGAGATCCGCGAGCTGTGCGCAGCCGCGGCCGAGGGCCGCACGGCGGAACTCGCCGACCCCGCGGTGCAGTACGCGGACTACGCGGCCTGGCAGGCCACCCGGTCCGACGACGCGATCCTCGACCGCGAACTCGACTATTGGAAGAACGCGCTGCGCGGCATGCCGGAGCTCCAGCTCCACACGGACCGCGTACGCCCCGCCAGGCGCGACGGCCGGGGCGAGGGCGTGCGCTTCTCGGTGCCGGCCGGTCTCGCCGACGCGCTCAGCGGCATCGGACGGAAGCACGGAGCGACCCAGTATGCGACCCTGCTGGCCGTCTTCGCCGCGCTGCTCTCGCGGCACAGCGGCCAGGACGACTTCGGCATCGGGAGCCCGGTCACCGGGCGTCTGAGGCCGGAGACGGAGGGCACGGTCGGCTTCTTCCTCAACTCGCTGGTCATGCGCTGCGACCTCACCGGCGACCCCAGCTTCGGTGAGCTGCTGGGACGCACCAAGGACACGGCCATGGCCGGCTTCGCGCACCAGGAGCTGCCGTTCGAGCGGCTGGTGGACGAACTGCAGCCGGTCCGCGACCTGTCCCGTACCCCGCTGTACCAGGTGGCGTTCGACCTGCAGGACGAGGGAGCAACTTCGGTGGCCGCCGACGGCGTGCTGATGGACGCCTTCCAGGGCGCCTGGCGGGTGGCCAAGACCGACCTGACGATGTTCGTGTGGCGCCAGGCCGACGGCTCGCTGAACGGTGCGCTGGAGTACGCGACCTCGCTGTTCGACCGGACCACGGTGGAGCGGCTGGCCGACCACTTCGTACGGCTGGTGGAGGGCGTCGTCGCGGCGCCGGAGTCATCGCTGTCGGCCATCGACATCACCTCGGTCCACGAGCACCGGCTCCTGCGGGTCTGGAACGACTCGGCGGTGGCGGTGCCGGAGATCGCGGTGCCGGAGCTGGTGGCGCGTCGGGCCGCGGAGTCGCCGAGCGCGGTGGCTGTGGAGGCCGGCGGGCGGTCCCTGACCTTCGAGGAACTGGACGTTCGGGCGAACCGGTTGGCGCATCTGCTGCGTGCGGCGGGTGTGGGTCCTGAGTCGACGGTTGCGGTGCTGTTGGATCGTTCGGTCGATCTGGTGGTGTCGTTGCTGGCGGTGTGGCGTGCGGGTGGTGGGTTCGTTCCGATGGACCCGGTGCTGCCGGCCGGGCGTATCGCGGGGATGGTCGAGGACGCGCGGGTGACGGTCGCGTTGACGTCGAGCGAGTACGTGGACCGGTTCCCGGGTGTGGAGACGGTGCTGGCCGAGGACGATCTGTCCTCGTTGCCGGACTGGACCCCGGAGTTGGTGCTGGATCTGGATTCGGTGGCGTACACGGTGTTCACGTCGGGGTCGACGGGGCGGCCGAAGGGTGTGCAGGTTTCGCATCGGAGTCTGGTCAATCATGTGGACTGGGCGGTGCGGGAGTTGGTGTCGTCGGGTTCGGGTGGTGCGCCGGTGTTCTCGTCGGTGGCTTTCGACCTGGTGGTGCCGAATGTGTGGGCGCCGTTGGCCGCGGGGCAGCGTGCGTGGCTGTGGGACGGTGAGCTGACGGAGCTGGGTGAAAGCCTGGTGGCGGCGGGCCCGTTCTCGTTCATGAAGCTGACGCCCGGGCACTTGGAGGTGTTGTCGGGTCAGCTGTCCGACGACCAGATCAGCGAGCTTGCCTCGCGTGTGGTGGTGGCCGGTGAGGCCCTGCCCGGTGGTCTCGTCGAACGCTGGCGCGTCCTCCTGGGCGAGGGTCGGGTGCTCAATGAGTACGGGCCGACCGAGGCGACTGTCGGTACGTGTGTGTTCCCGCTGGTCGAGGCGTTCGAGGGTGTCGTGCCCATCGGGCGGCCCCTGCCGAACATGGTCATGCGGGTGCTGGACGCGGGTCTCCAGCCGGTTCCGGTAGGCGCGGTCGGCGAACTGTTCGTCGGCGGTACCGGTGTGGCACGCGGTTACGCCTACCGTCCGGGTGCGACGGCTGAGCGTTTCGTGCCCGACCCGTACGGGCCGGCCGGCGCACGCCTGTATCGCACAGGCGACCTGGTGCGGTGGCGTGGTGATGGTGCGGTCGAGTTCCTGGGCCGTATCGATGATCAGGTCAAGGTGCGTGGTTACCGCATCGAGCTCGGCGAGATCCGTGCCGCGCTGATCGCTCATCCGCAGGTCACCGACGCGACCGTCGTGGTGTCGGAGGACCAGCGGCTGATCGCCTACGTCGTCGGTACGGGCACCGAGGAGCTGGCCGATGAGCTCGGGGCGTCGCTGCCCGAGTACATGGTCCCGTCCGTCTTCGTCGCACTCGACGCTCTCCCGCTGACGGCCAACGGCAAGATCGACCGGCGTGCTCTCCCCGACCCCGAGGCCACGGCTGCGGACGCGTTCATCGCGCCCCGCACGCCCACCGAGGAACGCATCGCGTCCATCTGGCGCGATCTGCTGGGCAAGGAAGCGAGCGCCCAGGACAGCTTCTTCGACCTGGGAGGCCACTCGATCCTGGCCGTCCGGCTGGTCTCGCGCCTGCAGAACGAGTTCGACCTGGACCTGCCGATGCGCGTCGCCTTCGAGAGTCCGACGATCGCGCAGCTCGCGGTCGAGATCGAGGACCGGATCAGGGCCGAGATCGACGCCGTACTCACCGAGTCCCTCTGATCCCGTCGAGACGAAAGGCCTGCCCATGCGACATCTCATCTCCATCAGCGACCTGACCGACGACGACCTGCGGGGCCTCGTCGAGCGAGGGGCGGAATTCGCCGCCGGGGCGCGGGCGACCTCACTGGAGGACGCGATCGTCGGTATCTACTTCCGGCGGACCTCCACCCGTACGCGTACCGCCTTCACCAGCGGCGCGCTGCGGCTGGGCGCGAGGACCGTGACGTACGGTCCCGACGATCTGCAACTGAACACGGGGGAGACCACCGAGGACACCGGCCGGGTGCTCTCCGGGATGCTGGACCTGCTGGTGGCCCGTACGGCGGACGCCACCGAGGAGCTGCGGACCTGGGCGGCCGGCGGGCAGATGTCCGTCGTCAACGCGATGAGTGCGGAGGAGCACCCCACCCAGGGGCTCACGGATCTCACCACGCTCCACCACCACTTCGGCCGCGTCGACGGCCTGCGGGTCATGTACGTCGGCGAGGGCAACAACAGCGCCGCTGCCCTGGCCCTCGCCCTGACCCGGTTTCCCGGGACCGAGCTCGAGCTGCGGACACCGCCCGGTTACGGGCTGGCGCCGGAGATCCTCGCCGCCGCCACCGAACAGGCGGCGCGCAGCGGATCGAAGGTGTCCGAGCAGCACGACATGGCTGCCAGGCCCTCGGGGCTCGACGCCGTCTACACCACACGCTGGCAGACCACCGGAACCAGTAAGCCGACCGCCGACTGGCGGGAGGTCTTCGCGCCGTTCCAGGTCACAGGCGAGCTGTGGGAGCAGAGCCCGGACGCGGTCTTCCTGCACGATCTTCCCGCCCACCGCGGCCAGGAGGTCACCGCCGAGGTGCTGGACGGGCCGGCGAGCATCGCCTTCACCCAGGCCACGCACAAGCTGCACAGCGCGATGGCTGTCCTGGAATGGTGCTGGGCCGAACGTCCATGAGCGACGAGGGGGAATACCGAGTCGTAGGGAAGAAGAGAAGCAAGCACGCGCTGCCGACGCTGCGCAGCTACCGGGATTTCCGGTTGCTGTGGACGGGCTCCGCCATGTCGGTCATGGCGGAGCGGTGCTCGGGCATGGCGTTCACCCTGCTCGTGCTGTGGCACACCCGCTCGGAGAGCGCTGCCGGGCTTGTCGGCTTCGCGGGGCTGCTGCCCGCGCTGCTGGTCCAGTTGCCTGCCGGGGTGATGGTGGACCGGCTGAACCGGCGCCGGGTGATGATGACGTGCGTCATCGTGCGCATGATCGCGGTCGCGACGGTGGCCGCGACGCTCCTCGGGGACACCGTCTGGGTCTGGCACATCGCGATCGTGGCGTTCATCCAGAGCAGCATGACGGTCTTCTACCAGCTGTCCGAGCGGGCCATGGTCCGCGGTGTGGTGCCGCCCAAGCAGCTGGGGGCGGCGATGGCGACGAACGAGGCCCGCTCGCGTGGGGTCAACTTCGTCGGACACCCGGTGAGCGGCGCCATGTTCGGGCTGTCGGCGTGGATGCCGTTCATGTCGAGCGTCGGTCTGTATCTGCTCTCCCTGATCACGCTCGTGCGGCTGCGGGGGGAGAAGGAGCCGCCCGCCAGGCCGGGCAACAAGCGCCGCAAGATGCGGGCGGACATCGGCGCCGGGCTGCGGTGGGTATGGGATCGCGCCTATTTCCGGACGGCACTGCTGATCATCGCGGGGAGCAATCTGGTCTTCCAGGGGCTCATCCTCACCGTGGCCGTGGTGGTCAGGGAGGACGGCGGCGCCGCCGGAAACGTCGGTCTGATCATGGCATCAGGCGGGGCGGGAGGGCTGTTCGGGGCGTTGGTCGGCGGCTGGCTCAACAAGCGGCTCGCGATGCGCCAGATCATGATCATCGCGCATGTGGTCTGGGCGCTGGTCATGCCCGCAGCGGTATTTTTCAGACAACCTGTAGCACTAGGTGTTCTCTTCTTCATAACGTCTCATATAGGAGCCGCTGTTACTGTCTCCGGCATGTCCTACCAGGTGCGCATCACCCCCAACAACATGCAGGGGCGTGTCGGCAGTGTCGTCATGCTCATTGTGTCGGGGGCGAGTTCACTCGGAGCGCTGGGTACCGGGTACCTGCTGGAAGCGGTCGGCAGCCGGCACACGCTGATGGTCGTGTCGGGCGTGATGGTGCTGCTCGCTCTGATCGCCGCCGTGGTCTTCACCAGACGGGGGGCGGCACTCGAGGACAGACAGGACAGCGCACCGCCCCCACAGCCCGAGCCGGTTGTCATCGCGGACGGGTCGACGGCCGATCCCTTCACCACCCTGGAATTGCGGAGAATCGATGGATGACGCAGTGCGGCTCGAGTCGCTGACCAAGACGTACGGATCCGGTGACAGCGCGGTGACAGCGCTGCGCGAGATCGGTCTGTCCTTTCCCCGCGGTAGCTTCACCGCGATCATGGGCCCTTCGGGCTCCGGTAAGTCGACTCTTCTGCAGTGTGCCGCCGGACTCGACAGACCTACTTCGGGCCGGGTGTTCATCGACGGCACGGACATCGTCGGGCTGAACGAGACGCAGCTCACCGAACTCCGCCGCGACACCACGGGGTTCATCTTCCAGGCCTTCAACCTGCTGCCGTCCCTCACCGCCGAGCAGAACGTCGCGCTGCCGATGCGGCTGGCCGGGCGCAAGCCCAAGCGCCGGCTCGTGCAGCAGGCACTCGCCCAGGTGGGTCTCGAGAACAAGGCGGGCAGCAGGCCGAGTCAGCTATCCGGCGGTCAGCAGCAGCGTGTGGCCATCGCCCGCGCGCTGGTGGCCAGGCCGGCCGTGCTCTTCGCCGACGAACCCACCGGTGCGCTCGACCTCACCACGGGCCGCGAACTGCTTGACACGTTACGTCAGTTGGCCGGTGCGCCCCTGCAGAATCCCGGTGTCGTGCCCGCGCCGGGCCACGGGGAGCGGGTGACCACGACGATCGTGATGGTCACGCACGACCCGAACGTGGCGGCGTACGCGGACACGGTGCTCTTCCTCGCCGACGGCAGCCTGGTCGGCGAGCTGCGTTCGCCCACCGCCGAGGCGGTAGCCGCTCGGATGACGGACCTGGCGGTGTCCCGGTGATCAGGGTTGCTTTCCAGACCCTGCGGGCACGGTGGGTGTCGTTCCTCGGCACCATCGTGGCGCTGGTGCTCGGGGTCGCGCAGGTCGCGGCCATGGGCGTACTCCTCATGACCATGCTCGACCTGCCGGACCGGCCGGTGGAACGGTTCGCCGACGCGCCCGCCGTGGTGCAGGCGTCCGACCCGGAGTGGAACCCCGCCCATCACGACCTCGGCGTCCGCTCGCTCGCTGATGCCCACGGAATCTCGGCCGAGCTGAGCGAGAAGGTCGCCGCCACCGGCGACACCGTGGTCGACCGTGCCTTCTACGCCCAGCTGGAGGGCGGCCCCGAGGATCAGGTGGGCCACCCCTGGCCGGTGGCACGCTTCGGCGGCTACAAGCTCGTCGACGGCAAGGAGCCGTCCGACGCCAAGGACGTCGTGGTCGCGTCCGACCAGGCGCACACCGGCGACAAGGTGACGGTCCTGACCGCCTCCGGAGTCGAGCAGTACACGGTCAGCGGCACCGTCGACCCGGTCGGCTGGGAGGACGCTGTCTTCTTCACCGACAAGGAGGCCGCGCGGCTCTCCCCTCGCATCGAGTCCCTGGTGGCGCTCGGCCCGGTGGCCGATGTGCGGGCCGCCGTCGGTGACAGCGCCTCGGTGCTCACCGGCCAGGACCGACACAAGGTGGACGCCAGCGAGGCCAGTGACCGCGAGACCCTGGACAACACCGTCACGCTGGTCCCGGTGATGGCCGGTGTGGCGGGCGTGACCGCGATCTTCGTGGTGGCCTCCACCTTCGCCTTCGCTGTGGTCCAGCGGCGCCGGGAGGTCGCCCTGCTGCGTACCGTCGGCGCCACCCCCAAGCAGGTGCGCAAGATGGTCCGCAACGAGGCGCTGCTCGTGGGCACCCTGGCCTCCGCCGTGGGTGCCGTCCTCGGGCTGTTCGGCGCGCAGCTGCTCGCCGACATGCTCAAGTCGATGGACGTCTCGCCCGAGTGGTTCACGGTGGAACCCTCACTGCACTGGACCGTACTCGCGCCCCTGGCCGCCGCCTTCCTGGTCGGTCTCCTGGTGGCGGTCGGCGGTGCGGCGAGCGCGGCGCGCAGGGCCGGCGGTATCCGTCCGGTCGAGGCGCTGCGTGAGGCGTCGGTCGACGACACGGAGGTGACGCCCAGCCGGGCGCTGCTCGGTGTCATCGCCCTGGTCGGCGGTGTCGGGTGGACGGCGTGGATCGCCATCGGCTCACCGACGAGCGTGCTCTCGCCCACGGTCTACGTCATCTCGCTGACGGTGCCGGTCCTGGCCGCCGCGGTGCTCGCACCGCTGGTCGTCGGACCGCTCACCAAGCTGCTGATGCTGCCCTTCCGGGGAGCTTCGGGCCCCACCGCGATGCTGGTGCGCGAGAGCGCGCTGACCTCACGGCGGCGTACCGCCGCGACCGCGGCGCCCGTCCTGCTCACCGTCGGGCTCACCTTCTCGCTTCTCGCCGCCACCGACTCGCTCGGCGCCGCTCGCGACAACGGGCTTCAGAACCAGGTCAGTTCGCAGTACGCGCTGGCGCCCGACGGCACCCCCGGCATCAGCCCGAAGGTGATCGACCGCGTCGCGGAGATCGACGGCGTACACATCGCCGCGCCCATCCTCACCACCGTCTACACCAAGGACGAGAACCGGTACGACGAGGACGACGGGCTCATCGTCGACCCCGTCGCGCTGAAGAAGACGACGGACCTGAAGATCATCGACGGGTCCCTGGACGATCTCGACGACTCCAGCACGGTCGTGGCCGATCTGTGGCACAAGGACGTCGGCGAGAAGCTCGACGTGGAGATGGCCGACGGAGAGCACGTCCAGCTGCGCGTCGCGGCGACCTACAAGGCGCTGCGGGGCGAGGACGTGGCCTACCTGACGCCAAAGTTCGCCAAGTCCGCCGGTTACGCCCGGGACGGCCTCGCCCGGCGTGCCTACATCACCCTGGACTCCGGCGCCGATCACGCGGCGGTGACCGCGCAGATCCGCGAGGCGGTGGCCGGCGGCGGAGCCGAGTTCATGACGAGGGACCAGCTGGTCGCCTCCGAGAGCGCGTACGCACGTCATCTCACGGAGGTGCGGCAGCGCTCCACCGCGGTGATCATCATGATCTTCTGCTTCATCGCGATCCTCAACACGCTCCTCATGGCGACGGCCGACCGGCGCCGCGACCTGGCGGTGCTGAGGATGGCGGGTGCCACCCCGAGGCAGGTCGTCCGGTTCTTCCTCGCCGAGGCCCTGCTGGTCTCCGCCATCGGTGTGGTGCTGGCCCTGGTCGCCACAGCGGTCAACCTCGGCGGTCTGTGGAGCGCGCTGCTCCAGCTGTTCGGCTCGACACCGATCGTCGTGCCGTACGTGATCGTGATCGCTGTCGCCGTCGTGTCCACCCTGCTCGCGGTGATCGGCACGGTGCTGCCCGTCGGCGCCGCACTGCGCGCACGGACCGTCCAGTTCCTCGGCTCACGCGAGTAACCCCTTCAAGGACGCCCCACCCGTACCACCCCGAGACCACGCGGTCCGGTCCCGCCTCCCCCGACGGGACCGGGCCGCGTGCTGCGTTGTGGCCGTGTGTGTACGGATGTGTCGAGTAGAGGGCCGATATAGGCGCGCGTCCGAAGCTGGGTGGGAATCCGACCACCGAAGGGAAACCGACATGGCTGACGAGCAGACCGACAACCGCGTCTACCGAGTCGTCCTGAACGACGAGGAGCAGTACTCGATCTGGGACGCGGACCGTGAGCTGCCGGCCGGCTGGCACGCCGAGGGCACCGAGGGTGTCCGGCAGGTCTGCCTCGACCGGATCGAAGAGGTCTGGACGGACATGCGCCCCGCGAGCCTGCGCCGCCGCATGGAGACGTCCGGCGTCTGAGCGGGAACCGCCGGAAGAAGCACCACGCACCACACCCAGTGAGACGTACGGAACGAAGGTCGGGAGGGGCGCTCAGCATGAGTACTGGCGAAGTCCGCACGGGCGGACAGGCCGAGGAGAGGCGCGAGGAACTGGTGCGCGCCCGACTCGCCGGAGGCCGCAGCGGCCGGCGTGCCGCAGTGGTGCCGGTCGAGCGGGGCGGCCCGCTGGCGCTCTCCCACGGTCAGCAGCAGATGTGGTTCCTGAGCAGGCTCGACCCGGACAGCTGGGAGTACAGCGTCCCGGTCGCCCTGCGGCTGCGCGGACCGCTCGACATCTCGGTGCTGCGCCGCAGCTTCGAGGAACTGGTGGCGCGGCACGAGATCCTCCGCACCCGGTACCGCCTCGAAGGTGCCGAGCCGGTCCAGCTGATCGACCCTCCCGCCCCGTTCGGCCTCCCCGTCGACGACCTCACCGACACGACCGACCCCGCCGAGCGGGAACAGCGCGCCTTCGCCCTGGCCGAGGCCGAGCCCGGCCGCCCCTTCGACCTGGAGAACGGCTCGCCGCTGCGGGCCCGGCTCATCCGGATCGCCGAGGACGACCACCTGCTGGTCGTGGTCTTCCACCACGTCGCCTGTGACGAATGGTCCGTCGGCCTGTTCATGTCCGAACTCTCAGCCGTGTACGGGGCGTTCGGCGAGGGCAAGCCGTCACCGCTGGCGCCGATGGCCGTCCAGTACGCCGACTACGCCGCCTGGCAGCACACCCGCCTCGCCGGCGACGACCTGACCAAGCAGTTCGACCACTGGCGCGGTCGGCTGGCCGGCAGCACCCCGCTCGAAGTGCCCACCGACCGGCGCAGGCCGGCCTCGCGCAGCTACGACGGCGACGCGGTGCCCGTCGAGATACCGGCCCCGCTGGCCGAGAAGCTGCGTGCGCTCGGATCCGCACACGGCGCCACCCCGTTCCAGACCCTCCTCGCCGGCTACCAGGCGCTCCTCTCCCGGTACACGGGCCGCGACGACATCGCGGTCGGCACCGTGGTGTCGGGCCGCAGCCGCCCCGAGCTGGAACAGCTGATCGGCTACGGCATCAACACCCTGGTCCTGCGCGGGCAGTGGCAGGGCGACCCGACGTTCAGGGACCTGCTCGTCGGCGCCCGGGAGACCGTGCTCGACGCCTTCGACAACCAGGAGTTCCCGTTCGCGCGGATCGCGGACGAACTCGTGCCGGTACGGGACCTGTCCCGCACCCCCCTGTGCCAGGTGGCCTTCACCATGCACCAGGAGCGCACCCGCGACTTCCAGCTGCCCGGTGTCGAGGCCGAGACCCTGCACGCGACCTCACGTGTCTCGCGCTTCGACCTCACCCTCCAGCTGAGCGAAGCCGCGGACGGCGGCGTCCGCGGCACACTGGAGTACAGCACCGCCCTCTACGACCGGACCACCGTCGAGCGCATGGCCCGGCACCTCGTGCGGCTGGTCGAGTCGGCCGTCGCCGAACCCGACCTGCGGCTCTCCCGCCTCGACATGCTGGACGAGTCCGACCTCGCGGTCCTGCTGCCCGAGCCTGCCTTCTTCGAAGAGCCCGACCGCTGCGTCCACGAGCTCGTCGAGGACCGCGCCGCGGCCACCCCCGACGCCACGGCCGTCGTCTTCGGCAACCAGCACCTCAGCTACGCCGAGCTCAACGCCCGGGCCAACCGGCTCGCCCACCACCTGCGGGCCCACGGCGCACGCCCCGGCGGGCTCGTCGGTGTCAGCCTGGACCGCAACCTCGACCTGGTGCCGACCCTCCTCGCCGTGCTCAAGACGGGAGCCGGCTACCTGCCCCTGGACCCGGAACACCCGGCCGACCGCATCGGCTACACGCTCAAGGACGCGGGAGCCCGGATCGTCGTCACCGCCGGTGCGCACGCCGCGCACCTGGCCGACGTCGTCGACGGGCTGCTCGTCGTGCTGGACGGTGAGGCGGAGACCGCCGCCCTGGCCGCGGCACCGGACAGCAACCCCGAGTCCGGCGCGGTGCCCGACGACCTGATCTACACCATCTACACCTCCGGATCCACCGGGCGCCCCAAGGGTGTCGGCCTCAGCCACACCAACGTCCTCCGCCTGTTCACCGCGACCGACGCACACCTCGGTTTCGACGAGAACGACGTGTGGGCCCTCTTCCACTCCTACGCCTTCGACATGTCGGTCTGGGAGATCTGGGGAGCGCTCATCCACGGCAGCCGGCTCGTGGTCGTACCACCGGACGTGGCCCGCGCGCCCGAGGAATTCCTCCGCCTCCTCACCGAGCAGCAGGTCACCCTCCTCAACCAGACCCCGTCCGCCTTCCGCAGCCTGGTCTCCCTCGCCGCCGACGGGCACCGGCTGCTCGACGAACTCGCGCTGCGAGCCGTGACGTTCGGCGGGGAACGCCTGGACATCCCGGGCCTCAAGCCCTGGGTCGCCCGCCGCGGCCTTGAACAGACCGCGCTGGTCAACCTGTACGGCATCACCGAGACCTGCGTCCACACCACGTACCACCGGCTCACCGACACCGACCTGGAGTCCGACACCGGGAACGCGATCGGCGTACCGCTGCGTGACCTCCAGGTCCACCTGCTCGGCCCGCACGGCGAATTGGTCCCCGCCGGCGTGCCGGGCGAGATCCACGTCGGCGGTCCCGGCGTCGCCCGCATGTACCTCAACCGGCCGGCCCTGACAGCCGAACGCTTCGTACCCGACCCGTACGGAAAGCCCGGCTCCCGGCTGTACCGCAGCGGCGACCTCGCGAGCAGGCGGAGCGACGGCAGCCTCGACTACCTGGGACGCATCGACCACCAGGTGAAGATCCGCGGCCACCGCATCGAACTCGGCGAGATCAAGGCCGCGTTGACCGCGCACCCGCGCGTGCGGGACGCGGTCGTCGTCGCCCGGGAGGACACCCCGGGCGACCGCAGGCTCGTCGCGTACGTCGTACCCACCAGCGAGGCCGTCGCAGCGCCCAGCGAACTGCGCACCCTGCTGGCCAGGTCACTCCCCGACTACATGATCCCGACGGCCTTCCTCGTCGTCGGGAGGATCCCGCTGACCGTCAACGGCAAGCTGGACCAGGCCGCACTGCCGGCCCCCGACCGCAGCGCACTCGGCGTCGAGGCCGCCCACGTCGCACCGCGCACCGCGGCCGAGGAGGAGATGAGCGCCGTCTGGCGCGAGGTGCTCGGGGTCGAACAGGTCGGCGTCGAGGACAACTTCTTCGACCTGGGCGGCGACTCGCTGCGCGCCGTCGCGCTCGTCGGCGCACTGCGCGACAGCGAGTACGACGTGACCGTCCGCGATGTGTTCGAGCACAGGACCCCCGCCGAGCTCGTCCAGTTCATCACCGGACGCCCCGCTCCCGCCAAGGCCGACCCGGCCGTCGAGCCCTTCGCCCTGCTCGCGCAGGAGGACCTCGACCGGCTGCCGACGGGCCTCGTCGACGCCTACCCGCTGGCACAGGTACAGCTCGGCATGGTCGTCGAGATGCTCGCCGACGACGGCCGCAACCACTACCACAACTCGACCAGCTTCCGGATACTCGACGACCAGCTCTTCGACCGCGAGCGGCTTCAGCAGGCCGTGGACACGGTGCTGGCACGGCACGAGATCCTGCGTACCTCCTTCGCGGTCGAGGGCTACTCCGTACCGCTCCAGCTCGTCCACGCCGCGTCCGAGGTCACCTCGACCGTCGGCGGACGGGACCTGCGCGGGCTCGACGGCGCAGCCGTCGAGGCGTCGCTGCGCGCCTTCATGACGGAGGAGCGCACCCAGCTCTTCGACCTGACCCGGGCCCCGCTCGTCCGCTTCACCGGACACACCTGCGACGACGGCTCCTGGTGGCTGACCCTGACCGAGTGCCACGCCGTACTCGAGGGCTGGAGCCACCACTCGCTCCTGATGGAACTGGCCACGACCTACCGCGCACTGCGCGACGGTACGCCGGTCGAGGAGCCCGAACCCGCCGCCGTACGGTACGCGGACTTCATCGCCGCCGAGCTGGTCTCCCTGGCCGGGGACGACGACCGCGACTACTGGCGGACGGTCCTGGAGAACAACGCCACCTTCGAGCTGCCCGCCGGCTGGGGCGACGACCCCGAGGAGACTCCGCGCGGGCTGCACCGCGCCTGGGTGCCGTACCACGACCTGGACGCGGGGCTGCGGACCCTGGCCAGCAAGGCGAAGGTGCCGATCAAGAGCGTCCTGCACGCGGCGCACCTCAAGGTGATGAGCCAGCTCACGCCGGAGGAGTCCTTCTTCACCGGCCTCGTGACCAACGCCAGGCCGGAGGCCGTGGGCGCCGAGCGTGTGTACGGGGTCTACCTGAACCCGCTGCCCTTCGCCTTCACCCGTGGCGCCGAGACCTGGCGCGATCTGGTGCGCCAGGTCTTCGACCAGGAGATCGAGGTCTGGCCGCACCGCCGTTACCCGCTGGGCGTGATGCAGCGTGAGCTCAGCACGAGCGACCGACTGGTCAACGTCCGCTTCAGCTACCAGAACTTCCGACAGGTCGACCAGGACCTCGTCGACTACCCGGCCACGCTCGACGACAGCCCCACCGAGTTCCCGCTGGGTGTCTCCACCCGCGCCGGGTTCATGGTGATCACGGCAAACCGGCACCTCATCGGCAGGGAGGGCACGGACCGCCTCGCGGCGATGTACCGGTCGGTGCTGGAGTCGATGGCCGCGGATGTCGAGGGTGACGCCCGTGAGGTGTTCCTGCCCGGCGGTGAGCGCGAACGCGTGCTGACCGGGTGGAACGACTCGGCGGTGGCGGTGCCGGAGATCGCGGTGCCGGAGCTGGTGGCGCGTCGGATCGCGGAGTCGCCGAGCGCGGTGGCTGTGGAGGCCGGCGGGCGGTCCCTGACCTTCGAGGAACTGGACGTTCGGGCGAACCGGTTGGCGCACAGGCTGCGTGCGGCGGGTGTGGGTCCTGAGTCGACGGTCGCGGTGCTGTTGGATCGTTCGGTCGATCTGGTGGTGTCGTTGCTGGCGGTGTGGCGTGCGGGTGGTGGGTTCGTTCCGATGGACCCGGTGCTGCCGGCCGGGCGTATCGCGGGCATGGTGGCCGACGCGCGGGTGACGGTCGCGTTGACGTCGAGCGAGTACGCGGACCGGTTCGATGTGGCCGTGGTGCGGGTCGACGAGGATGATCCGTCGTCCTTCCCGGACTCGGCTCCGGAGTTGGTGCTGGATCTGGATTCGGTGGCGTACACGGTGTTCACGTCGGGGTCGACGGGGCGGCCGAAGGGTGTGCAGGTTTCGCATCGGAGTCTGGTCAATCATGTGGACTGGGCGGTGCGGGAGTTGGTGTCGTCGGGTTCGGGTGGTGCGCCGGTGTTCTCGTCGGTGGCTTTCGACCTGGTGGTGCCGAATGTGTGGGCGCCGTTGGCCGCGGGGCAGCGTGCGTGGTTGTGGGACGGTGAGCTGACGGAGCTGGGTGAAAGCCTGGTGGCGGCGGGTCCGTTCTCGTTCATGAAGCTGACGCCCGGGCACTTGGAGGTGTTGTCGGGTCAGCTGTCCGACGACCAGATCAGCGAGCTTGCCTCGCGTGTGGTGGTGGCTGGTGAGGCTCTGCCCGGTGGTCTCGTCGAGCGTTGGCGTGTGCTGCTCGGTGAGGGTCGGGTGCTCAATGAGTACGGGCCGACCGAGGCGACGGTGGGTACGTGTGTGTTCCCGCTGGTCGAGGCGTTCGAGGGCGTGGTCCCGATCGGGCGTCCGCTGCCGAACATGGTGATGCGGGTGCTGGACGCGGGTCTTCAGCCGGTACCGGTGGGCGCGGTTGGTGAACTGTTCGTCGGCGGTGCCGGTGTGGCACGGGGTTACGCGTTCCGTCCGGGTGCGACGGCTGAGCGTTTCGTGCCCGACCCGTACGGGCCGGCCGGCGCACGCCTGTATCGCACAGGCGACCTGGTGCGGTGGCGTGGTGATGGTGCGGTCGAGTTCCTGGGCCGTATCGATGATCAGGCCAAGGTGCGTGGTTACCGCATCGAGCTCGGCGAGATCCGTGCCGCGCTGATCGCTCATCCGCAGGTCACCGACGCGACCGTCGTGGTGTCGGAGGACCAGCGGCTGATCGCCTACGTCGTCGGCAGCACGGACGACCTGTCGGCCTGGCTGGCCGGCTCACTGCCGGAGTACATGGTCCCGTCCGTCTTCGTCGGGCTCGACGCTCTTCCGCTGACGGCCAACGGCAAGATCGACCGGCGTGCTCTCCCCGACCCCGAGGGATCGGCCGAGGACACGTACGTCGCACCGCGAACTCCCACCGAGGAGCGCATCGCGGCCGTCTGGAGCCGGGTCCTGGGCGTGGAGAGGGTCGGGGTCGAGGACAACTTCTTCGATCTGGGCGGTCACTCGATCAAGGCCATCGCCCTGGTCGGCGCCCTGCGCGCAGAAGGCTTCGAAGCGGGCGTACGGGACGTGTTCCAGCACCGTACGGTCGCCGGACTCGCCACCGAGCTCACGGGTACGGAACCGGTCACCGAGTCCGCAGTCGTCGCACCGTTCGCACTGATCGGGGACGAGGACCGGGCGAAGCTGCCCACGGGCCTCGTGGACGCCTTCCCGCTGGCGCAGGTGCAGCTCGGCATGCTGGTCGAGATGCTGGCCGACGAGGGCCTGAACAAGTACCACAACACGACTGCGTTCCGGATCAAGGACGGCCGTCCGTTCGACGTCGAGGCCCTGCGCAGTTCCGGGCAGACCGTGGTGGAGCGCCACGAGATGCTCCGCGCGTCCTTCGACCTCGAAGGCTTCGCCGTGCCGCTCCAGCTCATCCACGCGAGCGCCGTCATCCCGGTGACCGTTCAGGACCTGCGCGGACTTGACGCCGATCAGCAGGCAGCAGCGCGCCGGGAGCACACCGCGGCGGAGCGCGCCGAGACGTTCGACCTGTCCCGCGCCCCGCTGATCCGCATCTCCGCGCTCGTCGAGTCCGACGAGGCCTGGTGGCTGTCGGTCAGTGTCTGCCACCCGATCACCGAGGGCTGGAGCCACCGCACCCTGCTCAGCGACATCGTCGAGGGCTACCTGCGGGTGCGTGGCGGCGAAACCCTGCCCGAGGTGGCGGCACCCGCCGTGCGGTACGCGGACTTCGTCGCGGCCGAACTGGAGTCGCTGGCCTCGGACGAGGACAGGAACTACTGGCGGGACGTTCTCGGCTCGCACGCCAAGTTCGAGCTGCCCGCCGGCTGGGGCGACGCCGAGCCCGGCCACCGTGCGAACACCGTGCACGTGCCGCTCACCGACCTCACACCGGGGCTCCGAGCCGCCGCGAGCGGCACAGAAACCTCTCTCAAGGCTGTGCTGCACGCGGCGCACCTGAAGGTGATGAGCCAGCTGACGGCAGAGGACTCCTTCTGCACCGGCCTGGTATCCAGCGGCCGGCCCGAGGTCGTGGGCGCCGAGCAGGTCTACGGCATGTACCTGAACACCGTGCCGTTCGCCTACGAGCGCGGCGCACGCACCTGGCGGGAGCTGATCCGCCAGGTCTTCGACCAGGAGGGCACGCTCTGGCCGCACCGGCGCTTCCCGATGCCGGTGATGCAGCGCGAGCTGAGTGACGGTACGCGGCTGCTCGATGTGCGCTTCAGCTACCTCGACCTGGCGGACGCCCAGGCGGAGACCGACGTCGTCGACACCGAATCCGGGGACGGCGAGGGTGCCACGGAGTTCGGTCTCGCCGTCGCCGCCCGAGGCAGCGGGCTGCTGCTCACGGTCAACCCTCAGGTGCTCGGTGCCACCGGTGCAGAGCGGGTCGCGGCGATGTACCGGTCGGTGCTGGAGTCGATGGCCGCGGATGTCGAGGGTGACGCCCGTGAGGTGTTCCTGCCCGAAGGCGAGCGCGAACAGCTGCTGACCGGGTGGAACGACTCTGCGGTGGTGGTGCCCGAGATCGCGGTGCCTGAACTCGTCGGTCAGTGGGCCGTCGCGGCGCCGGATGCGGTGGCTGTGGAGGCCGGGGACCGTTCGTTGTCGTTCGCTGAGTTGGATGTGCGGGCGAACCGGTTGGCGCACAGGTTGCGTGGGGCGGGTGTGGGTCCTGAGTCGACGGTCGCGGTGCTGTTGGATCGTTCGGTCGATCTGGTGGTGTCGTTGCTGGCGGTGTGGCGTGCGGGTGGTGGGTTCGTTCCGATGGACCCGGTGCTGCCGGCGGGCCGTATCGCGGGGATGGTCGAGGACGCGCGGGTGAGTGTGGCCCTGACGTCGGGTGCCTATGCCGATCGTTTCCCGGGTGTGGAGACGGTGCTCGCCGAGGATGACGTGTCGTCCTTCCCGGGTTCGGTGCCTTCGGGTGTGCTGGATCTGGATTCGGTGGCGTACACGGTGTTCACGTCGGGTTCGACGGGGCGGCCGAAGGGTGTGCAGGTTTCGCATCGGAGTCTGGTCAATCATGTTGACTGGGCGGTGCGGGAGTTGGTGTCGTCGGGTTCGGGTGGTGCGCCGGTGTTCTCGTCGGTGGCTTTCGACCTGGTGGTGCCGAATGTCTGGGCGCCGCTTGCGGCTGGTCAGCGTGCGTGGTTGTGGGACGGTGAGCTGACGGAGCTGGGTGAAAGCCTGGTGGCGGCGGGTCCGTTCTCGTTCATGAAGCTGACGCCCGGGCACTTGGAGGTGTTGTCGGGTCAGCTGTCCGACGACCAGATCAGCGAGCTTGCCTCGCGTGTGGTGGTGGCCGGTGAGGCCCTGCCCGGTGGTCTCGTCGAACGCTGGCGCGTCCTCCTGGGCGAGGGTCGGGTGCTCAATGAGTACGGGCCGACCGAGGCGACGGTGGGTACGTGTGTGTTCCCGCTGGTCGAGGCGTTCGAGGGCGTGGTCCCGATCGGGCGTCCGCTGCCGAACATGGTGATGCGGGTGCTGGACGCGGGTCTTCAGCCGGTGCCGGTGGGCGCGGTGGGTGAGCTGTTCGTCGGCGGTACGGGTGTGGCACGCGGTTACGCGTTCCGTCCGGGTGCGACGGCTGAGCGTTTCGTGCCTGACCCGTTCGGGCCGGCCGGTGCGCGTCTCTACCGCACGGGTGACTTGGTCCGTTGGCGTGGTGATGGTGCGGTTGAGTTCCTTGGGCGTATCGATGACCAGGTCAAGGTGCGTGGTTACCGGATCGAGCTCGGCGAGATCCGTGCCGCGCTGATCGCTCGCCCGCAGGTCACCGACGCGACGGTGGTGGTGTCGGAGGACCAGCGGCTGATCGCCTACGTCGTCGGTACGGGCACCGAGGAGCTGGCCGATGAGCTCGGGGCGTCGCTGCCCGAGTACATGGTCCCGTCCGTCTTCGTCGCACTCGACGCGCTTCCGCTGACGGCCAACGGCAAGATCGACCGACGCGCTCTCCCCGACCCTGAAGGATCGGCCGAGGACACCTACGTCGCGCCCCGCAACCCCACCGAGGAACGCATCGCGGCCGTCTGGAGCCGGGTCCTGGGCGTGGAGAAGGTCGGGGTCGAGGACAACTTCTTCGATCTGGGCGGTCACTCGATCAAGGCCATCGCCCTGGTCGGCGCCCTGCGCGCAGAAGGCTTCGAAGCCGGCGTACGGGACGTGTTCCAGCACCGTACGGTCGCCGGACTCGCCACCGAGCTCGCCGGAACGGAGCCCGGTCAGGAGGATGTCGCGGTCGCACCGTTCGCCCTGGTGTCGGACGAGATCCGCGCGGCGCTGCCGGACGGTCTCGTCGACGCGTACCCGATATCCAAGGTGCAGCTCGGCATGCTGGTCGAGATGCTCGCCGATGACGGGCTGAACAAGTACCACAACACGTCCACGTTCCGGATCAAGGACGGCAGGCCCTTCGACGCCGACGCCCTGCGCCGTGCGGGGCAGACGATCGTGGAGCGCCACGAGATGCTGCGTACGTCGTTCTCCATCGAGGAGTTCGACATCCCCCTCCAGCTGGTCCGTGCGGACGCCGTCATTCCGGTGGTCGTGCAGGATCTGCGGAGCCTGGACGCCGAGCAGTTCACGGAAGCCCGCCGGGCGCACATCGCTGCGGAACGGGCCGAGCTGTTCGAGCTCGGGCGGCCTCCGCTGCTCCGTGTCGCCGCACTCGTCGAGTCCGACGAGGCGTGGCACCTGGGCTTCACGCACTGCCACGCCATCACCGAGGGGTGGAGCCAGCAGTCCCTGTTGATGGAGGTGCTCGACCTCTACCACGCGTACGCGGCGGGTGAGGAGCCCGAGCAGCCGGAGCCGACGGCCGTGCGCTACGCCGACTTCATCGCGGCCGAACAGGAGTCCCTGGAATCGGACGAGGACCGGGGCTACTGGCAGGGGATCATCGACCGGCACGCCATGTGCGTCCTGCCCGCGGACTGGGGTGACGGCAACGCCGCCCCGCGTGAGGACTTCAAGCTCTCGGTGGAGTTCCGCGACATCGAGCCGGCGCTGCGCGCGCTGGCGACGTCCAGCGGTACGTCGTTCAAGGCGGTCCTGCTGGCCACGCACCTGAAGGTGCTCAGCACGGTGACCAACGAGCCGGCCTTCCACACGGGCGTGCTGTACAGCGCACGTCCTGAGGTTCCCGGGGCCGAGCGGGTCTACGGCATGTACCTCAACACGCTGCCGTTCGCCCATGACCGCACGGCGAGGACCTGGAGCGAGCTGATCCGGCAGGTCTTCGACCGCGAGGCCGAGGTCTACGGTCACCGGCGCCATCCGCTTCCCGCGGTGCAGCGTCTGGCCGGCGGGCGGCGGCTGTTCGACATCATGTACCGCTACCAGGACTTCCACCAGGTGGATACCGGGACGGTCGATGTGCAGGCCGGGGCGGGTGACAGCTCCAACGAGTTCACGCTGTCGATCGCCAATGTGCCGGGACGGCTGGTCCTGCGGGCCGTCAGTACCGGTCTCAACCGGGCGAACGCCGAGCGGCTCGCCGGGATGTACCGGGCGGTGCTGGAGGCCATGGCGGCCGATCCGGACGGGGACGTGGACGCGGCGCTGCTGTCCACCGCTGAGCTGACCCAGGTGCTGGAGGACTGGAACGACACCGAGGTGGAGTGGGGATGAGCAGATATGTGCACGAGGTGATCGAGGCGACCGTCTCGGCCACCCCCGATGCCGTCGCCGTGCAGGTGGGCGCGGAGACCCTGACGTACCGCGAGCTCGATGTGCGGGCCAACCGGATCGCGCACCAGCTGCGCGAGGCCGGTGTGGGGCCCGAGTCCGTGGTCGGTGTCCTGCTGAACCGCGGGCTCGACACGCTGCCCGGCCTCCTGGGCATCTGGAAGGCGGGCGGCTCCCATCTGCCCCTGGACGCGGGGCTGCCGGCGGACCGGCTGACCTACATGCTGCGTTCCGCCGGAGCCCGGCTGATCGTGACGCAGGGAAGCCTGTACGAGCGCCTCGGCGGGGGCTTCGACGGTGCGGTCGTCGACCTCGACCGGGACGGCGCTCTGATCGCGGTCCGGCCCGGCACCCGGGTGGAGGAGCCGGCGGACCGGGGCCCGAAGGACCCGTCCCGCGGGCACCGGCTCGCCTACACGCTGTTCACCTCCGGCTCCACGGGGCGTCCCAAGGGGGTGCAGATCGCGCACTTCTCCCTGCTGAACGTCCTGTTCTCGATGCGGGAGCGGTACAAGGCGAATCCGGAGCACACCTGGCTGGCGTCGACGTCGCTTTCCTTCGACATCTCGACGACGGAGCTCTATCTGCCGCTGATCACGGGCGGCCGGGTGGTTCTCGCCGATGACGACCAGGTCCACGACGCGGACGCGCAGCTGCGGCTCGTCGAGACCGCAGGGGTCACCCATGCCCAGGCCACCCCTGCGGGGTGGAAGCTCCTCATCGCCGCCGGTCTTGGCCGTGTGCCGCTGACGGCCGTCACCGGCGGCGAGGAATGCCCGCCCGGGCTCGCCCGTGATCTGAGGGGCAGGGTGGACCGGCTGGTCAACCAGTACGGTCCGACCGAGGCGACGGTCTGGTCCACCGCCTGGGAGATCGAGCCGGACGCCGCCACCGTGCCGATCGGGCGGCCCATCCACAACTACCGGACGTATGTGCTGGATGCGGTGCAGCAGCCCGTGCCGGTGGGTGTGGTCGGTGAGCTGTACATCGCGGGCGCCGGTGTGGCCCGCGGGTACGTCGGGCGGCCGGGGCTGACGGCCGAGCGGTTCCTCCCGGAGCCGTTCGGCGGGAAGCCGGGGTCGCGGATGTACCGGACCGGTGACCTGGCGCGGTTCAGGCCGGACGGGGAGCTGGAGTGCCTCGGCCGGATCGACAACCAGGTGAAGATACGGGGCTACCGCATCGAACTGGGCGAGATCGAGGAAGTGCTCCTGGCCCACCCCGAGGTCAAGGACGCGACGGTGGTCGCCCGCGAGGACGGCAACGGCGAGAAGCTGCTCGTCGCCTACGCGGTCACCGGCGGGTCCGTCGAGCAGGCACAGCTGCGTACGCACCTGGGGGCCTCGCTGCCCTCGTACATGGTGCCCGGCGCGTTCGTCCTGCTCGACGCGATGCCGCTGAACGCGGCCGGCAAGGTCGACCGCAGGGCGCTGCCCGCGCCAGGACGTACGGCGCTGGTCGCCGACCGGGAGTACGTGGCACCGCGCACCAGGACCGAGCAGCTGCTCGTGGCGACCTGCGTCGAGGTGCTCCAGGTGCCCGACGTGGGCGTGCGGGACCGGCTGCTGGACCTGGGGGCCGACTCGATGCGCATCGTCCATGTGATGGCCGCTGCCCGGAAGTCGGGGCTCGACCTCACGCTGCGGATGCTGCTGGACAGCGAGACCATCGAGGATCTCGCGCTGACGATCGACGGCGCCGAGCCCGGAACCGGGCACGCCGAGAAGACCGGGACGACCGGGACGACCGACGGAGGAGCGAGCGTGCCGATGACGATGGTCACAGCAGGTGGGCAGCAGGCCGCGTCCGACGTGGCAGGGGCGATGGAGGCGCACGGGGTGCCCGGCGCCGCTGTCGCGCTTCTCAAGGACGGCCAGCTGGTCGGGGTGCAGGCCTACGGGACGAGGACGGCCGGTGCTCCGGTGACGCTGCGGACCCGGTTCCAGGCCGGTTCGATCAGCAAGCACGTCACGGCCTTCGCGGCGCTGCGGCTCGTCGACCGGGGCGTGCTCGAGCTGGACGCGGACATCGACGGTTACCTGAGCGGTCGCCGTGCCCCCAAGGCGCCGGGCGGCCGGCCGCTGACGCTGCGGCACCTGCTGTCGAACACCGCCGGTCTGTCACAGACGCCCAGCACCTGGTGGCGGCCGGGCGAGACCATGCCGGAGCTGGGGGCCGTACTGGACGAGGTGGAGGCCGAGCACGAGCCGGGGGCGCTGTTCCGCAAGGCCGGCAGCCAGTGGGCGATGATCGAGCAGCTGCTGACCGATGTGACCGCACAGGGATTCCAGGAGCTGGCGGCGGAGCTGGTGTTCGGCCCCCTGGGCATGCGGGACAGCTCCTTCCTCGCTCCCGGTGCCCCGCACGCCGCAGGCAGGGACGTCGCCGACGGTCACGACCAGCACAGCCGTGCGCTCCTGGACGGCTACCGGGTACGCCCGGTGCTCGCGGGCAGCGGCCTGTGGTCCACACCTTCCGATCTGGCCCAGCTGGCGGTGGAGATCCGGCAGGCCCATCTGGGCTTCTCGGACCTGCTGTCCGCGCGGTCCGCGGGTGTCATGCTCACGGAGGCGTTCCCCGGGAGCTTCTACGGTCTGGGCACCGTGGTCGACGGCTCGATGGCGGACCCGGAGTTCGGGCACGGCGGGCAGACGGCCGGGTTCCGTGCGCTGACCTCGCTGCGGCTTCGGTCAGGCAACGGCTGTGTCGTCATGACGAACTCCGACAACGGCAAGCATGTGCACAAGGTCGTCGCCGCGCTCCTCGGCCGTGATCTGGAGGTCACCGGCTGAAACGCGTCCCTTGACACGGGAGATGACGGGCCGCCGCCGGTTCCGGGCGGCGGCCCCGCACCCGGCCCGGGAACCCGCCCGGGAACCAGGCCGGGGGGCGAGGCTTCCACCCCCGCATCACAAGGCCAAGGCCAAGGCGTTACCGAACGAATAACCCGCGAATAAGGCACCCGCATAGCTTCTGCAGCGAGCACACGTTCGCATTAGCCAGACGGGGGGTGCCGAATGGACTTCCGAGTCCTCGGCCCGGTTGAAGCTCACAAGGACGGCACACGCGTTGCGCTGTCCGGTTCCAAGGTGCACACAGTGCTCGCGTCCCTGCTGCTCGCAAGAGGGCGCGTGGTGTCCGACACCCGGCTCAATACGCTCCTGTGGGGATGGGAGCCGCCGGCGACGTCCGGCGCACAGATCTATACGTACATGTCCAGGCTTCGCAAGCTTCTGGGCGATGAAGTCCGGATCGAGCGTCGCCAGCCCGGCTATCTGCTCGCCGCGCCGCACTGCAGAGTTGACCTTCTGGAGTTCGAGCGGCTGGAGAAGCTGGGGCGCGACGCGCTGCGCCGTAAGCGCTTCGGCGAGGCCGGGGCGCTGCTCACGGAGGCGCTGGGGCACTGGCAGGGAACGGCGCTCTCCAACGTCACCGAACACCTCGCCGACGCCGCGCTTCCTCAGCTGGAGGAGGCGCGGATGCACGCGCTCGAAAGCCGGATCGAGGCGGACCTCGCGCTCGGCCGGCACGAGCAGCTCACCGCCGAACTCACCGGCCTCGTCGCGCAATTTCCGCTGAGGGAGAAGTTGCGTGCACAGCTGATGACGGCGTACTACCGCGGCGGGCGCCAGAGCGACGCGCTGCAGAGCTACTACGAGGGACGCAGTCTGCTCGCCGAACAGCTCGGCATCGACCCCGGCGAGGCACTCGGATCGACGTACGAGGCCGTGCTCGCCGGTAACCGGGGCCCCGGGCCCGGGGCCAGGCCCCGGCAGAGCGAGGAGTCCGGTTACGAGACCGACGACGCCCCGGCGATGCTGCTGCCCCCGGACACCGAGGACTTCATCGGTCGCCAGGCCGAACTCACCGCCCTGCGCGCCCAGCTGGCCGACGCCGCGGCCGGCCGTGGCCCGCGCCATCTGCTGGTCACCGGCATGGCGGGCGTGGGCAAGACGGCGCTCGCCGTGCACGCCGCCCACGCCGGCGCCGCGCACTACCCCGGTGGCTGTCTCTTCGCCGAACTCGACCAGCCCGACGGCCGGCCTCGGCCGCCCGCAGAGGTGCTCACGACACTGCTGCGGGGGCTGGACGAACGCGTCGGCAGGGGCGGTACGGGCAGCGGTGCGGACGGGCGCATGGAACTGGACGAGCTGGTGCGTCTCTACCGCAGACGCACAGCGGGCAAGCGACTCCTGATCGTCCTCGACGGCGCCGTCGGCAGCGGCGGGCTCGACCCTCTGCTGTCCGGGTCGCCGGACGCGGTCGTCCTGATCACGAGCCGTGCCCGGCTGACCCAGGTGACGACAGCGCGAACGACCGCGCTCGCCCCGTTCGACGAGGGAGCCGCGTTCGACCTGCTGGCCGCGTCCGCCGGCCGTGCGCGGCTGCTGGCCGAGCCCGACGCGACCGACGATGTGCTCGCCTACTGCGCGGGACTGCCGCTCGCGCTCCGCGTCACGGGGAGCAGGCTCGCCGCGCGCCCCTTCTGGCCCGTCGCCCGGCTCGCCGAGCGGCTGGCGGATCCGGAGACCCGGCTGCGGGAGCTGTCCTACGGCGGGATCGACGTGATCGGCGCGCTGATGCCGGCGCTGCGGCAGCTACCCGGATCCGAGCAGGCACGGACCACACTGATCCAGCTGGCGGACATCGGTGCGGAGGCGTTCCCCGCACAGCGGGCGGCCACGCATCTGGGGACCCGGGAACCGGCGGCGGAGCAGCGCCTCGAACGACTGGTGGACGGTGCGCTGCTCGACATCTGCGGTGTCGACCGGCAGGGCCGGCCGCTCTACCGCTTCCACGAACTGGTGCTGCTCCTGGCCAGGTTACTGAAGGACACGGCGCACCGTGGACAGCCCGAACAGCCCGAAGCCACCGCCGCCCACTGAGCGGGGCCCACATGTCGGCGCCCGTGCCCCGTGTGCCACGGTCCGTGCCGTGCGTGTCACCGCCCGTGCGGTGTCACAGCGCGCCGGGAACGGTGCCCCGCACCGGGGCTTCGGGCGAGTGGATCCGCACCGGACCGCAGGCCGGCTCGGTCTCGGCGGGCTGGGCGACGGCGGCGGCCACGCGTGCGGAGAGCGTCAGATCACGTACGACCCAGGCGGTACGGCCGTCGGGGTGCAGCGCGTCGGGAGTGCCGGGGCAGTGCATCAGCACGGTGTCCGTCGTCGCAGGATAGGACTCGACCTGATCCGGACGGACCCCATCCGATACATGCCCCAAGGCTCTGAGGACGGCCTCCTTCCGGGTCCAACATCGGTAGAAGACCTTGTCCCGGGCCGCGCCCCTCGGCAGCTCGAGCAGATGGAGCGCCTCGTCGGGGGTGAGCCACGACTCGCTCAGCACGTCCTGGCGTACCGGCCGCAGACGCTCCACGGCCACGCCGATCGCGGCCCCGGTCCCCACCGTGAGGACGGTGTGGTCGCCGGTACGGGCCAGGCCTATGGCCAGAGGGACTTCCGGTCTTTCGAGACGTGTGGGGCCGTGCCCGGGATCTCCGCAGACCGAACAGAGCTGCCTCGCGATGTCGACGTCCCCCGGTGCGACGGCGAGGAGCTCCCCGACAGCCCTGCGCGCCGTCGCCCTAGTGTGGACGTACGCCGCCGCATCCCGCTCCGCATGCAGGCACAGGGCCTGCCGGAACTCCTCGGTGTTGAGCAGGGCAAGATCCGCGGGATCGGTCCGCAACGGCCGGCGCCACCACCAGACATGCGTGTCTCCGCCGGCGCGGAGCGCGCGGAACACGGCCGCGGGACTGTCCTCAGCCCCGCGGCCGCCGCTGTTCTCGAACATGTTGCGAGGGGGCGCCATAAGCACTCTCTGTCATTTCGACTGCCGGCTGCGTGGCGCGGACCGTACCGCCCTCGTATATCGCGGATATATTTTCTTCGCCGCCAGGGCCGCCGGAGACGGGCACTGCGAGGGTGGCCGGAGGGCGGCAGGAGCGGGCGCCTGAAGCGCACACACGGAGCGGGCGCCGGGATCCCGGCGCCCGCTGTTCACCTCCGCGGGCCGGGTGTGTACCCCTCCGGCCCGCGGATGCTCAGTGCCAGCTCTCGTCATCCGTGCCGTTGCCGGCCTGCCCGCCGGTCACGGCCGACAGGCCGGGCTCGTTGCCGGCCTGCGCCGCCGAGGCCGCTCCGGCACCGGCGACGGTGCACAGCCCCACGAGAACAGCGGTGATCGTGGCGGTGGCGATTGTGTGACGGACGTTCTGCATGACTTGACTTCCCCCATGTCGGCAACGTGCTATGCGATGAACGTTATGGCACCAGGGTTTCGGCTCATTATCACTCCGCTTTCGGTTTCCGGGGCCGCCGATATCGAAGGTGAAGGGATTCCGGGTACCGGTAGGTAGGAACCGGTCAGCGGATTGTGGAACCGTCAGTGGATTTCTGGCGTCTCTTCTGCGGGACATGTTTCGACGAGCGCCAGATGCGCTCGCTCCACCCATGTCTCGACACCGATCCGGGTGAAGTCCGCCCGTGCCTCGGTGAAATATCGCTGGGCGTCCTGGAGGTCGCCGCATTCCCTGGACGCCTCGCCCAGGGCCAGTTTGATTTTCCCCTCGACCAGAGCGCTGTCGACCAGTCCCACGATTTCGAGTGCGTGCCGCAGCGTTTCCCTCGCCTGCGCCCAGCTGCGCGTGCCCAGTCTTGCCTCGCCCAGCCCGAGCAGCCCATGGGCCAGACCGAACATGTCGGCCTTGGCCCGGACGATCCGGATCATCCGCAGGAACGCCTCCTCCGCCAGGCCGTACTCCTGCTGCGCGAGGTACACCCGGGCCAGCCGGTGGGTCCCGAGCGCCAGACTGCGGGCTCCGCCCTCACCGATCGCCGTGGAGACCCGCAGCGATTCGAGGCTCAGCTGCTTCGCCGAGTCCGTACGGCCACGGTCCAGCTCGATCTGCGCCATGTTGTTCAGCGCATGGGCCTCCGACGAGAGGTCGCCGACCGTCCGGAACGTCGCCAGGGCCTGTGCGCTGCGGTTCATGGCGGTCTCCAGGTCCCCGCGCATCTCGTCGATCATGGCCATGTTGCGCAGGACGAGGGCGTGGCCGTGCGCCTCGCCCGCCCGGTCATGGAGCGCGAGAGCCTGGGTGAAGGACGTGTACGCCCCGCCGAAGTCGCGCTGGCGCATCTCCAGCGCCCCGAGACTGTGCAGCATCGCGGCCTGGCCACGGGCGTTGTCGGCCGCCCTGGCGGCGGCGAGCGCCCGCTCGCTGCACTCGCGCCAGTCGTCGAGGTAGTTGCGCGTCTCGAAGAGCACCATGACGGACATCGTCAGATCCCAGGCGAGCTCGTCCATACCGAGCGCGGCGGCCCGCTCGACGACCGAGACCAGGGAGAGCCGCTCGGTCTCCAGCCAGTCGAGCGGGGCGGTGAGCAGCCCGGCGCCGAGTTCGTCCGGCAGCGGATGGCGGGGCACCGCGCTGTGGATGATGCTGAAGTCGCCCCCGTAGGAGCGGCGGTGAGCCTGCTCGGCCAGCGAGAGATAGGCCCGGAAGGCGCGTTGCCGTGCGGCTTGTCTCTCCTCGGGGGTCTCCTCCACCTCGCCGCGCTCACGGGCGAACAGCCGCAGCAGGTTCTGGAACCGGTAGCGGGGGTGCCCCGTCGCGTCCAGGCCGACCACGTCGAGGAACTGCGCGTCGACCAGTTGCTCGATGAGCCGCTCCCCGGTCAGCAGATCCGTGTCCAGCAGCGCGGAGGCGACCCAGGCCCCGAAATCCGGCACATCGAGCAGGCCCAGGCTCCGGTACAGCAGCGCCGTCGACGGGGAGAGGCCGCGGTAGGTCAGGGCGAAACTGGCACGCACCTGGGACTCTCCCGAGCTCAGCTCGTCCAGGCGAAGCCCTTCGTCGCTCAGCCGCCGCACCAGGCGCGACACCGTCCAGTGCGGCTTGGAGGCGAGCCGCGCCCCGGCGATGCGCAGGGCGAGCGGCAACAGGTCGCACAGCTCCGCGAGCCGGGCGGCGGACAGCGGGTCGGCGGCGATGCGCTCCTCGCCGACGATCTTCCCGAGGAGCTCGACCGCCTCGTACGGTGACAGTCGGCCGAGCCGCACCCAGGCCTGCGGCGGCCAGGCGACCATCTCGGGCAGTTGCTCCCTGCTGGTCACCACGACGCAGCAGCCCCCGCTGCTCGGCAGCAGCGGGCGCACCTGCGCGAACGTGCGAACGTTGTCGAGCACCACCAGCACCCGGCGGTCTGCGAGCAGACTGCGGTAGAGCGCCGCGCGTTCCTCGGGTTCGGCCGGTATCTGCCCTATGGGCACCGAGAGGGAGCGCAGGAACCGGCCGAGGATCTCCCCGGCGGTCGTGGGCTCCAGATGCTCGTCGTAGCCGCGGAGGTCGGCGAAGAGCTGGCCGTCGGGGAAGCGGTCGGCGACGCTGTGCGCCCAGCGGACCGCCAGACATGTCTTGCCGACCCCGCCGACCCCGGTGATCAGACCCGTGGCCGGGCCGTGTGCCACCGCGCTGAGTTCGAGCAGTTCGTCGAGCTGGGCCAGCTCCTCCTTACGGCCGGCGAGACCCGACACATCGGGCGGAAGCTCCAGCGGGTCGCCGACGGGTTTCTGCCCCGGCAGCGCGTCGCCGCCCGCGCCCTCCGGCCCGTGAGCGGTCAGCGAGGGCTCGTCCTGCAGGATCGCGTTGTGCAGCTCGGACAGGGCAGGACCCGGTTCGAGGCCGAGCTCATCGATGAGCCAGCGGCGTCCGTCCCTGAAGGTCTCCAGGGCCTCCGCCCGCCGGCCCGAGTGGTACTGGGCGGTTATCAGTTGATGCCGTGCCCGCTCGCGCAGCGGATGCTCGCGGACCATCGCCGCCAGATCGGGAAGGATCTTCTGGTGGTCGCCGAGCCGCAGGTGCACGGCCGTGGCGTTCTCGTAGGTGTCGAGGCGCAGTTCCTCCAGCCGCCGCGCCTCGTCCTCCACGAGCCTTCCCGTCACGCCCGCCAGCGGCCGGCCGCGCCACAGCTTCAGCGCGTCCGCGTAGCAACGGGCGGCCTCGGCGAGCCTGTTGTTCTTGACGGCCAGCTCGGCCGCCGCGACCAGCCCGGAGAACTCCTCCGAGTCCAGCTGGTGCATGCCCACCTGGAGGAGGTAGCCGGGGTGGGCGGTGACGATGACCTCGCCGGGGAAGCCGGCGGTCTTGAACGTCTTGCGCAGCGCCGCGATACAGATGGACACCTGGGTACGAGCGGTGGCCGGTGGGCGGTCGCCCCACACGGCCTCGATCAGGGTGTCGACCGGGACGATCCTGCCCGGGCTGAGCAGCAGCACGACGAGAATGGTCCGGTGCCGTGGCCCCCCGACCGGCACCTGCTCGGTCCCGGACGTCACTTCCAGGGGCCCTAACACCTTGAAGGTCAGCCGCTTCTCCATGTATCCCCCTTGCCTCCCGTACGGTGGAAGCAATTGTTCCTGTTGCCTGGCAGCCGGCCCACCACTCCCGCATCGTGGTTTTTCCTGAGCCGGTGCTGCGGTCTCACGATACGGCGACCTTACGATCTACCGCCCGGTACATGGGCGCTACTCCAGAGTAAGTGGCAACTCTTTCGCCGGAATGTCATGTTACTCGCGCGGTAGGCCGCTAAAAGCCCAGGGGGTTTCGGGCGAGTGGATTCGCGGAACATTGCGCGCTGCTGGCGAAAAATATAGGTCCTGCCGAATCCAGGTGCGTCCGCGGGTAACACTATTCGGGCGGAGTGGCGGCCGTTCTTATGTGAGCACTGTTCATGTTTTCCCCCGCAGTCAATTCCGGGGATATGCCGCCTGGACATGCCTGGCATCGGACATGACAAGGGGGCTGCCGGGGCTCGCGCCCCGACAGCCCCCTGCGTCACACGGTCAGAGGCGCTCGGGCGTCCTGATGCCGAGCAGCTTCATGCCCTGGTGGAGGGTGCGGGCGGTGAGCTCGACGAGGAACAGCCGGTTCTCGACGACCTCCGCCGGGTTGTCGTCGCTCAGCACCTGGCACTGGTCGTAGAACGTGGTGAGGTGCGAGGCCAGCTGGTACAGATACGCGGCCAGCTTGTGCGGCTCGTACCCCTCGGCGACCTCGGCCAGGACCTCGCCGAACCGGTCCAGATGCAGGCCCAGCGCGCGCTCGGCCGGGGCCAGGTCCAGCTCCGGGTGCGCGACGGGCTTCGCGTCGCCCGCCTTGCGCAGGATGGAGCGGATCCGGGCGTAGGCGTACTGGAGGTACACCGAGGTGTCGCCGTTCAGCGATACCATCTGCTCCAGGTCGAACTTGTAGTCCCGCACGGCTGAGGTCGACAGGTCCGCGTACTTCACGGCGCCCACGCCGACGTACCGGCCGTTCTCGACGATCTCCTCCTCGGTCAGGCCCACCTTCTCGGCCTTCTCCCGGACCACCGCGGTGGCCCGCTCGACGGCCTCGTCCAGGAGGTCCTCCAGCCGGACCGTGACGCCCTCACGGGTCTTGAACGGCTTGCCGTCCTTGCCCAGTACCGTGCCGAAGGCCAGCTGGTACGCGGTGACGTCGTCGTTCAGCCAGCCGGCGCGGCGGGCCGTCTCGAAGACCATCTTGAAGTGCAGGGACTGCCGGGCGTCGACGACGTACAGCAGGGTGTCGGCCTTCAGCCCCTGGACCCGGTCGCGGATCGCGGAGAGGTCGGTGGCCGCGTAGCCGTAGCCGCCGTTGGTCTTCTTGACGATCAGCGGCACCGGGTTGCCGTCCGGGCCCTTCACATCGTCGAAGAACACGCACAGCGCGCCCTCGGAGCGGACGGCGACGCCCGTCTCCTCCAGGATCCGGCAGGTCTCCTCCAACATGTCGTTGTAGCCGGACTCGCCCACGATGTCGGGGTCGTCGATCGTCATGTCGAGCTTGTCGAAGACGGAGTAGAAGTAGACCTTCGACTCGTCGACGAACCGCTGCCAGTGCGCCAGCGTCTCCGGGTCACCGGCCTGGAGGGCCACCACCCGGTCACGGGAGCGCGCCTTGAACTCCTCGTCGGAGTCGAAGAGGACCCGCGACGCCTTGTAGACGCGGTTCAGCGACGACATCGCCGCCTCGCCGTCCGCCTCGTCGCCCTCGTGGGTCAGCTCGTCCGGGTGCTCGAAGAGATACTGGATGAGCATGCCGAACTGGGTGCCCCAGTCGCCGATGTGGTGGCGCCGGACCACGCTCTCGCCGGTGAACTCCAGGATCTGGGCCATCGCGTCACCGATGACCGCCGACCGCAGATGGCCGACGTGCATCTCCTTGGCCACGTTCGGCTGGGCGTAGTCGATGACGGTCGTGCCCGCATCGGCCTTCAGCGGGACGCCGAGCCGGTCGCCGTCGGCGGCGCGCGCGGCGAGCGTCCGGACGATCGCCGCGTCGGTGAGCGTGACGTTCAGGAAGCCGGGGCCCGAGACCTCGATGTCCTTGATCAGGTCACCGGTGTCACCGGTGGGAAGCTCCGCCGTCACCTTGGAGGCCAGCTCGCGCGGGTTGCCCTTGAGCTTCTTGGCGAGCGCGAGGATCCCGTTGGCCTGGAAGTCGGCCCGGTCACTTCGGCGCAGCAGCGGGTCCGCGGTGCCGGCCTCCGGCAGAGCTGCCGTCAGGGCGTCCGCGAGCTGCTGCTGGAGCGTGGAAGCAAGGGAAGGGACCGAGGCCATGAGCCGGCTGCCGTTTCGGTAGAGGACAGGTGATCACTCCAGTATCCCACGGGGGGTAAAGCCGTTTTCGCGCTGCGGGGGGTAGCTGGGAGAATGAAGGGTGTCCCTCATGGGGGCGCCCCCTACGAGTCCTACACGAGAGAAGGACGTGCCGACCGTGGCTTCGAGTCAGAGCAGCACCGAGACCGACTGGGTCTCCCGCTTCGCGGACGATGTCATCGCCGAATCGGAGCGACGTGCGCCTGGCAAACCGGTCGTCGTCGCGTCCGGGCTCTCCCCGTCGGGCCCAATCCACCTGGGCAACCTCCGCGAGGTCATGACCCCGCACCTGGTCGCCGACGAGATCCGCCGCCGCGGGCACACCGTGCGGCACCTGATCTCCTGGGACGACTACGACCGCTACCGCAAGGTGCCGAACGGCGTCGATGGCGTCGACGACTCCTGGCAGGCGCACATCGGTAAGCCGCTGACCTCGGTGCCCGCCCCGGCCGGGTCGGCCTACCCGAACTGGGCCGAGCACTTCAAGGCCGCGATGACCGCCGCGCTGGACGAGCTCGGCGTCGAGTACGACGGCATCAGCCAGACCGAGCAGTACACGGCGGGGACGTACCGCGAGCAGGTCCTGCACGCGATGAGGCACCGCGCGGACATCGACGCCGTCCTCGACCGCTACCGCACCAAGAAGGACGGCGCGGCGGGCGGCAAGGGCGGCAAGAAGCCGCAGCAGAAGAAGGTCGACGAGGCCGAGCTGGAGGCCGCCGAGGGCTCAGGCGCCGCGGACGAGGACGACGGCGGCTCGGGCGCCGCCGGCTACTTCCCGTACAAGCCCTACTGCGGCAACTGCGAGAAGGACCTCACCGTCGTCACCTCCTACGACGACGACACGACCGAGCTGAACTACACCTGCTCGGCGTGCGGCTTCGCCGAGACCGTCCGGCTCAACGAGTTCAACCGCGGCAAGCTGGTCTGGAAGGTCGACTGGCCGATGCGCTGGGCCTACGAGGGCGTGATCTTCGAGCCCAGCGGCGTCGACCACTCCTCGCCCGGCTCCTCCTTCGTCGTCGGCGGCCAGATCGTCCGCGAGATCTTCGACGGCGTCCAGCCGATCGGCCCGATGTACGCGTTCGTCGGGATCTCCGGCATGGCCAAGATGTCCTCCAGCAAGGGCGGCGTGCCGACCCCGGCCGACGCGCTGAAGATCATGGAGGCACCCCTGCTGCGCTGGCTGTACGCGCGCCGCAGGCCGAACCAGTCCTTCAAGATCGCCTTCGACCAGGAGATCCAGCGGCTGTACGACGAGTGGGACTCGCTGGCCCGCAAGGTCGCCGACGGCACGGTGCTCCCCGCCGACGCCGCCGCCCACGCCCGCGCCATCGGTACGGCCGCGGGAGAGCTGCCCAGCACCCCCCGGCCGCTGCCGTACCGCACGCTCGCCTCGGTCGCCGACATCACCGCCGGCGCGGAGGACCAGACGCTGCGCATCCTCAGCGAGCTCGACCCGGAGCACCCGCTGACCTCGCTCGACGAGGTGCGGCCCAGGCTCGACCGCGCCGAGAGCTGGATCACCACGCAGGTGCCGGCCGAGGCACGCACCATCGTCCGCGACGAGCCGGACAAGGAACTGCTCGGCTCCCTGGACGAGCAGGGCCGTGAGTCGCTGCGGCTGCTGCTGGAAGGGCTCGACTCGCACTGGTCGCTGGACGGCCTGACCACGCTCGTCTACGGAGTGCCGAAGGTGCTGGAGGGCCTGGAGCCGGACGCCAGGCCGACGCCCGAGCTGAAGGTCGCCCAGCGCTCCTTCTTCGCGCTGCTGTACCGGCTGCTCGTCGGCCGCGACACCGGCCCCCGTCTGCCCACGCTGCTCCTCGCGGTCGGAGCGGACCGGGTGCGGACGCTGCTCGGCGCGTAGCACCGGCGGGATTCGACCCTCAGGTCCTTCGTCAACATCATCGCCACCCCCAAGGGCGGCACCCACGTCAGCGGCTTCGAGCGCTCGCTCACGAAGACCGTGAACGAG
>NZ_JBEZIH010000038.1:0-70699 GCF_040650935.1 Streptomyces sp. NPDC048565
GATTACTGGGTCCGTCAGGTGCGTGAGGCCGTTCGGTACGGCGACGCGGTGACCACGATGTATGAGCACGGCGTCCGCACCTTCCTCGAAATCGGACCCGACAGTGTCCTGACCGCCCTGAACCGGAGCATCCTCGACGACCGTGCCGGCACCCGGGCCCTCGCCCTCCAGCGGCGCGGCCGGGCCGAGCCGGACGCCCTGGTCCAGGGCATCGCCGACCTGCACCTGGCCGGTGTGGATGTGGACTGGGAGGCGTTCTACGCACCGTCGGGCGCCAGGCGCGTACCGCTGCCGACGTACGCCTTCCAGCATCAGCGCTACTGGGTGGAGGCCTCGGCCCCGGCATCCGACGCCGCAGGGCTCGGCCTCGACCCGGCCGGGCACCCGTTGCTCGGTACGGCACTGGCGCTCGGCGACAGCGACGAGACGCTCTTCACCGGACGCCTCTCGGAGCGCGCCCACCCCTGGCTCGCCGCGCGCACGGCGACCGGGGAGCCCCTCGTGCCCGCCGCCGTGCTCACCGAACTGGCCATCCGTGCGGGGGACGGGACCGGCTGCGCCGTCGTCGAGGAACTCCACATCGACGAGCCCCTCGTCCTGCCCGTCACCGGCGCGCTGCGCCTCCAGGTCCGGGTCGGCGCGGCGGACCCGGACGGCCGGCGCTCCCTCACCGTGCACACCCGGTCCGACGACTCCGGCGCCTCCTGGATCCGCCATGCCCACGGCACCCTCGGCCAGGACCCGCTGACCGCGCCCCCTGCGGCCCTCGGCACCGGGCCGTGGCCGCCCGCCGGAGCCACCGCCCTCGCAGCGGGCGACCAGGGCACGGACGGTGTCTGGCAGCGGGACGGCGAGCTCTTCGCCGAGGTACGGCTGCCGGACGAACTGGCAGACCAGGCGGACGCGTTCGGGATCCACCCGCTGCTCGTGGGAGCCGCCCTGCGACCGGTGCTCGACGGTGGGCGGGCCGCGGCGGTGCGCTGGCGGGGAGTGCGTCTGTACGCGACCGGCGCACGGGCCCTGCGCGTCCGCCTCAGCCCGCGCCCCGACGGCGCGGCCGGCTACGCCCTCCACCTTGCTGACCCGTCCGGCGCACCCGTCGCCGACGTGGCCGCCGTCATCCCGGAGGCCCTCGCACCGGCCGCTGTCGCAGCCGCACGGACCCGGGACCACGACGCACTGTTCCGCGTCACCTGGACGCCCCGCCGGCTGCCGCCCGCGACGCTGCACTGGGCGGAGACCGGCGAGGACGGCGGCCCGCCCGACGTGCGGGCCCTCTCCGCCGCCGTCGGCAGCGGCACGGCCGTCGACGCGGTGCGCGTCCGCCTCGCCGCACCGCTGGGCACCCCCCTTCCGGACGCCGTGCACCGCACCGTGGGCCGCGCTCTGGAACTGGTCCAGCAGTGGCTGGCCGACGACACCCCGTACGCGACACCGTTGGTCGTGCTCACCAGCGGGGCCGTCGCGGCATCCGACGGCGAGGACGTCAGGGACCCCGCCGCTGCCGCCGCCTGGGGGCTGCTGCGCTCGGCCCAGTCCGAGGCACCCGGCAGGATCGTCCTGGCCGATGTCCCGGACCCGGACGCACCCGGCCTGGACGCCGTGCTGTCCGCCCTGGTCGCCTCGGGTGAACCACAGGCCGCCGTACGGGACGCGGAAGGGGCGGGCGGTCATGCCGTACTCGTCCCCCGCCTGACCAGGGCCGACCGGCCCGCGGCGGACGGCGCCCCGGTCTGGGATCCCGCAGGCACCGTCCTGATCACCGGCGGCACCGGTTCACTCGGTGGCCTCTTCGCCCGGCATCTGGTCACCGAGCACGGAGTACGCCATCTGCTGCTGACCAGCCGGCGCGGCGTCGACGCCCCGGGGGCGAGCGCCCTGCGGGACGAACTGGCCGCGCTCGGCGCCTCGGTGACCCTCGCCGCCTGCGACGTGTCCGACCGGGACGCCCTCTCCCGGGTGCTGGACACCGTCCCGCCCGAGCGGCCGTTGCGTGGAGTCGTCCACACCGCGGGCGTGCTGGACGACGGGGTGATCGCCGCCCAGACCCCCGAGCGGCTCGCCGCTGTCATGCGGCCCAAGGCCGATGCGGCCTGGCACCTGCACGACCTGACCCGTGACCTCGGGCTGACCGCCTTCGTACTGTTCTCCTCGGTCGCCGCGGTCATTGGCGGGCCCGGCCAGTCCACGTACGCCGCCGCCAACGGTTTCCTCGACGCGCTGGCCCTGCACCGCGCGGCACACGGCCTCGCGGCCACGTCGATCTCCTGGGGCCTGTGGGCGCGGGCATCCGAACTGACCGGCGACCTCTCCGAGACCGACCTGCGCCGCATCGCCCGCAGCGGCTTCCGCCCCGTCGGGACCGAGCAGGGCGTCACTCTGTTCGATCTCGCCCTGCGGATCGGCCGTCCCGACGCGGTGGCCACCCCGCTGGACCCGGCCGCGCTCGGTCAGCAGCCGCAGGTCCCGGCCGTCCTCGGCTCGCTGGTCCGCGCCCCGCGTCGGGCCAGGGCCCACGGCTCCGCCGACGACCTGGGCCCCGCGCTGCCCGACCGGCTGGCCGCACTGGACGACGAGCAGGAGCGTCTGGCCGCCCTCCTGGCCGCGCTGCTCGATGTGACCGCCCAGGTGCTGGGCCGCGGGGACGCCGCGGGTATCGAGCCGGACCGTTTCTTCCCGGAGCTCGGCTTCGACTCGCTCACCTCCGTCGAACTGCGCAACCGGGTCACGGAGCTCACCGGACTGACGCTGCCCGCCACGGTCGTCTTCGACCACCCGGCCCCGGGGGACCTGGCCGCGTATCTGCTGACGCGGCTGGTGCCGGACACCGAGGCCGCAGCCGACGTCTTCGACCACACGGCGGACATCCACCTGCCCGACGACATCCGCCCGGCCGCCGAGGTGGTCCGCACCGTCGACGACCCGCAGGAGATCCTGCTCACCGGCGCCAGCGGCTTCCTCGGCGCGTTCCTGCTGCGCGACCTCATGCGCACGACCACGGCCCGCATCCACTGCCTGGTGCGCGGTGCCGGGGAACAGGAGGCGTACGAACGGCTGCGGGCGGGCCTCCAGTGGTACCGGGTCTGGGACAGCGTCGACGAGGACCGGCTGGGCGTCATGGTCGGTGACCTCGCCGATGAGCGGCTCGGACTGACCGAGGAACGCTTCGACGGCCTCGCGCGCACGGTCGACGTGATCTACCACGCGGGCGCGTCGGTCCACTGGCTCAAGCCGTACGAGGCGCTGCGCGACGCCAATGTGTACGGCACCCGCGAAGTGCTGCGGCTAGCCGCCCGGCACCGTACGGTCCCCGTCCACCATGTCTCCACCGTCGGTGTGTTCGAAGGGCCGGTCACCCCGGGAGCCCCGTTGCGGGTCACCGATCCGACCGGACCGTACGAGGCGCTGCCGAGCGGCTATCTGCGCAGCAAGTGGGTCGCCGAACAGGTCATCGGTCTGGCCCGTGAGCGGGGTCTGCCGGTCTCCGTGCACCGCGTCGACGTGATCTCGGGCGACCGGGACAACGGGGCCTGCCAGACCAGGGACTTCGTCTGGCTCAGCTTGAAGGGCCTGCTCCAGGCGGGGCTCGTGCCTTCGGGTGCCGAGGGCAGGTTCCACCTGCTGCCGGTCGACTACGTGAGCGCCGCGATCCTGGGCGTCTCCACCCGGCCCGAGGGCGCAGGTGGCACCTACCACCTGTTCAACCGCAGCTCGCTCCGGCTCTCCGACTGCGTACGGTATCTGCGCCGGCTCGGCTACCGGCTCGACGAGGCGGAACCCGAGCAGTGGCGCGCGGCCGTGCGGGCAGACCGGGACAACGCGCTGCTGCCCCTGCTGCACGCCTTCGAGATGATGACCTCCGACACCGACGCCTTCTACCCGGCGCTGGACACCGGCGGGACGGAGGCGGCGCTGGCCGGGACGGGCATCGTCTGCCCGCCTCTCACCGAAGAGCTCTTCGGCCGGTACGTCGAGTTCTTCGTCGAGCAGGGCCACTTCCCGCCCACGGGCTGAGCGGCGGGGTGCGCACCCCGCCGTGGGCCGTCGCCTTTCACGAGGCGGCGGCCCACGGGCACCGGCGGTCAGAGGATGTCGCTGCCGGGGTCCAGTCCGAGCAGGACCCGGCCCTGCACCTCGAGGTTGGTGTGCACCTGGGCCAGTGCGTGCAACGAGAAGCCGAGAAGATCACGGTGATAGCGCTGGAAGGGCACGCTCCGCTTGATCACGGAGGCGCCGCTCATCGAGTACAGCAACTCCACCGCCTCCTTGGCCAGGTCGGCCGCGAACGCCGACCGGCCGCGGGCCTGCGCCTTCTCCTCGTCGGTGGGTGCCACGCCGGCGTCCGCGCGCTCCTGGAGCAGCGCGACCACCCGGCCGGTCAGCGCGGAGCCCGCATCGATCCGGTTGGCGGCGGCGGCCACCTGCTGCTGCGTCAGCGGGTGCTGCCGCTGGTCCTCCCAGGAGGTGTAGGTGATGCCGCGCCCCGGGACCCGCTCCAGGAACAGCTCGTACGCACCGCGCGCGATGCCCGTCGCCATCGCCGAGTACAGCGTCATGATGAACGCGACGGCGCCGTAACCCCTCCCCGGCACCCGTGCGTTCCACCGCTCCCCGGTCTCGCCGGTCAGGGCGCCCTCGTACGGGATGAGCCGATGGGCGGGGACGAAGACCTGCTCGGCCACGACGGTGGCGCTGCCGGTGCCGCGCCCCGCCGAGACGTCCCAGTCGTCCACGACGGACAGCTCCTTCAGCGGTACGAGCGCGAAGAACTCCTCCTCCTGCTCCTCCGTGCCGCCGTCGGGCCGCTCGAGCACCGAGGCGAGCAGGTCCCAGTCGGCCGCATGGCACCCTGAGTTGTAGCTCCAGCGGCCGGTCAGCCGGTAGCCGCCGTCCACAGGGGTCAGGCGCCCGGTGGGTGCGAAGCCGAGCGACACCCGTGCGGCGCCCCCGCCGAACACCTCCTTCTGCGCCCGGTCAGGGAACAGCCCGGCCATCACCACGCCGGTGAGCCACACCGTCATGTTCCAGCCGGTGGCCGGACAGGCGCGGGCGATCTCCTCCACCGCCTCCGCCTGCCGGGCCAGGGGCAGGTCCAGGCCTCCGAACCGCTCGGGCACCGCCATACGGAACGCTCCCGCGCGGTCCAGCAGCCCGAGCGTCTCCCCCGAGATCCGCCCCCGTTCCTCCGTCTCGGCTCCGTGTTCCCGGATCGCGGGAGCTGCGGCGCGTAGGGAATCCAGCAGAGCGGTTGATTCCTGACGTTCAGACACACATTCCTCCGAACTGGCTGTGCCCGAGGGAACTCGGGCATCCCGCCCGGAAGGTAGGCCGCCGGGATCATCGCCGGGCCACCGTGCGGTCACCGGCCGGTCATTCAACCCGGCATTCAGCGCCCATTCACACCGGTAATCGGCGAGTAATTGCCGAGTAATCGCGCAGGAATAAATCCCGGTCGCGCCGGGGTGCGGCATAAAGCGCTCAGGATGCCTCGGCCCGTTCCGACGCCCGCTGGTCGTACTCGGTGCGGGCATCCGCGATCTCGCTCTGGTGCGCCTCGGTCCAGGTCACCAGGGAGCGGATGGTGTTGTGCAGGGTCGCCCCCAGCGGCGTCAGCTCATAGTCCACGCGCGGCGGAACCACGGGGTGAACAGTGCGTTTGACCAGGCCGTCCCGCTCCAGCTGCCGCAGAGTGACGGTCAGCATGCGCTGGCTGATGCCCTCGATCCGCCGGCGCAGCTCGCTGAAGCGCAGGGTGCGACGGTCCAGAAGCGCTATCACCAGCAGCGACCACTTGTCCGCCACACGGTCCAGAATCTGGCGTACCTCGCAGCCCTGCCGGGTGTCCCACTGCATCACCTCGTAATCGTCGTCGGTACCTGTGCAGTGACTCGGTGACTTCAAAGTGCCTTCTTCCATAGCTATTCAGACTGCCCGATGATGTCGGTGGTTACAAGTGGGAACCGCCCCCCGGGCTCACCCGCGTTCTGATTGGTTTCCCGAGCGGTTGCCCAGGTCCTGTTCGCCTTTTCTCTCCAGCAAGGAGTCATTTCCGTGTCCGCACTGCAATCCTCTCCGGACAGCGGCACTGATCGCATGAGCGGACGCGCTTGGGGCGTGCTGTTCGTGCTGTGTGGTGCGATCTTCCTCGAGGGCGTCGACGTCGCCATGCTCAACGTGGCGCTGCCGTCGATCCGGGCCGACCTTGACCTGTCCACCGGCACGCTCCAGTGGGTGATGAGCGCCTACGTCCTCGGATACGGCGGCTTCATGCTGCTCGGTGGCCGTGCCGCCGACCTCTTCGGGCGCCGGCAGATGTTCCTGTTCTGGCTCACCGTGTTCCTGCTCTTCTCCGGGCTCGGCGGGTTCGCCACCGAGGGCTGGATGCTGCTCGTCGCCCGGTTCGTCACCGGCGTCGCGGCGGCCTTCATGACCCCGGCCGGCCTGTCGATCATCACCACGAGCTTCGAGGAGGGCCCGAAGCGCAACAAGGCCCTGCTGGTCTACTCCGGCACCGCGGCGGGCGGCTTCTCCATCGGCCTGGTTCTCGGTGGCCTGCTGGCCTCGGTCGACTGGCGCTGGGTGTTCTTCGCCCCGGTGATCCTCTCTTTCGTCATCCTGATCACCGGCGCCGCCCTCATCCCCAAGTCGGCGAAGCCCGACCGCGCGGGACAGAGCATGGACGTGGGCGGCGCGATCAGCGTGACGGCGGGCATCCTGCTGCTGGTCTTCTCCGTCGAGCGCGCAAGCCACGAGCCGGCGAGCCAGATCGTGCTGACCGTCGCCGCGAGCCTGGTGCTGTTCCTGGTGTTCGTGCTGATCGAGCGCAGGTCGTCCTCGCCGCTGGTCAGGCTCGGCATCTTCCGCTCAGGCAGCCTGGTCAGGGCCAACCTCGCGGGGCTGCTCTTCGCGGCCGGCTTCTTCGGCTTCCAGTTCATCATCGTTCTGTATCTGCAGGAGCTGCGCGGCTGGTCCATCCTGGAGACCAGCTTCGCCATGATCGTGATCGGCATCGACGCGATCCTGTCGCCGACGCTCACCCCGAAGCTGGTGGAGAAGTTCGGCAACGGCCGGGTCATCTTCGGCGGTCTGCTGCTCGCCGTGCTCTCGTACGCCCTGATGCTGCCCGTCGGGCTCGACTGGACGTACATGATGATGTTCCCGAGCCTGATCATCCTGGGCCTCGCCTTCTCGCTCGCCTACGGGCCGCTGACCATCGTCGCCACCGAGGGCGTCGCGGAGGAGGAGCAGGGCGTCGCCGGCGGTCTGCTGTACACCTCCTTCCAGTTCGGCGCCGCGCTCGGTCTGTCCTCCGCCACCACCGCGATCACCGCCGCGACGGACGGCACCGGCTCCCAGGCGCTGCTCGACGGCTACCGCGCGGCCCTGCTCGTCCCGCTGTTCGCCGCTGTCGTCGCCGTCCTGATCAGCGTGTTCGGGCTGCGCGGCAAGGGCGGCGCCGCAGCGGCCGAGCCGGCCGCCGAGGAGGGCGGCCCCCTCCTGGAGTCGGCGGACACCGCGCACTGACCCGCTGCCCCCGGCCCGATTGCCGGGCCCCCTCTCGTTCGCCCCAGGCCATCCCCCGTGCCTGGGGCGAACTCCCTTTCTCCTGCTTCCGTTTCCCGTGCTTACCGGCGGCTGACCGCCCGAACACCCCGCCCTTTTCCCTGAGATCCAGCGGTTACCGGTACAAGAGACCTCATCGGCAGACTGAATTCCGTTCACGTGAACTGCGTGAATCCGGACAGGGACCGAGGAGGCAGAATGACCACGAATGCGCGCGCGACCGCTGCGGTGTTCGACGAAGTGGCCGGCCTGGCAGAGCACTTCCGGGAATCCGGGGCAACATCCGAGGAACGTCGCTGGATTCCCGAGGAGAACATCGATCTCCTCGAAAAGGCCGGTGTGTTCCGCCTCAATGTGCCGGCCCGCTTCGGCGGCATCGAGGCCCCCGTCGCCGACCAGGTGCGCATCATCGGTGAGATCTCCCGCGCCGACACCGCCACCGGCTGGGTCGCGATGATCTACGTCTCCAGCTCCTGGGTCCCGAGCCTGTTCCCGGACGAGGCCCAGAAGGAGGTCTACGCCGACGGCTCGGCACGGGTGTCGACCGGCTTCACGCCGACGGGCACGCTCACCGCTGAGGACGGCGGCTACTCCCTCAGCGGCAGCTGGAAGTGGATCTCCGGTGCCCGCGGCGCCGGCTGGGGGCTGCTCGCGGCGCTGCTGCCCGCGCCCGACGGCACCCCGGTGCCGCACGCCGCCCTGGTGCCGTTCTCGGAGCTGACGATCGCCGACGACTGGCACACCTCCGCCGCGGCGGGCACCGGTAGCTCCACGGTCAGCGCCGTCGACGTCAAGGTCCCCGCCCACCGGGTGGTCGGCCTGCTCGACGTGCTGGCGGGCACCACGGGCGACCGCTCCAACACCGGTGCCACCGGCCGTAACTACGCCTTCATCCCGTTCTTCATGGCGCAGGGCGCCGCCGCCTACCTGGGCATCGCGCGGGGCGCGTACGAGCTGTTCCTCGACCGGCTGCCGGGCCGCGGCATCACCTACACGTCGTGGACCGACCAGAGCCTGTCCCCGCTGACCCAGATCCAGGTCGCCACCGCCGCCAACCGGATCGCCGCGGCCGAGGCGCTGCAGGAGGCCTGGCTCCGGGAGCTGCAGCGGCACGCCGACGCCGGCACCCAGCCGTCCGTCGCGGAGCGGGCCGAGGCGCGCGGCAAGGCCGCGTTCGCGATCCAGCTGGCCAAGGAGGCCGTCGACGGACTCTTCGAGGCCGCAGGCGCGTCAGTGATCATGCGGGACGTCCCGTTCCAGCGCTTCCACCGGGACATACGGGGCCTCTCCCTGCACGCGCTGTTCGCCTTCCACACCAACCAGGAAGTGCACGGCCGTTCCCTCCTGGGCCTGGCGCCCGACACGCCGTTCCTCTGAGCGGCAGCCGCCGCGGGGCCGCCGGACCGCCCGTCCGGCGGCCCCGCGCCCCGGCACGGCCGGAGTCCAGCACGTCCCATCCAGCACGGGAGACGAAGCCATGACGCAGACAGACATCCTGGTCACGGGCAGCACCGGGAAGACAGGACGCCGGGTCACCGAGAGCCTGCGCGCGCGAGGCGCGTCGGTCCGCGCGGCCGGCCGGTCCGCGCGGGTCCGGTTCGACTGGAACGACGAGAGCACCTGGGAGCCCGCCCTCACCGGCGTACGCGCCGCCTATCTCGTCGACAGGCAGGACCAGCCCGGAGCATGGGACGCCGAGGCCGAGATCGGCGCCCTGGCCAAGCGCGCGGTCGAGTGCGGTGTACGCAGGCTCGTCCTGCTCCAGGCCAGGACCACGGGCCTGGTCGGCGGCAAGGACCTCGGGGCCGGTGAGCACGGGGTGCGCGAGTCCGGCGCCGAGTGGACCGTGCTGCGGCCCAACTGGTTCTTCCAGAACTTCGACGAGGGCGTGCTGCTCGACTCCGTACGCGCGGGCGAGATCCGGCTGCCCACCGGCGACGGCCAGGAGCCGTTCGTCGACGCGGGCGACGTCGCCGATGTGGCCACCGCGGCCCTTCTCGACGACGGTCACGACGGGCAGGTCTACGACCTCAGCGGGGCCCGCGCCCTCACGCTGGCCGAGGCGGCCGACGAGATCTCCGCCGCCGCCGGCCGCGCGGTCACCTATGTCCCCGTCACCCACGACGACTACGTCACCGAGCTGCTCTCCTACGACGTGCCCGCCGACTACGCGGGCTTCGTGGCCGACCTCGCCGGGCAGATCCGCCGCAACCTCAACTCCACGCCGACCGACACCGTGGAGCGTGTGCTGGGCCGTCCGCCCCGGGGCTTCACGGATTTCGTCCGGGACGCGGTTGCACGCGGGACATGGGCCGTCTGAAAGACCGCGAGCCGGGTTCTCCCGCAGTGAGTCGGTGACTTCAAAGTGCCTTCTTCACCTGAGGCGGAGTATGCGGCACGCTGAGTTCGACTGGGGGCATTCGCCCGTATTCTGCTTTTCGACGACTTTTCGAGGTGCCGCACATGGGTGCTGTGAAGGTTAATTCGTTCTCCGAGATCGAGAGCGCCTTCGTGAAATACGTCCAGGACATCGTGTACTGCACGATGATCACGGTCGACAAGAAGGGAAGGCCACGGGCGCGCGTTCTGCTGCCCATCTGGGAAACGGTGGACGGCAAGCCGGTCGGCTGGCTCGCCGCCTACAAGACCCCGGTCAAGGTGGCTCACCTGGCGAACAATCCGCACACCACGTATTCGTACTGGAATCCCCGGCAGAACGCGGTCTTCGCCGACAGCGTCTCCCGCTGGGTCGAGGACCTGGAGACCAAGACCTACGCCTGGGACCTCTACTCCAAGGGCAGCCCACAGGGCGTCGGCTACAACCCCGGCAACTTCTGGAGCCAGGGGCCGTCCGACCCGAAGTACGGACTGATCCGGATCGACCCCTGGCGCGTTCAGGTCCTGCGCGGTTCGGATCTGAGCAGCCGCCTGTGGACGGAGGAGTCCCACCGCTGACCGCGCCCACGGCGTACGCGCTCCATCCCGCCCCGCACGGCTCCGGCCGGGCGGGGCGTCGGCCGTCAGGGGGCGGTCAGGCCGGGATCTCCTGCCCGGGACCGGTCTCGTCGTCGCTGACGGTGGCGAGCGGGGTCGGGCGGAGCGCGAGGGGCGGGCGGGGCCCCCGGCGCTGCCGGCCCTGGCCGGGTGACGGCACCGGACGGACTGCCGAGGGTCCGGCAGCGGGAGACTCCCGCGCCTCCCGGTCGTCCGCGGCCCCGCCCACGCCGGACCCGCCTTCCCCCGCAGCGCCCTCGCCGGACGCCCGCAGCTCCTCCTCCGCGGCCTTGCGGTGGTCCACGAGCCAGCCTGCGGCGAACTCGACGGCGTACGCGTCCGTCCCCGACGTCGCACGGAGCTGGGCGGAGATGCGGTCCACATCCGCGCGCTCGGCGGGCGGCAGAGGTGCCCCCGAGCGGTTACGGGTCGCCTCGGCGACGCCGAGCAGCCGTGCCGCCCTGGCAGGCCGGCCCGCCAGGCGGTGGCCTCCGGCGAGCCCTTCGAGGGAGAGGGCCACCGCGCGCGGGTCCTCGGACGCCAGCGCGGACACCAGCCCGTCCCGGTGCAGACCGAGGCAGGTACCGGCGTCGCCGCGCAACTCCGCACAGAAACCCAGCTCGGCGAGGATGAGAGCGAGGCCGTTGCTCGCCCCACGGCTGCGGTTCCAGTCGAGCCACGGCAGCAGATGGTCCTCCGCGGCCTCCAGGTCGCCCCGGCGCCTGGCACCGAGGGCGAGCCCGAGCTCGGCCATCTGCTCCGCGGGCCTGTTGCCCTGCTCGGCCGCCATCCGCAGCGACCGCCGGTGGAACTCCTCCGCCTCGTCGTACCGCCCGGACAGCAGCGCGATCCGGCCAAGCCCCGACAGCTGGCGCGAGACCTCCGACCACAGCTCCAGCGACTCGGCCATCCGCAGACCCTCGCGGTGCAACTGCGCCGCCTTGTCGTACGCCGCGGTGATCTCCGCGTGCACGGCCAGCTCCTGGGCCGCCTTCAGCTGGCCCCAGGCGTCCCCCTGTTCGGTGAACTGCGCCCGGGCCTCCAGCGCGTCGTCGTGCAGGGCGTCCAGGTCCCCCGTGGTCATCGCCAGCGCGGCCCGGCTGCTGAGGGCGGCGGCCACCCCCCAGGCGTCGCGCAACGCACGGAAGTCGGCCAGCGCCGCGTTGACCCAGCGCTCGGCCGAGCCCAGCGCGCCCACCTCCCACAGCGCGTGCCCCACGAACCAGGTGGCGCGGGCGATGCCCGCCGACGGCAGCTCCCCCCTGGCCTGGTCCCGCCGCGGCGCCAGGCACTGCTTCTCCGGTTCGATCTCGCCCAGCAGCAGCCCGATGCCCTCGCACCAGGTGGCCGCCTCGACGGCGGGCGCGGACAGCGACCGCTCGGGCGCGACGGCCAGGGCGCAGGACAGCGCTCGCCGCGCCTCGGCGAGCCGGCCCGTCAGGAGCCAGAACCAGACCAGCGCGTTGACCAGCCGCAGCGTCAGGCCATCGGCCTCGCCGTCCGCCGTCTCCTCCACGGCCCGGCGGAAGTTGGCGGACTCCGCGGACAGCCGCCGCAGCCAGTGGTGCTGCTCGGGGCCGTGCAGATGCGGCTGTGCCCGCTCGGCCAGCGCGGTGTAGTGACGGGCGTGCCGCAGGGCCACGCCCGGGGCCTCCCCCGACTCCCGCAGTCGGGACTTGACGTACGCGCACACCGACTCCAGCAGCCGGTAGCGGGGGGCCGCCTGGCTGTCGGAGCGTGTGACCAGCGACCGGTCCACCAGCCGCGAGAGGATGTCCATGACCTCGTCGGCGGCCACCTCGCCCCCGCCGCACACCTCCTCTGCCGCGGCCAGCGTGCACCCGCCGGAGTGCACGGACAGCCGGCGCAGCACGGTCTGCTCCTGCGGAGTGAGAAGGCTCCAACTCCACTCGATCGTGGCGTGCAGGGTCTGCTGGCGGCGTGGCGCACCGCGGTAGCCGGAGTTCAGGACCCGGAAACGGTCGTCGAGACGGTCGAGCAGCTCGTGCACGCCGAGCGCCCGCACCCGGGTCGCGGCCAGCTCCAGCGCCAGCGGGATGCCGTCCAGGCGGCGGCACATGGCGACGACGGCGGGGGCCGCGTCGGCGTCCAGCACGAAGGAAGGGTCGGCGGACCTGGCCCGCTCGACGAACAGGTCCACGGCACTGGACCTCTCCAGCTCGGCGGGCTCCGCCGACCCGGGCAGCCGCAACGGCGGCAGCGGCAGCACCGTCTCGCCGGGCAGCCGCAGTGGCTCCCTGCTGGTGGCCAGCACCTTCACGCCGGGCGCCTGCTCCAGGAGCCGTCGTACCAACTCGGCGATGCCGTCCAGCACATGCTCGCAGTTGTCGAGCACGAGGAGCATCCGGCGGTCCGCCGCGTAGTCCACGAGCTGACGCAGCGCCCGTGACCCGTCCGCGCTCGGCGCGTCACTGTGGCCGGCCGCCTCCTGGATGCCGAGCGTCGCCAGCACGTGCGGGGCGAGGTGCCAGCGTCCGGCGCCCTGTTCGGGTGCGCCCAGGCCTTCGCACTCCACCAGCCAGACACCGTCCGGGAACTCACCGGACAGCCCGCCGGCCGTCGCCAGCGCCAGCCGGGTCTTGCCGACGCCCCCGGGGCCGGTGATCGTCACCAGCCGGTTCGCCGCCACCAGAAGCGCCCCCTGCTCCAGCGCGTCGTCCCGCCCCAGCAGCGCGTTGGGTGCGTCCGGCAGATTGCCGCGCGAGCGCCGCGCGGCCTGGTCGGCGGCCATCGGCGGGCTCGGCTCGCGCAGCGGGGGGTCCTGCCGCAGGATGGCCTGTTGCAGCGCGTCGATGGCGTGTCCCGGCACGAGGCCGAGTTCCTCGCCGAGATGGCGGCGCAGGTCCATGTAGCTCTCCAGCGCCTCCGACGAGCGGCCGGCCTGGTAGAGCGCCCGCATGTGCGCCATCCGCAGCCGCTCACGCAGCGGATGCGCCGTCGTCAGCGCGGTCAGTTCGCCCACCAGCAGGCTGTGTTCGCCCAGTTCGAGCCGCGCCTCGAAGTGCTCCTCGACCGTCGTCAGCCGCTCCTCCTCCAGCTGGGCGACCGCGGTGCGGATGAAGGGTTCGCCCGCGAAGTCGGTGAAGTCGGTGAACGCGGGCCCCCGCCACAGTGCCAGCGCCTCCGAGAGAGCCCCCGCCCGCGCCCGGGGCTCGGCCAGCGTGCGGGAGTGGGCCGCGAGGGCGCGGAAGCGCTGTACGTCGAGTGCTTCCTTCTCGGCCCGCAGCGCGTAGCCCGGCGGCCGGTGCACCACCAGGTCGCGGGAGCCCTCCTCGGCGTCCTCCAGGGCGCGTCGCAGCTGGGAGACCTTGGCCTGGAGCGATGCCATGGGGTTGGCGGGCGGTGCGCCGCCCCACAGCGCCTCGATGAGATGGGCGGTGGGAACGGTACGGCCGTGGTGGGCGAGCAGACTCGCGAGCAGCATACGGACCTTGACTTCGGGGACCCGGACCGGTCGCCCCGTCGCGGTCCGTACCTCAAGCGGGCCCAGCACCCCGAATCGCATGAAGGCCAGCCTAGTCACAGACGCTCCGTGGCGGTCCGGGCGCGGTGCGCGACCGTACGGAATCGGCCATCCGAGGGAGAGCCGCCGTGCGCACCCCGGATCCGCGGATTACCGCGGCGTGGACCGGTGGGGGAACGCCGAGCGTACGGTCCGTTCGAGAACGGTCGAACAGTGTGACCGTACGACGGACTTCGGCCGGTAAGGGGACGTCGGACGGGCCGCGTCCCACCGCCGAAAGCGACCGAGGAGACAGAATGAAAAGGACCGTCGCACCGAGGGCGACACGGTCAACGGCACCGTGCGACGCCCCTCGAACCGCCCCGCCCACGGCCCTCGACGGCGCCGCCGAGCTGGTGGGCCGTACGTTCGCCACCGCGCTCCAGGAGGGGCTCGGCCGTGTGTCACCGCCGTGGGCGAGCACCGCCGCAGCGCCGGGAGGCCCGGCCCGCCGGGTACGCCCGCCCGCCCCGAGCGCCGTGCTGCTGCGTGACCACCGCGAGCAGATCCTCACCCGCCTGGCCGGGGCGCTGCCGGCCGCGATGCGCGCGGCGGGGCGGACGGACGCGGAAGACCTGACCCCGGCCCTCGTCGGCTGGGCTCGCGCCCGCCTGGCCGCGGCGATGGCGGCGACGGCGGCCACGGCCCCGGCGGCGACGGCGGCGACCGCCGCCGATCCGCAGCGCCCCGGCGGCGGAGGGGGCGTCCCGTTCCCCTTCCCCCGCCTGGAACTGACCGTCGCCACCCTGCTGCTGGAGTCCGCGGCCGGTGTGCTTCCCGACCTCCCGGCCCGCGACCGCGCCCTGCGGGCACTCGGGCACGCGGTACGGGAGTAGCGGGGGTGCGCCCGGGCCCGCTCTCACCAGGGGACGGAGCCCTCGCGGTCGCGGTACTGGCAGGTCGGTCCGGGTGAGGTGGTCGCCAGCTCGACGATGGCGTCGGTGCCTTCGGTGACGGTCTGGGTGCCCTGGTGGCGGTTGAGGTCGGTGGCGGTGAAGCCGGGGTCGGCCAGGTTGAAGCGGATCCCGGGGATGGCCTTGGCGTACTGGGTGGTGATCATGTTGAGGGCGGCCTTGGACGGCGGGTACATCAGGTGGGGGAAGGACGACTCCTTCCGCTCGGGGTCCGTCATGATGGTCAGCGACCCGGAGCCGCTGGAGACCATCACCACCCGTGGGTCGTGTCCTGCGCGCAGCAGTGGCAGGAACGCGTGTGTCACGCGGACCGGGCCGAGGACATTGACGTCCAGGACCGGGACGAGGTGTAGCGGTGTGGTGTCCTCGGGGCCGACGAGCGGGCCGGTGATCCCGGCGTTGTTGATCAGGACGTCCAGCCGGCCGGTGCTCGCGCCCACGGTGCGTACGGCGCCGGCGACCGATGCGTCGGAGGTGACGTCCAGCGGGACGAAGGTGACGTCGGCGCCTTCGGCGGCGAGCTCCTCGCTCGTCCGGCGGCCCCTGGCCTCGTCACGTGCCCCGAGGAAGACCCGCCAGCCGAGTGCGCCCAGACGGCGGGCCGTCTCCTTGCCGAGCCCCTTGTTGCCTCCGGTGATCAGGACGGTGGTGGTGGAGTGGCTGTGTGATTCGCTCATGCCCCGACCATCGGCCGTCGTCGGGAAGCTGTCCAGAGAGGCCTGAGACTGGGAGCGGCCGTCCCTGGATCCCCCTTCGGGGCGGGTGGACAATCGCCCCATGGACCGTCTCGAACTCGCCCACGTCCTCAAGGCCGCGCGGGCACGCATCGCGCCCGACGAGGTCGGTCTGCCGGCAGGCCCGCGACGGCGGGTGGCCGGCCTGCGGCGCGAGGAGGTGGCCCAGTTGGCCGGGCTGAGCGTCGACTACGTCGTCCGCCTGGAGCAGGGCCGGGGGCCGAGACCGTCCGCCCAGGTGCTGACGGCACTGACCAGGGCGCTTCGGCTGGAGACCGACGAGCGCGATCAGGTCTTCCGCCTCGCGGGCAGCGCCCCGCCGCTCGCGGGCCGGGTCGAGATGTCGGTCAGGCCGAGCGTGCTGCGGCTGCTCCAGCGGCTGAACGACCTGCCGGCCCTCGTGCTGTCGGCCAAGAGCGATGTGCTGGCGCACAACCCGATGGCCGACGCGCTCCTCGGCGACCTGAGCCGCTGGCCCGAGCGGCGGCGCAACATCATCTGGCAGCGGTTCCTCGGCACCGTCGGCACCCGCGTGGCGCCAGGTCCCGAGGAGGACGAGGCGACGGCGCAGCACGCCGTCGGGTCGCTGCGCACCGCGCTCTCCCGTTACCCGGACGACCCGGACCTGCGCGCGCTGGTCGATGAACTGCTCACCGGCAGCGAGCGGTTCCGGGGCATGTGGGAGGAGGGGGGCTCGGTGGTGCGGCGGTCGATGCACAAGACGGTCGATCACCCCGACCTCGGATCACTCGTCCTGGACTGCGACACCCTGCTGCTGCCGGACACCGACCAGTCGTTGATCGTCTACTCGGCGGCGGCCGGCACGCGCGAGGCCTCGGCCCTCGACGTCCTGCGCGTCACGGGCACCGAACGGATGCGCGTGGGCGGCCCGTAGGACGCCAGTTCACCCGGGACGAGTCGCCGGACGCTCGCGGCGATCCGGTCGATGTCGACGTCGGGGGCGGCTTCGTCGGGCCGCTCGGCTCCCGTATGCCGGGCAGGCCCTGGACCACTCCGGGACGGACCGCCCGGCCGACGAGACCTCGGCCGTCGCCCACGCCTCCGCCCGCGTCAGCCCCCAGGTCCCGTCCCGGTCAGGAGGCCAGCTTGGCGGCGATGAGCTTGATGGCGCTCTTCTCGTCATCACCGATGCGGCCCCAGTCGAGCCCCAGGGACGCCACCGTGTCGCGGGCCAGCTCCCCCTGGACCGGGTCCGTGCTCTGTGCGAACCGGTACAGCGCCGCCGCGTACTGCGCACGCTCGCTGCGACCGGTCCTGCGCCAGAAAGCCAGAGTCTTGCCCAGGTGCCGGAAGGCCGAGTCCCCGGGCGCTTCGGCCCCGGTCTGCTCCCAGCGTTTGGCGAGCGTCTGCCACGCCTTGTAGGAGGCGAGGGAGAGTGCGACCGCCGCGGCCGCGGCGGCCAGTCCCCAGCCCACCGGTGTGGTCACGAGTATCGCTGCACCGGCGGTGGCACCGGCCGCGATGGCGATGGTGGAGATGAGGGAGGCGACTCCGGCGGACACGCCCAGGGCCCCCGAGAGGGCGGTCACCATCTTCTTGTTGACGCCCCGGCTGTTCTTCCGGGCCGCGTACTGCTGGATCTGCCGCAGGGTGATCTGCTCGTCGCCGTCGCTCTCGCTCCGGGAGGCCGCCGCGACTTCGTTGAGGGCGTTCTTGATCGCCTCTTGGGCCTGTTCGCGCCGGGCGGCCTCCTGCACGGCGACCGTGTGCGCGCTGACGGCTTCCTGGAGCTGCCTCTCAAGATCCTCGTACGTGAGCCTGAGGTCGCCCAGCCGATCGATCGTGGTGTCCGGGTACTGCCGCTGGTCCGCCGGCCGCGCCTGGTCCTCGACCCGGTCCCCGTACTCGGCGTGCGCGGCCTCGAAGGCGCGGTCCAGCGCATGTACCGATGCGAGGCGCGCCTGCACCTCCTCTTCGGCCGCCTGCAGCGCCAGCTTCGGCTCCTGGTCCTGCCGGCGCATGAGAGCTTCGAGCTCCTTCACCCGCTTCCGGGCCTTGACCGCCTTGCGGATGTAGCGCCCGGTCTGAACCGCGGCAACCGGCAGACCGACGCCGCCGCCACTGGAGAGCACCGCGTTGTAGGTGGCTGGTGCCTGGCCGGCGAGATTCATCGCGCCACCCGCGGCGTTGGCCATACCGCTCAACACGGTCCCGGCGTTCTGTGCCCCGTCGGCGTTGGCGGCGCGCAGGTCGCGTGTGTGGGCGTGGTGCTGTCCGCTGCCTTGCGGCGCCTGACTGAGTCCCTGACGTGCGGCGCGGCCGTCCCGGACGTTCCCGATCAATCCGGCGCCCGCCACCAGAGCGGTGGCCGCGGGGCCCGCGACGCCCACGTTGTAGGAATCCGTGGTGCTGACGGAGGGATCGTCGTACCGTCCGCCGATGGTCGAGGTGGCGGTCGGGTTGGCCAGGTCGGAACCCAGCGCGAGCGTTTCGCTGCCGGTCCGGACGCCGGCTGACGCGGTGCCCTTGGCCTGCGCACCGCGCGACGGGTTCGCGGACGTCGTCGCCTGCTCCTCGACACCTACCCGCTGCACCGGGGTGCCGGTGGGGGCCGGCCGTACATCAGCCGATTTCCCAAGGGCGGAGGACAGCGCGGCGTTCCCGGCGCGTCTCTGTAGCGCCAGCATGTCCCCCGGGGCCACCACGTCTCCCCGCCGGGCCGCGACGGCGCCCGCGGCCCGCGTCTGAGAGACGGGCAAGCGCGCTCGCTGCGCGGCGCCCTCGTCCTTTGATGCGCCGCTTCTTACCGCGTTCGCCCGCACGCCGTCCCCTCGCCTCGATCCGCTGTAGTACCCAGAGGTTACGGCCATATGATGTGACTGTGGTGCCCCGGTGTACTTGTTGTCAGGGCAAATTTCCCAGGACTTCGTACGGTTGCCACTTCGGGACGGCTCATCGCGTGCAGAACGTCCTTGGGGAGTCCGGAACCACACTCTGCAACAGCCCTGTACGTGCGCCAGGCTTCAGGGGCAGGCACCCCCGAGGTCCAGCCCTCCCGGTGCAGGCACCCCCGAGGTCCTGGTCGGCTCGTACGGCCGCGCCTTGTGCGACCCCGTCCGTCGCCGGCTTGTATCCGTAGCAGGCGTTGAGGTTCTTCTGCAGGGCGGTGACCGCCGAGTTGCTCATCCCACGGTCACGAGAGTCACGCACGTGCCGTTTCCAGTACGGCCCACACGGTCTTGCCCGGGGCGCCCTCCCGTGCGGTGACGCCCCACTCCTCGGCGAGGGCGGCGACCAGGATCAGTCCTCGCCCCGTCTCCTCGTCGACGGGCAGGCCGGTGGAGGCGGCCGGCAACCGCTCGCCCCGGGTGTCGCCGACCTCCACCCGCAGTCGTCCCCCTCGCGCCCGGCTCAGCCGGAGCAGCGCGTCCCGGCCGGGTACCAGGCCGTGCGTGACCGCGTTGGCCGCCAGCTCCCCGACGACCAGGCTCACCGTGTCGTTCACCTCGGAGCCGTAGCGGTGGCCCCATTCGTGGGCGCGGTGGGAGGCCAGCCGCCGGGCGAGGCGGGCGGCGCGTGGCGTGGAGGAGAAGCGGAGCTCGAAGGCGTCCGTGGGGTGCGGCGCGGTACGGCCGGAGGTCGTCATGGGTCGAAGATCCCGCCCCGAGCACCGCTCTCACCAGCACCGACGGCCGTACGGGCGCGGTCTGTCGGGGCTCTGCCGGATTCTGGCGGGGCTGTACGGGCGCGCCGTCACCCGTGGGGCGGACATCCGGGCCGAAACCGCCTCCCGGGGCTGCGCCCGGTCATAGCGTGCTGTCACTGCGCGCCGACCCAGGGAGTGAGGAAGCATGGACGTTGCCGTGGCCCGTGCCGCCGAAGGCTCGGCGGACCCGGGGAGCGGGTTCCTGCGCTGCTTCGGCCAACAGGTGAAGCTCCTGCGCGAGGCCGCGGGACTCACCCAGGCGGAGCTCGGCGCGAGCGTCGGATACGGCGAGGCGCACATCGCCTCGGTCGAGCAGGGGCGCCGTATCCCCAAGCCGGAGATGGTGGACGCGGTGGACCGGGTCCTGGGCGGGCACGGGGTGCTGGTGGCCATGAAGGGGGAGGTGGAGCGGGCGCGGTACCCGTCCTTCTTCCGGGAGTACGCGCGACTGGAGGCGGAGGCCACCCAGTTGCACGCGTACGACAGCCACGTGGTCAAGGGGCTGTTGCAGACGGAGGAGTACGCGCGAGCGGTCTTCGAGATGTGGCGTCCGCTGCTGGACGCGGACACGGTGGAGCGGCGGATCGCAGCACGGATGGAGCGGCAGAAGCTCTTTGCCCGGCGTCCGGCACCGCTGCTGAGCTTCGTCATCGAGGAGACTGTCCTTCGGCGCCCGCTCGGCGGAGAGGCCGTCCTGCGTGGCCAGTTGGAGCAACTGCTGCTCTACGGGCACGAGCGCAACATCGAGATTCAGGTCATGCCCACCGACCTCGTCGAACACGCGGGGCTGGCCGGGGCATTCACGTTGCTCCACATCGGCGATCGTCGCAGGATTGCCTATGCAGAGGTGCAGGACGACAGCGCACTGCACTCGGAGCCGAAGAAGGTCGGCGCGTACGAGTCGACCTACGGCGTGCTCCGGGCCCAGGCCCTCACTCCGAGGGAGTCGCTGGCCTTCATCGAGAGACGGTTGGGAGAGCGATGAACACAGAGGTATCCGTTCCGTGTGCAGGTGGCCTGACGTGGTTCAAGAGCAGCTACAGCGCGGGCAACGGCGGGGACTGCGTGGAGGTGGCGACCGCGGAGGTCTCCGTGTACGTACGCGACTCCAAGCAGGCCGAAGGCCCCGTCCTGCGCGTCGCAGCCGGCCAGTGGGCGACGTTCGTGCGGATGGCCGCGTGCGGCTGACGTAACACGGCGCGCATGGAACGCGGGCGGGGCCGGGCAACGGTTCCGCCCGCGTCTGGTTCCGTTCCTCTTTGTGAACTGGGGCGATCGTGTTGGCCGTTAGGTGTTGACTGGAGCGGTCGGCGAGCGTGGTTCCGGTAAGTAGGAGGGGGTGTCATGGAGCCGCTGGTGGCGGGGGATCCGACCCGGGTGGGCGATTTCGTGTTGCATGCCCGGCTGGGCGCGGGAGGCATGGGGGAGGTCTTCCTGGGCCGCTCGCCGGGCGGGCGTGCGGTGGCGGTGAAAGTCGTGCATCCGCATCTGGCGCGGCAGGCGGAGTTCCGGCGGCGTTTCCGGCAGGAGGTGGCCGCCGCGCGGGCCGTCGGTGGAGCGTTCACCGCGCCTGTGGTGGCCGCCGGTTCGGAGGACGACGCGCCGTGGATCGCGACGGTCTATGTTCCGGGGCCGCCCTTGGCCGAGGCCGTGGCGAAGGCCGGGCCGTTGCCGGACAGCTCGGTGTGGCCGCTGGCGGCCGGGTTGGCCGAGGCGCTGGCGGCCATCCACGCCGAGAGGCTGCTCCACCGCGATCTCAAGCCGTCGAACGTGTTGCTGGCAGCCGACGGCCCGCGGGTGATCGACTTCGGGATCGCCCGGGCGATGGACGCCACGGCCCTGACAGGCACCGGCGCCGTCATCGGCACACCCGGTTTCATGTCCCCGGAACAAGCCGAGGGCGGCCAGGTAGGGCCGCCCAGCGACGTCTTCTCCCTCGGCGCCGTGCTCGCCTTCGCCGCCACCGGCAGCGAGCCCTTCGGACAGGGCCCGCCCCTGGCGGTCCTCCACCGCGTTGTCACCAGCGAGCCACGGCTGGGGGCTCTGCGCGGACCTGTGCGCCCTCTGATCACCGCATGCCTGGCCAAGAACCCCGCCGACCGGCCCACCACGGCGCAACTCCTGGAGCGGATCACGTCCCACTGGAGCCCGCCGGACGACTTCCCCGACACCCCGCCGTGGCCCCATGCCATGACCACCCTCATCGACGCACACGCCGCACCCGCCACCCTGCGGTCCACTCCGCCGCCTCAGCGCCCCACCTCGTTCGCCACCAGCCCACCGGGACGAGAACGAGAGGGCCTGACCCGGCCGCACCAGCGGGTGGAACAGGCCGACCGCACCTCCGGCCCGCGAGAGGCCGACCGGCTGCTGGCCGAGCTGATCGCGGACTATGTGCGTGTGCTGGGGCCCGATCACCCCGAAACGCTGTCCGCCCGCCACGACCAGGCCAGGGACCTGGGGGATTCGGGCAGGCGTGCGGAGGCGGCGCGTCTGCTGGCGGAAGTCGGAGCGGACCGTGCGCGTGTGTTGGGTCCGGACCATCCCGACACGCTGGCCACCCGCCACAGCCATGCCTTCCACCTGGGCGAGTCAGGAGGCTATGCGGAGGCGGCGCGTCTGCTGGTGGACGTCGCCGCCGACCGTGCGCGGGTGCTGGGGCCCGAGGACCCCCGCACACTGACCAGCCGTCACAACCACGCCCACTACCTCGGGGAGGCGGGAGAGCGTGCGGAGGCGGCGCGTCTGCTGGCGGAGGTCGCCGCCGATCGCGCGCGGGTGCTGGGGCCCGACCATCCCGACGCCCTGGCCGCCCGCAGCAACCATGCCTACCACCTACGGGAGTCAGGAGGGCGTGCGGAGGCGGCGCGTCTGCTGGCGGAGGTCGCTGCCGACCGTGCGCGGGTGCTGGGCCCGGACCATCCCGACACGCTGGCCGACCGCCACGACCAGGCCCGGGACGTAGGGGAGTCGGGAGAGCACGCGGACGCGGCGCGTCTGCTGGCGGAAGTCGGAGCGGACCGTGCGCGCGTGTTGGGCCCGGACCATCCCGACACGCTGGCCACCCGCCACAGCCATGCCTTCCACCTGGGCGAGTCAGGAGGCTATGCGGAGGCCGCGCGACTGCTGGTGGACGTCGCCGCCGACCGGGCGCGCGTGCTGGGGCCCGACCACCCCCGCACACTGACCAGCCGTCACAACCACGCCCACTACCTCGGGGAGGCGGGGAATCGTGCGGAGGCGGCGCGTCTGCTGGCGGAGGTCGCCGCGGACCGTGCCCGGGTGCTGGGGTCCGACCACCCCGACACCCTGACCGCCCGCCGCAACCACGCCTGGAACGTCCGGAACGCCCCTCGGCACCCCGGGGCATCCTGAGGCAGGCCCGCGGCGAGGGCGTGGGTGAAGTGGTGTGCTCACGCCGTGGCTGAACCATGCGGCGGCCGGCCGATGAAGGCGAAACTCTCGCCCTGGCGTGGCGCCCGGGTCCAGGACCGGGTGGTGAAGGTGCGGAGATGGCCCTCCGTCAGCGCGAAGCGGGGTAGGGACAGGCCGAGTTCGGTGTGCAGGGCCTCCAGGGCGCGTAGCTCGTTGTCCGGTTCGGGGGCGTCCGGGAGGAACAGCCGTGCGGGGTCAAGGGGCTCGGGTATCGCGCCGGAGCGCTGGATGTCCGTGCCCTGCACGGTGAACGCGTAGAGTTCCGTGCCCCGTTCGGCCACCGACAGGTGGAACGTGGCCGGGCGGCCACCCGGGTACGAGCGGCTCGGGTCGTGCCACACCACCACCGCGCGGCCGGACGCGGAGGCGGGCGGGGCGAGGGACCGGAACCGCTCGTTCAGGTACTGGGGGTCTCTGTCGAAGGCGAAGGCCCACTCGCCTTCGACGGTGCGGCCGACGGCGACCGGGGCCCGGTCCTCCCAGGGTTCCGTCCGATCCCGAGCGTCGGACCTGGGCATCCGCCGGCGCGCCCAGCGTTGGTCCATCGGCGCGCTCAGCGCGGAGCCTTCCTCGCCGATCAGGTCGGGGAAGCCGGCGGGATCGATCCCCTCGGCCCAGACGCAACGGTAGCTGCCGAGTCTCTGCCGGAACGGACCGGACTCCGTCAGCCAGGCGAGGCCCGGTGGGTCGAGATCGGGCACCGGCTCGGGAGCGAGGCCCTTCTCTCCGGCCCGGGGCGTCGCGAGGATTTCCCGCCCACGCTCAGGGGTGATCAGCGACCCCAGGAACGGATCGGCGAGCAGGCCGACCGGGGCGATCAGCAAGGGGCCCGGAGCCTCCCACAAGGGGAGCGCGTCCCTGAGTACCCGCCAAGCGGCGTCGGTCGCACCCCAGCGTGCCGATTCCCGGGCCTCGGCGACGGCCCGGCCCCACGGACCGGGAGGTGCGTAGTGATGGGTGCCGTCCCGCATCGCGCCCAGTACGGACTCTGCGGTCTCCCGGGCGACCCCGCGGGCAGCCATCACGGCCAGCCAGTGGTCGTCTCCGCCCAACCGTCCTTCGCCACGTGCCGGTTGCATGGCCTGCACGGGCAGGACGTCAGGCACATAGCGTGGGTCGGCCATCAGGAGGCCGTACTCCCGGTAATCGCGCGGAGCCAGCAGATGCCGGAGCTGGTTCAGCAGGACCGCGCTGTGCGGGCGCCCGAAGGACAGTGCCTCCTCCAGCAGGGGCAGGGCCTCCTCGTGCCGTCCGCGCAGCGCCAGCAGACGGGCCTCCTCGACGCGGGCATCCTGGGTGCGGGTGGTCGCGTTCACGAAGCCGGAGGCCGACGCCCGGTCCGAGTGGAAGGTGCGGTACATGGCCTCCATGTACGCGCGGAACGACGGGTAACGGTCCGGAAATTCGCCGCTCCAGCCCTTGTGGACGTAGAGCGCCCACTCGCCGTCCTGGCCCCTGTCGCCCGGGTCCAGCAGGGCGTGCGATATGTCGGACTCCGTCTCCAGTCGCAGCGCCCGTTGCCACATACCGGCGAGCAGGACCTCTTCCTCGCTCGGGTCGTCGCCCAGACTCTCCTCGTACAGCGGGGTCATGGCGTGCGTATCCTCGAACCAGTCGATGTCCGCGGCGCCACCGAGCTGGTAGATCGCGGCCGTCTGGTCCACGTGCCATCCGTCGCTCTCGGCCAGGAACTCCCGGTAGGAGAGCGGCAGCCGCATCCCCAGCCGTTTCTCGGCCGCGGCGATCGCGGCCTCGCCCGCTCCGGGTCTGCCCGGTCCGGCGAGGGGCGGCTCGCCGTCCTCGGCCTTGGCCGTGCGTGGAACCCACTCCTCCTGCCAGCGTCCCAGGAAGTCGTGCCAGTCGAAGGTCTCAGCGTTCATGGCCGGGATGCTGCCATCCGGCACCGACAACAGCGCCGCATGCCAGCACTCCGGCCGACGCCTACTCGCGTTCGGTGACGGCCAGTTCGCTCACTCCCGTCGGCTTCTCCGCGTCCGCCGAGTGCACCGTAAGCCTGACCCGGCGGGCCACGGCGCCCGGTTCGTACGGGCGCCAGGTGCGGCCGTCCAGGGAGGTCTCCAGGGTGTGGGAGGCCGGTGCGATGTCCGTCCAGCGGGGGGTGAGCGAGGCGATCCGGGTGACGTGGCGCAGGGGCACCGTCAGCGTGCCCGTCGCACCGTCCGGCGACCAGGACGTCGAGGGGCTGCCGTCCACCGCCGCCTCGGCGTACAGGCCGGGTGCCTCGGAGTCGGCCGTGGCGGGGCGGCAGCGGGCCGCGTCGGACGTCGGGGTGAGGTCGGGGCGGCGGGTGGGGAGCGTGAGGGTGCCGGAGAGGCGGCGCGGGCCGGCCGGGGTGTGGACGGTGAAGGGTGCGCCGTCCGTCAGCCGGACCGTGGTCGTGCGCGGGCCGACGGAGACGTCGTACGTACGGCCCCGGTAGCGCAGCCCCGTCAGCTCCACTCCCTCGCGGAGCTGCGGCGGCAGGAGCGGGTCGAGGCGTACGCCGTCCTCGCGCAGCCTGAGTCCCGTCAGGCCGTGCGTGAAGACCTGGAGGAAGCCGCCCTTCCCGGTGAGGAAGTCCTCGGCGGGGAAGCCCGAGAGCGGGTCCTCGGCGCCGGACTTCTCGCCCCGCGCCTCGGAGAAGAGGTTGTACGGGCCGCGGACGAACGGGCGTACGGCGCGCTGGAGATACGTGTACGTGGCGCAGCCCGGCTCCCCGATCGCGGCGGCGTCGATCGCGTGCACCGAGTCGGTCATCGCGGGACCGTCCGGGTCGGTGAGCGCGGCGTAGTGGTCGAGGGTCGCGGCGGCGGCGCCCTCCTCCATCGGCCACTCCAGCGGGTAGATCAGCAGCACCGTGTCGGCCTGCTTGATCGTCGTGTCGTTGTAACCGGCGTACTGGAGGAACAGTTTGCGCTCGGCGTCGTACGGGATGCGCAGCTTGTCGGCGACCCGGGTCCAGCCTGCGGGCGCGGGGTGGCCGAGGAGCGCGGCGGCGCGGGTGGCGTCGCGCAGGGAGGTGGCGGCGACCGCGTTGGTGAAGACGCCGTCGGTGACGCCGTTGCTGTACTCGTCGGGGCCCGCGACGTTCTTCACCGAGTAGCTGCCGTCGGCGTTGGCCGTGGCGCGCGACTGCCAGAAGTCGGCGATGCCCTTCAGCAGCGGCCAGCCCCGGTCGGCCAGCCAGGCGCGGTCACCGGTGGCCAGGTAGTACTGCCAGACGGCGAGCGCGATGTCGCCCTGGAGGTGGTTCTGGGTGAGGCAGTGCGGCGGGTCCCAGCTCTGGCACTCGGAGTCGAGGCGCCCCTCGCTCGCGCTCGTCCAGGGGTAGAACAGCCCCTTGTAGCCCAGCTTCTCGGCGTTCGCGCGGGCGGCGGCGCGGGTGCGGTAGCGGTACTCGACGACGGAGCGTGCCAGGTCGGGGCGGGTGGCGAGCAGCCCCGGGTACATCCAGGTCTCGGCGTCCCAGAAGACCATGCCCGCGTAGTTGTCGCTGGTCAGCCCGGCCGGGGCGATGCTGTCCGACGATCCGGTCCTGGTGTTGGCGAGCAGCCCGTACTGCGTGGCCCGCAGCCAGGCCTGAAGGTCCGGGCTGCCCGGGGTCCTCACGTCGGCGGCCCAGGCGCTGCGCCAGGCCGCCGCGTTGTCGGCCACGACCCCCGACCAGCCGCGCTCGGCCGCGCGGTCGGCCGCCGCGGTCGCGGAGGCGAGCGGGGTACGGGAGGTGAGCGAGGTGTCGACGCCCACGTACTTCTCGAAGGTGTACGAGCGGCCGGCCCTGACCCGGGTGGTACGGGCGCCGTCGGTGCCCCGTTGGACGATCGCCCCTTCCGTGCCCGTGCCGAGCGTCCGGAACGTGCCGTCGTCGGCGACCGTGACCCGGCGCGCCCCGCGCTCGTCCAGCCGGCCCGTCACCGTCGCGGTGCCGCTCCAGTGCGGGGTCATCCGCAGGCGTACGGCGCCGGTGTGCGCGTCGGAACGGTCGGCCAGCACCTCGTAGGTGAGGTCGGTCGCGCGACCGTCGGCGGTGGTCCAGCGCAGGGAGGTGACGACGGTGCCGCACCGCAGGTGGAGGGTCTGGCGATAGTGGGAGACACGGCCGGCCGGGGTGCCGGAGCCGTACGTCTCGGAGCCGACGCGCACATCGAGGGTGGTCCAGGAAGGCAGCGCGGCGATCACCTCGCGACCGTCGGCGAGGTCCTTGTCGCGGGCGTAGAGCCCGGAGACGAACGCGCCGTCGTAGCGCGGGGTGTAGAGCGGCCAGCCCGTCTTCTCGCCGGTGGCGGCGTATCCGGCGCCGGCGGCGGGCACGCGGTGGCCCAGGTAGCCGTTGCCGACGTAGGGGTCGTACCCCGCGGCCTCGCCGAAGGTGGTGGAGGCGGGTGCCCACGACGCGTCGGGCTTCGCGTCCGGCCTGCCGCACACGGGGGACGGTGCGTGCCCGGCGGCGTAGGAGAGGGGCGGCAGGGGGAGGGTCAACGCGCCCGCGATCAACGGCGCGACAAGAGAGATGCGCTTGGTTCTCACTCCCCGAAGGTAGGGAGGAGGGTGGCGCCCATGTGGTAGCGGCGCGCGGCACGGGAGCAGGTATGCGCTGGTGGACGGGAAATCATCACTTCGAGTGAAACCATGGCCTGTGCTTGCGGTACTCAACCGACGGTTGCGACTCTGTTGCTGTCTGTCAACCTGTTGGGAGTGGCCTGTGGCTTTCGGTGAGCAGCCCGCCTATCTGCGCGTGGCGAGCGATCTCAGGGAGAAGATCGTCAACGGCGCGCTGCCGCCCCATACGCGGCTGCCGTCGCAGGCCCGTATCCGTGAGGAGTACGGCGTCTCGGACACCGTCGCACTGGAGGCGCGCAAGGTACTCATGGCCGAGGGGCTCGTCGAGGGCCGGTCCGGCTCGGGGACCTATGTGCGGGCGCGACCGGTCCTGCGCCCGATCGCACGCTCCGGCTACCGGCCGCAGGCGGGAGCCAGCCCGTTCCGTCAGGAACAGACTGCGGACGGGACGCAGGGGACCTGGGAGTCCCGCAGCGAGCAGGAGGGCGCGAGCGCCGAGATCGCCGAGCGGCTCGGGGTCGAGCCGGGGGACCGGGTGATGCGCACGCGGTACGTCTTCCGGGAGGCGGGCGAGCCGATGATGCTGTCCACGTCCTGGGAGCCCCTGGCCGTCACGGGGCGTACGCCGGTGATGCTGCCCGAGGAGGGCCCGCTGGGTGGCTGCGGGGTCGTCGAGCGCATGGCGGCGATCGACCTCGTCGTGGACAACGTGGTGGAGGAGGTCGGCGCGCGTCCGGGGCTCGCTGAGGAGCTCCTGGCGCTCGGCGGGGTCCCGGGCCATGTCGTGATGGTGATCGGGCGTACGTACTACGCCTCGGGACTGGCGGTGGAGACGGCCGATGTGGTCGTCCCCTCCGACCGCTACCGGATCGCCTACCACCTGCCGGTCAAGTAGCCGTCGGGGCGGGCGGGGTGGCAGGCCGGGCGCCTGTGGCGCCAGGAAGGCCGTCCGATGGCCGGAAGGGGGCGCATTCGGGAGAGTGCGCCCCCTTCGGTATGGCCGGATGCGTGTCTCTTTGTGTAAACACGCATCCGCTGAGTGAAGGTCAGGCGTACGCTCGGGCATATGCGTACTGCGGTTTCCTGGGGATCCTTAGAGACGTGCACGCCGGTGGGAAGAGGGGCGGAATGCTGGGGAGGGGCGTCATGACGGACAGTGGCGCCGTGCTCCCCTGGCTGGTCATCAGACAGGACGACAACGGCAACAGATATCGCGTCGGACGCTATGCGACGCAGGCCGAGGCACAGAAGATCGCGGACGGTCTGGACCGTCATGGGCACAAGCAGCTCTACTGGGTGGAGCGAACGAGCCGGAGTGCGCGGCCTTAGGGCGGTAGCCCGGGCCGTCCGCGTGGGCGGGCGGCCCCCTGCGGCCGCCGCGGCGCCCCTCCGGAGCGAGCGAGTGAGCGAGAGCAGGACATGCCGGCATTGATCGACACGGTGGCGTGGGTGCGGGTGGAAGGCGGGAGGATTCTCTGCGCGCGGCCCCGGGGCAAGAGCGTCTTCTACATCCCCGGCGGAAAGCGGGAGGGTGCGGAGAGCGACCTGGAGACCCTGCTGCGCGAGGTCGAGGAGGAGCTGACGGTGGCTCTCCTGCCCGCCACCGTGGCGCACGTGGGCACGTACGAGGCCCAGGATGCGGGTCTGCCGGACGCCGCTGTCGTGCGGATGAGCTGCTACACCGGGGACTACCGGGGCACACTGGCCGCCAGCAGCGAGATCGAGGAGACGGCCTGGTTCTCCTACGCCGACCGGCCCCTGGTCCCACCGGTCGACCAGCTGCTCTTCGACGACCTCAAGGCGTCGGGCGAGCTGGACTGAGCGTGGACACCGTCGGACCATGGCCTCGGACACGGGCGTGGGTGTGGGCCCCGGGGCGTCGCACCCGGGAGTGTTGTACACCCGTACGCCCCAAGAAGTACTGTCTGCGGTAGTTTGCGTCCTGCGTCGGGTATGTGCCGATCAGGCCCTTTGAACGGGGCGCGCCCCCGCTGCCGTCCCCGGGAAGTGATCGGCGTGACCGAGACCGAAGGCGATTGTGCCGAGTGGAGCTTTCCGGCTGTGCCGGGCTCCGTGCGCAGCGCCAGGCACGCGGTCCGTGACGCACTGCACCAATGGGCGTTCGACGCGGCGGTGGGCGACGTCGCCGTACTGCTCGTCAGTGAGCTGGTGACCAATTCCCTGCGCTATGCCTCCGGACCCATCGGTGTCCGGGTGAGGTGGCCGCATCCCGACGGTGAGGAGCCCGGTACGGGCGCCGGTGGACGGGGTCTGCTGGTGGAAGTCTCCGATCCGCTTCCGGATCCGCCCACCGAACGCACGGCCGGAACCGAGGACGAGAGCGGGCGTGGACTGCAGCTCGTGGCTTGTTCCGCGCGTAGCTGGGGCACCCGGCGCGGAAAGAGGGGCAAGACCGTGTGGTTCGAGCTCGCTCTGCCTGGTTAGGAGTGGGAGGGGACGGCAGAGGCGATCACCGGAGGCCCTCAGGACCTGGCTGAAAGGGACTGAGACCGTGCTGTGATCGTGAACGCCGTGCCGGTGAGGCCCGTAGTGCTGAATACTGCGGGCAGGACCGGTCCGGTGTGTGAGCTGGAGGGGACGGTCGCGTGAGCGAGATACCTGGGACGGCGGGCGACGTCATGTGGCAGAGCAGTCCGCCCGGCTCGATATATGACCACATCAGGGTCGCGTCGTTCTCGATCGGGCCCGACGGGCTGATCGAGCAGTGGAGCAGGCGCGCCGCGAGTCTCTTCGGCATGGCCTCGGCCGAGGTCGTGGGCAAGGACCCGGTGGAGGCGTTCATGCCCGCCGAGCTGCGCCCGGACGCCCACAGGCGGGTCGGCGAGATCCTGGACGGCAAGGAGTGGACGGGCCTCGTCCCGTTCCGGATGCCGGGCGAGAACGCGGTCCGCGGACTCGCCGAGATCTATGTCATGCCGAGCGAGACGGAGACGGGTGAGCGCGCCGCGCTCTGTATCGCCGTCGATGTCGGAGCCCTGCGCCGTGTGGAGACCGATCTCGCCGCCTCGCAGGCGATTTTCGGCCAATCTCCCTTCGGCTTCGTCCTCTTCGGTACGGACTTCACCGTCGTGCGGGCCAACAAGCGGTTCGCCACCGTCTTCGGCGGCGAGGCCGACGACCACCGCGGCCGCACGGTGGACGACTACCTGCCCCGCCCGGAGGCCGAACGCCTCACCGGCACGCTCAAGCGCGTCCTGGAGACCGGTGACTCCGTCACCGACCTCCAACTCGTCGGCACCCCGCCCGGCACCACGGCCCGGCGCCACTGGTCCATGAACCTCTACCGGGTGCACAGCGGCGGCGGGCGCCCCGTCGGCATCGCCGGACTTGCCACCGACGTCACCCAACGGCACATCGCCGCCCGCGAGGCGGCCAGCGCCCGACGCAATCTCGCCCTGCTCAACGAGGCCAGCGCACGCATCGGCAACTCCCTCGACCTGGAGACCACCGCCAGGGAACTGCTCGACGTCGCCGTGCCCGGCTTCTGCGACCTCGCGACCGTCGACCTCTACCAGGGACTGCTCACCGGCGAGGAGGCCTCGCCCGCCAGCTGGGGCGGGCACCACCAGGAGTCCGGCACCGGATCGGCGGAGCTGCGCAGGGTCGCCCACGCCAGCGCCGTGTCCGACGCCCTGCCCGGTGTCCTCTCCGGCGGTGCGGGGAGCGGTGCGGAGGCCGACGGGGACACCGGGCCGCCCGAGCTCGGCTCGGTGCACCGCTACCCGTTCCACTCGCCCTGCGCCGTCGCCCTGCGCACCGGCCGCGTCGAGGCCGTGCCCGGCGACGAACGCGGCTTCGTCCACTCCACCCTCGCCGTTCCGATGGTCGCGCACGACGTCGTCGTCGGCCTCGTCCAGTTCTCCCGTACCAAGGGCAGCGAGTCCTTCGGCGAGCGGGACCGGGCGCTGGCCACCGAGCTCGCCGCCCGCGCCGCGGTCTGCATCGACAACGCCCGCCTCTACCGCCGGGAGCACGAGCGGGCGCTCATCCTCCAGCGCAGCCTGCTCCCGCCCGGCGACCCCGAGGCGGCGGGTCTGGACATCGCCTGCCGCTACCTTCCGGGCAACACGGCCACGGAGGTCGGCGGCGACTGGTTCGACGTGATCGAACTCCCCGGTCACCGCACGGCCCTGGTCGTCGGCGATGTGATGGGCCGTGGGCTGCGGGCCGCCGTCGCCATGGGTGAACTGCGCACCGCAGTACGCACGCTGGCCCTTCTGGACCTGGAACCCGCCGAGGTGCTCTCCGCCCTCGACGAGGTGGCCCGTGGCCTCGGCACCCCGGGCGGCGGCGAGCGGAGCGACGGCTTCGGCGGGGGCGGCGGCGCCCAGTGGCCCTCGCGCGTCGCCCACAAGTCACGCGAGGCGGACCTCTCCGAGGTGTATCTGGCGACCTGCGTGTACGCGGTGTACGACCCGGTCACCCGGCGCTGCACCTTCGCCAACGCAGGTCATCTGCCCCCGGTGGTGGCCGAACCCGGCGAGCCGGCCCTGCTCCTGGACGTACCGCCGGGGATGCCGCTCGGCGTCGGCGGCGAACCCTTCGAGGAGGTCGAGGTGGAGCTCAAGGAGGGTGCCCTCCTCGCCCTGTACACCGATGGGCTCGTAGAGTCCCGCGACCATCCGCTCGACGAGGGCCTCGACGCCTTCAGGGAGGCGCTCGCCGATCCCTCGCACCCCCTCGAAGACGTCTGCGACCACGTGCTGAGTACCCTCGACACCCGGCACGGCGAGGACGACATCGCCCTGCTGATGGCCCGTATCCAGGGGCTCGCCCCGGACGCGGTCGGCGACTGGCGGCTGCCGCGTGAGCTCCGCTCGGTGGCCCGCGCCCGTGAGCTGGCCCGTGATCAGCTCACCGCCTGGGACCTGGACGACCTGGTGGACACCACCGAACTGCTCGTCAGCGAGCTCGTCACCAACGCCCTGCGCTACGGCGAGGGTGAGATCAGGCTCAGGCTGCTCCGCGACCGTACGCTCGTCTGCGAGGTGTGGGACGCGGGCCTCGTCCAGCCGAGGCGCCGGCGCGCACGCGACACCGACGAGGGCGGGCGCGGGCTGCAACTGGTCGGGCTGCTCAGCGCGGCCTGGGGCTCGCGGCGCACCCCGCGCGGCAAGACGGTCTGGTTCGAGCTGGCGCTGCCCGACGGAGCGCCCGCCCCCGAGCTCTCCGTGGAGCAGCTGCTGAGCATGTACTGACGGGGCGCACCCCCGTCATGAAGCGCACCCCGTCACGAAGCGCATCTCCGTCATGAAGCGCACCCCGTCACGAAGCGGACTTCGGAGCGGCGAGCCTGGCCTCGATCTCCGCGCTCTCCCCGAGGCTGTCCAGCTGCTCGAACCGGGAGTCGAGGCCCGACTTCAGCTTGTCCATCACCACCGTCCGCGAGGCGATCGTGGGCTCTGCGGTCTGCGCCTCCTGCTCCGCACGCAGCCGGCGCCCCAGCGCCACCTCGGCGAGGTTGTCGAACCTGTCGGCCTCGGCCCCCGACGACCCGGCGCGCAGCTCGTCCTCCCGCCGCCCGCGGCGGGAGCCGCCGGAGTCGTACGCGTGACCGTGCGCCGTCTGCGCCTGGCGAAGGTGAAGACGGCGACGGTGCCCGCCACGACGACGAGCGCCAGGGGCAGGATCAGACCGGCGGACGAGCCGCCGGGGCCGCCGGAACCGCTCCCGGGATCCGCGACGCCAGAGGTGACGGCCGGCGTTGGGACCGGGTCGCCCGAGAGCACAGCGGCGTAGCCGTCGGCGGCGCCGATCGCGGCTCCGGCCCAGTCGTTCTGCCGGAGGGCCGGCCCGATCGCCGTGTTCGCCACGTCCCGGAGCTGGGCGTCGGTGAGGCGTGCTCCCCGGTCGACGGAGCAGGCGTACTGCCGGTCGTGCGTGGCCACGGCCAGCAGCACGTCGTCCTGGCCGAGGCCGTTGCGGTTCGCGGTCTCGTCGGCCCAGGTCCGGGCGCCCCGGCCGGAGAAGTCACGGACGTACGCCACGTACAGCTGGACCTGATGCGCGTCGAACAAGCGGTCGAGGGCGGCTTCGGTCTGCCGCTCGCGGTCACCGAGCGCGTCCACCGTGTCGGTGACCTGCCCTTCACGTGACAGCGTGATGGGGTCGTCGGCCCGGGCGGTGCCCCTATCGCCCGGCAGGGCGATCCAGAGCGCCGCTGCCAGGGCGGCGACGAGGACCCTGCCGGGTATCGAGGGCCGGGACATCCCGGTACGGCTCGCGGGCGGCGTCACATTTCGGAGGCTATGTCCGCCCATAGCCACCCGCGACCCGGCGCCGGTGGTTATGGGCGGGGCGGTGCGGGGCGGTCGGAAGCCGTCGCCCGGTCAGGTGGCGACGGCTCCAGGTCCGCAGGGACCGTTCGGGCGGTCCCTGTTCCTGGGCCGGTCTCAGCCGGCGGTGGGGCGGGCCCGGGCCGGTCTCAGCCGGCGGTGGCGCGGGGCTGCTCGCGGGTGCGGCCGAGGGCGCCCAGCCACTCCAGGCCAGGTAGCCCTGGACGTTCAGCCCGTTCTCGATCGCGGCGGTCACCTCGTCCAGCGCGCCCGCGTAGTAGGCGACGCGGCGGGTGTCGTCGGAGGTCGCGATGCCTGGATCGCGGCTCCGTCGGCGGGCAGCAGCGGACCTGCCCGGTGAGCCTCATCTCGGCCTCGCGGTCCGCCCCCGCCCGCTCTCCGCCGACTTTGCCGAACAATAGACAGGCTTCCTTGCAAGATGCCCTGTCCATCTTTAGCGTGGAGAGCATGTCCGGAACATCCGAGAATCCCGGGAGCACAGCCCCGCAAGGCCCCGTCGACCCGACGGCCGAGCGCGTGGCGACGGATCTCGCGGCCGTGGTCGGCCGTCTGCTCAGGCGGCTGCGGAGCTCATCGGCGGACAGTCTGCTCACCCCCTCCCAGCGCTCGGTCCTCGCCAGGCTTGAGGACGGCGGTCCGGCCACCACGGCGGCGCTGGCCAGGGCCGAGCTGGTGCGCCCCCAGTCGATGCGGCTGACCCTCGGCGCGCTGGAGAGTCAGGGATGCGTCACCCGCGCCCCCGATCCGGCGGACGGCCGCAAGTCGGTCGTGTCGGTCACGGAGCGGGGGAGCGCTGTTCTGGCCTCGGTGCGGGCCGCCAAGCGCGGCTGGCTGGCCGACGCGATCACCGGCGAACTGGACGGAGCGGAGCGCCGTACGCTCGCCGAGGCCGTCGACCTCATCGCCCGTCTGGTCGACAAGTGACCCGTGACATGAGGGCCCTACCCACCGGCGTGCCGCCGGTGCAACCCGGGCCCGCAGCCCTGCCCGCCGGACCGGGGGCTGCGGCAGGGCCAGGGGCAGGACCCCGCCCCGGATTCAGCGCGCGGCTCACCGCACCACTGCTGATGGGCTCCCTGCTCAACCCGCTCAACACCACGATGATCTCCACGGCCCTGGTGTCCATCGGGCACACCTTCGCCATCGGCGCCGCCGACACCGCCTGGCTGATCTCCGTCCTCTACCTCGCCAGCGCCGTCGCCCAGCCGGTACTCGGCAAGCTCGCCGACACCCTCGGCCCGCGCAGGGTCTTCCTGGCCGGCCTGATCGTCGTGGTCGTGTCCGGTCTTGTCGGCACGCTGGCCCCCGGCTTCGGCACGCTGATCGTCTCCCGGTTGCTGCTCGGCATCGGCACGTCGGCCGCCTACCCGGCCGCCATGGCCGTCCTGCGCGACGAGTCGCGACGCCTCGGCCGCCCCACTCCGCGCCCCGTGCTCGCCAGGCTCTCCTTCGCCGCCCTGGGCAGCGCCGCCGTCGGCCCCGCGCTCGGCGGGCTGCTCGTGTCGCTCGTCGGCTGGCGCGGCATCTTCGCGGTCAACGTGCCGGTCGCGCTGCTCGCCTTCGGCGCCGCGCTGCTCTGGGTCCCGGCCGACCCGCCGCGCGAGCGGGCCGCCGACGGAAGCACGCCGAAGCTCTCGCTCGACCCGCTGGGCATCGGCCTGTTCACCACCGCGCTGACGGTGCTGGTCTTCTTCCTGCTCGACCTCGCCCACCCGCAGTGGTGGCTGCTCGCCCCCTTCGCGGTGCTGACGGCGGTCCTGGTGCGCTGGCAGCTGCGCACTCCGCAGCCGTTCATAGACATCAGAATGCTCGCGGGCAACGGCCCCCTGGCGCGCACGTACGCACGCCACGGCCTCAGCTATCTGCTGATCTACTGCGTCATGTACGGCTACACGCAGTGGCTCGAGGAGGCCCGCGGCTTCTCCGCGGGGCACGCCGGGCTGCTGATGCTGCCGATGTCGGTCACCGCACTCGTCTGTTCGCTGGTCGGTGCCCGGACGAAGGGCCTTCGCGCCCCGCTGACGGTGGCGTGTCTCCTGCTCACCGTCGGCGCCGGAATCCTGGTGTTCCTCTCCGGCGACACCCCGCTCGCCGTCCTGCTGCTCGCCGGAGCGTGCTTCGGCGTCCCGCAGGGACTCATCGGCACGAGCAACCAGGCGGCCGTCCAGGCCTACGCGCCCCCCGGGAACATCGGGGCCGCCGCCGGGCTCCAGCGCACCGCCCAGTACATCGGGGCCATCACGGCGTCCAGCCTGATCGCCCTGGCCTACGCCGACGCGGCGAGCGACTCGGGACTGCACCTCATGGCGGCGGTCTCCGTCGTCCTGGCCGTCCTGCTGACCGTCCTGACCCTCACCGACCGCGCCCTGCGCGCCCGCACCTGAACCCGTCCGCACGCCGCACAGCAGCAGCGGCACCAGCACCAGCAACAGCAACAGCAACAGCAACAGCAACAAGGAGCACGCACATGACCGCCACCGTCCTGGACCCCCGGACCGCACTCGTCGTCGTCGACCTGCAGAAGGGCATCGTCGGCCTCCCGACCGCCCACCCGACCGCGGCCGTCGTCGCCCGCTCGGTGACCCTCGCCGACGCCTTCCGCGCCAAGGACCTCCCGGTCTTCCTTGTCCGTGTGACAGGCGGCGCCCCCGGGCGCAACGAGGGTCGCGCCCCCGCCGGCAAGCCCGCAGCGGACTGGGCCGAGATCGTGCCCGAGCTGGGTCCGCTCGACAGCGACATCGTCATCACCAAGCAGCAGTGGGGCGCCTTCCACGGCACCGCGCTCGACCTCGAACTGCGCCGCCGCGGCATCACGCAGGTCGTGGTCACCGGAGTCGCCACCAGCATCGGCGTCGAGTCCACCGCCCGAGCGGCGCACGAGCACGGCTACCACGTCACCGTCGCCACGGACGCCGTCACCGACATGGACGCCGAGGCCCACCGCAACAGCATCGAGAAGATCTTCCCGAGGCTCGGCGAGACCGACACCGCCGAGGCGATCGTCAAGCTCCTGGGCTGACCGACCGTGGCCGGGCCGTCCTGTCCGTCCCGGCCGCAGGGGCCGCACGGGTGACTTCTGCCGCCCTGCCGGCCGTGTCTGCCTCCCTCCCGCGCGTGCAGGTGCTTTCAGTGGATAAGCGAATCAGTCTGATCAACTGCAAATGCCACCAGAAAGCATCATCCGGCCCATTCCGGTACGGGATGGACCGGGCCGGCCCCGGAGGTATCAGCCATGGCCCACCTCGGCGTCCCACGCGGGACGGCCCGAAAGCGCCGCTCGGTCGCGCTCCTGGCGACAGGTGTGCTCACGATCCCGGCGCTGGCGGGCTGCAGCTCGGACAGTGACGGACCCACCGCGGTGGCCGTCCCGCAGGACATCGCCCCGGTCTCCCGGGACCGGGTGGCCGACGGCTCCACCCTCAACTGGGCGATCGACGCGGTCCCCGCCACCCTCAACGCCTTCCAGGCCGACGCCGACCAGGCCACCAGCCGCATCACCGGCGCCCTGCTCCCCTCCCTCTTCCCGCTGGACGCGCGCGGGGAGCCCAAGCTCAACCCCGACTATCTGGAGTCGGCGAAGGTCATCGAGCAGGAGCCCAGGCAGGTCGTCCTCTACAAGCTCAACCAGCAGGCCGTGTGGAGCGACGGCCGGGAGATCGGGGCCCCCGACTTCGTCGCCCAGTGGCGCGCCCTGAGCGGCAAGGACTCGGCCTTCTGGACCGCGCGCAACGCGGGCTACGAGCGGATCGAGAAGATCGAACGCGGCAAGGACGACCTCCAGGTCCGGGTCACCTTCGCGAAGCCGTACGCGGACTGGCGCTCGCTCTTCTCGCCGCTGTACCCGAAGGAGGTGACCGGTTCGCCCGGCACCTTCAACGACGGCGCCAGGGCCACCCTGAAGAACACCGCGGGACCGTTCAGGCTGCGCAGTGTCAACAAGGACAAGGGGACGGTCGTGCTCGACCGGAACCCGCGCTGGTGGGGCAACGAGGCCAAGCTGAAGTCCCTGGTCTTCCGCGCCGTCGACCCCAAGGACCGCACCGACGCGCTGACCGACGGCACGGTGGACATCGCCGACATCGACGCCCCGACGGCGAACAGCGTCGCCCAGGCGGCCCGCTACAGCAGCGGGAACGGCCAGCCGCCCGCCCACGGCCCGGGAGCCGACATCACCCCGGCCGCCGCCCTGCGGTCCTGGGCCGTGGCCCACGGCTCGGACGAGGACGCGGCCGAGGCGGCGCAGGCCGCACGCGAAAAGAACCGGAAGGCCGTCGCGGTGTACGCCGCCGAGCAGAAGGCGCTGCGCGGTTTCGCCGTACGCAAGTCCCTTGAGCCCGCCTACACACAGCTCGCGCTGAACGGTGAGTCCGGGCCCCTCTCCGACGACCGGGTACGGCGCGCCATCGCCCGCACCCTGGACCGCCAGGAGCTCGCCGACGCGGTGCTGAAGCCGCTCGGCCTGCCCGCGCAGCCGCCCGGCAGCCACCTCGCCCTGGCCGGGCAGCCCGGGTACAAGGACGGCAGCGGCGCGCTCGGTGACCAGGACCCCAAGGAGGCGCAGGCGCTGCTGGCCGACGCCGGATGGACGCCGGGCGGCGCCCGCGAGGCCGCGGACACCAAGGCGGGCAGCGAGGCGGACAAGAAGGCCGACGACGAGAAGGCCGAGGACAAGGCGGCCGACAAGAAGGCCGACGACGAGAAGGCCGAGGACAAGGCGGCCGACAAGAAGGCCGGGGAGAAGAAGGCGGCCGAGAAGAAGGACGCCGAGGAGGACGACAAGGCCTCGCGCGACGAGGGGCTGTACATCGTCGGCGACGACAAGCCGGGTGACCGCCCCGACGACGGCGCCGGAGTCACCGGCCAGGACAAGCCGGGCGGCGCCGCAGCAGGCGCCTACGCCCCCGCCGGCACGCCCGCACCGGCCCCCGCAGCGGCCAGGGCGCGTCTCGGCAAGGCCGGCAAGCCGCTGACCCTCCGCTTCGTCCTGCCCTCGGGCCCCGGATCGCAGCCGCTGCGCACCGTCGGGGAGAAGATCGCCGCGATGCTGGACTCGATCGGCATCAGCACACAGATCACCAAGGTCGACGACGAGAGCTACTTCAAGGACCACATCGCCTCGGGCGACTACGACATGGCGCTGTACTCCTGGCCCGCCACCGCCTACCCGGCGACCGACGGCCGGCCGATCTTCGCCAAGCCCGAGCCCGCCACCGACGGCTCGCTGCTCGTCGAGCAGAACTACACCCGGGTCGGCTCGGACCACATCGACCAGCTGTTCGACCGGGCGGTCTCCGAGCTCGACGCCAACGCCTCCAGGGACCTCCTGAAGCAGGCCGACGCCCGGATCTGGGCCGCGGCGGGATCGATTCCGCTGTATCAGAGGCCACAGTTGGTCGCCGTCGACAAGAAACTGGCGAACATCGGCGCCTTCGGCTTCGCCGCACCCCGCTACGAGGACATCGGATTCACCGGGGCACAAGCGGCAGGTTCCCCCGCGAATCGGAAGAAGTAGCAGGTCAAGGCCACATTCAAAGCTCAGATACAGCTCAAGTCCCTTGCCCGCCGGAGTCCCCGGCGGGCAAGGTGGTGTCTGCCCAGACCCGGGCCGCTCGTCCTCCCACACCCCCTTGCCGTCCAGCCGTTCACCGGCTGGACGATGGCGTAATACCGGCAAAATACCGGGCGAATCCTTGTCGCTTCCCCGCCCTGGGGATCGGGCCGGGAAGCCCAGGACCCATCGGGCCCGTACCATTGACCTAGCCGTGGCGTGCCGCCCGGCGGGCGTACGAGGACTCGAGACCGACTGAGACGCCTGATCCCACGATCCGAGAGAAGCGCAAGCCACCCATGCCCACGCGCCACGACATCCGTAACGTAGCCATCGTCGCCCACGTCGACCACGGCAAGACCACGCTGGTCGACGCCATGCTCAAGCAGGCGGGCGCCTTCGCTGCCCACGCCGCCGAGAACCTCGACGAACGCATGATGGACTCGAACGACCTGGAGCGTGAGAAGGGCATCACGATCCTGGCCAAGAACACGGCCGTGAAGTACCACCCGAAGGATGGCGGCGACGTCATCACCATCAACATCATCGACACCCCCGGTCACGCCGACTTCGGCGGCGAGGTCGAGCGCGGTCTGTCGATGGTGGACGCGGTCGTCCTGCTCGTGGACGCCTCCGAGGGGCCGCTCCCGCAGACGCGCTTCGTGCTCCGCAAGGCGCTCGACGCCAAGCTGCCGGTCATCCTCTGTGTGAACAAGACGGACCGTCCCGACTCCCGGATCGCCGAGATCGTCGACGAGACCTACGACCTCTTCCTGGACCTCGACGCCGACGAGGACCAGATCGAGTTCCCCATCGTCTACGCGTGCGCCCGTGACGGCGTCGCCTCGCTGACCAAGCCCGAGGACGGCACCGTCCCGCAGGACAGCGACAGCCTGGAGCCGTTCTTCAGCACGATCCTGTCCGCGGTTCCCGCGCCCGAGTACGACGAGGACGCCCCGCTCCAGGCCCACGTCACCAACCTGGACGCCGACAACTTCCTCGGCCGTATCGCGCTGTGCCGCGTCGAGCAGGGCGAGCTGCGCAAGGGCCAGACGGTCACCTGGATCAAGCGCGACGGTACGCAGTCCAACGTGCGCATCACCGAGCTGCTGATGACCGAGGCGCTCACCCGTAAGCCCGCCGAGAAGGCGGGCCCCGGCGACATCTGCGCCATCGCCGGTATCCCGGACATCATGATCGGCGAGACCCTGGCCGACCCCGAGAACCCGATCGCGCTGCCGCTGATCACGGTGGACGAGCCGGCCATCTCGATGACCATCGGCGCCAACACCTCGCCGCTCGTCGGCAAGGGCGGCAAGGGTCACAAGGTCACCGCCCGGCAGATCAAGGACCGTCTGGACCGCGAGCTGGTCGGTAACGTCTCGCTCCGTGTCCTGGACACCGAGCGCCCCGACGCCTGGGAGGTGCAGGGCCGTGGTGAGCTGGCGCTCGCCATCCTGGTCGAGCAGATGCGCCGCGAGGGCTTCGAGCTGACGGTCGGAAAGCCGGAGGTCGTCACCAAGCAGATCGACGGCAAGACGCACGAGCCGATCGAGCGCATGACCATCGACTGCCCCGAGGAGCACCTCGGCGCCATCACGCAGCTCATGGCGACCCGTAAGGGCCGTATGGAGACGATGACGAACCACGGTTCGGGCTGGGTCCGCATGGAGTGGATCGTGCCCTCCCGCGGCCTCATCGGCTTCCGTACGGAGTTCCTGACCCAGACCCGTGGCACGGGTATCGCGCACTCCATCTTCGAGGGCCACGAGCCGTGGTTCGGCGAGCTGCGCACCCGTCACAACGGCTCGCTGGTGGCGGACCGTGCGGGCGTCGTGACGCCGTTCGCGATGGTCAACCTCCAGGAGCGCGGTGTCATCTTCACGGAGGCCACCACGGAGGTCTACGAGGGCATGATCATCGGCGAGAACTCGCGCGCCGACGACATGGACGTGAACATCACCAAGGAGAAGAAGCTCACCAACATGCGTGCGGCGTCCGCGGACACCACGGAGAACGTGGTGCCGGCCCGCAAGCTGTCGCTGGAGCAGTCCCTGGAGTTCTGCCGCGACGACGAGTGCATCGAGGTGACCCCGGAGACCGTGCGCATCCGTAAGGTCGTCCTGGACCAGAAGCAGCGCGGCCGCTCGGCCTCGCGCGCGAAGAACGGCTGACCTGGCGCGTACGGCACGCCTGGGCACGCGAACGGCCAGAACGAGCCATTGACATGAGGCCTGGACCCCCGCAGACACTGTGGGGGTCCAGGCCTTTCGTCAACCGTTTTTTCCGACCGAGGTGTCCGTATATCGTGCGTCGCTCTCCGGAACATGTGTTAACGGTCCGTTTCGGGGGTGTCTGTCTGGGATCACTTTGTCCGGATTTCGGGCAACCACGGCTTCTCGATGTTGTCAAACCGATACCCTTTAAGTGTGGTTTACAGCCCGGTGTTACTTAATAGTTGGCTCCATTGAGCTCGGGTCAATGGGTCGGCGCACTGTGGGGAGTGCGGACTCACGAGCACACTCGGGGCACTGCAAACGATCGCCGTCAGGGGTGTCGGTGGATCTCTACAGTGCCCCTCTTGTAGTCAAAAGTGGACTCATGAGGAGGAAACCCATGCGCGGTGCCAAGAGCGCCAAGTGGGTCGCGGGAGCGGCAATCATCGCCCTGGCCGCGACCGCCTGTGGCGGGGGCGACAGTGACGACAGCAACAGCGGCGCCTCGACGGAGAAGGGCAAGCCCGCGGGCTACGTCTCCGTCGACGTCGGCGAGCCGCAGAAGCCCCTGATCCCGGCCGACACCAACGAGCAGCTCGGGAGCTACGTCGTCCAGGCGCTGTTCACCCAGCTGCTCGAGTTCGACTCCAAGGGCGAGATCGTCTACACGAACGCGGAGTCCGTGAAGTCGGACGACAACAAGACGTGGACGGTGAAGCTCAAGCCCGGCTGGAAGTTCCACGACGGCACCCCGGTCACGTCCGAGTCCTACATCAAGGCGTGGAACTGGTACGCCAACATCAAGAACAACCAGCAGAACGCCTTCTGGTTCGAGGACATCAAGGGCTACGAGGACGTCCACCCCGCCAAGGGTGACCCCAAGGGCCAGGAGATGTCCGGTCTGAAGGCCGTGGACGACACCACCTTCACGATCGAGCTCGACAAGCAGGTCCCGTACTTCGAGTACAAGCTCGGCTACTACACCTTCGCCCCGCTGCCCGAGGTGTTCTACAAGGACACCAAGGCCTTCGGTCAGGCGCCGGTCGGCAACGGCCCCTACTCCTTCGAGAAGTGGGACCACAAGAAGCTCATCCGGGTCAAGGCCAACCCTGACTACAAGGGTCCGAACAAGGCCAAGAACAAGGGCATCCTGTTCAAGAACTACGCGACCGTCGAGGCCGCGTACCAGGACCTCCTCTCCGGCAACCTGGACATGATCCGCCAGGTCGGCCCGAAGGACCTCCCGAAGTACCAGACGGACCTCGGCGACCGTGTGATCGACGAGCCGTACGCGGCCGTCCAGTCGATCGTCCCGACGTTCTACTCGAAGACCTTCAAGGACATCGACCCGAAGGTCATCCAGGGTCTGTCCATGGGTATCGACCGCGAGACGATCACCAAGACCGTCCTCAACGGCACCCGCGAGCCCTCCACCAGCTTCACGCCTCCGGGCGTCGCCGGTAACCAGAAGCTGGACACCGACGTGCTCACCTTCGACCCGGCCAAGGCCAAGAAGATGGTCAAGGACAACGGTGGCGTCCCGGGCAACAAGCTCTGGATCCAGTACAACGCCGACGGTGGCCACAAGGAGTGGGTGACCGCTGTCTGCGAGTCCATCCGCAACTCCACCGGGGTCGACTGCATCCCGGACGCCAAGCCGGACTTCCAGACCGACCTGGAAGCGCGTGACAACGACGAGGTCAAGTCGATGTACCGCGGCGGCTGGGTCGCCGACTACCCGCTGAACGTCAACTTCATGCGGGAGCTGTACGGCACCACCGCCGAGGCCAACAACGGCCGGTTCTCGGACAAGGACGTCGACGCCGCCTTCAAGAAGGGCGACAACGCCGACACCCTGGACGACTCGATCAAGGCGTACCAGGACGCGGAGAAGCTGCTTCTCCAGAAGATGCCGGCGATCCCGCTCTGGGACTACAAGATCAACGGTGGCTACGGCAAGTCCGTGGAGAACGTCGGGATCGACTACCGCGGCGACTACGTCATGACCGACGTGACCGTCAAGAAGTAACACTCGCCTGAGGGCCCCCACTCGGCCATCAGCCGCCCACACAGGCAGTAGGCCCCGGGGGGCCGCTCTCCGTGCCCGGAGAGCGGCCCTTCGGGCTGCTTTATCCCTTTCGGAGGCAAACATGGGGCGTTATGTCGCACGGCGACTGCTCCAGATGATCCCGGTCTTCCTCGGATCAACCTTGCTGATCTTCGCCATGATGTACGCGCTGCCCGGCGACCCCGTGCGCGCGCTCGCCGGCGAACAGACCGTCGACCCGGCACAGATCCAGGCCATGAAGGAGAAGCTGGGCCTCGACCTGCCGCTGTGGCATCAGTACTGGAACTACCTCTCCGGTCTCTTCCAGGGTGATTTCGGCACCCAGATCGCCAGCGGGCGACCGGTCGCCGACATCATCTCGGAAGCGTTCCCGGTCACGATACGACTGGCGCTGTTCGCCTTCATCTTCACGGTCGTCGTCGGTATCACCATGGGCGTCTTCGCCGGCCTGAAGGCCGACACCTTCCGCGACCGCGGACTGCTCCTGCTGACGCTGCTGCTCATCTCGGTGCCGTCGTTCGTGCTCGGCTTCCTCGGCCAGTACTTCTTCGCCTTCCAGCTCGGCTGGGTCGATCCCAACGTGAGCGCGGAAGCGAACTGGGGCGAGTTGTTCCTGCCCGCTGTCGTCCTCGGGTCGTTGTCGCTCGCCTATGTGGCGCGACTGACCCGTACGTCGGTGGCGGAGAACCTGCGCTCCGACTACATGCGCACCGCTGTGGCCAAGGGCCTGCCGCGGCGCCGCGTCGTCGGTGTCCACCTGATGCGCAACTCGATGATCCCGGTGGTCACCTTCCTCGGCACCGACCTGGGCGCACTGCTCGGCGGCGCCGTCATCACCGAGGGCATCTTCAACGTCAAGGGCGTCGGTTTCACCGTCTTCGACGCGCTCAAGCACCGCGAGGGGGCCACCGTGGTCGGCATCGTGACGCTGATCGTCATCGTCTACCTCGCCACCAGCCTGCTCGTCGACCTGCTCTACGCGGTCCTGGACCCGAGGATCCGTTATGCCTGAGACGCTCAAGAAAACCACCGGGGCCGAGACCGAGGAGGCCACGGCCGCGGTCTCCGCCACCCCGAACGTCGGCAAGCCCCGCAGTCTCTGGTCGGACGCCTGGCACGACCTCCGGCGCAGCCCGCTGTTCGTCGTCTCCGCGATTCTGATCGTCTTCCTGATCGTGATGGCGGTCTTCCCCGGCCTGTTCACCGGTGCGGACCCGCGCTACGCGGACCTGGCCAACCACTACCTCCAGAAGCCCAAGTGGGGGAACTTCTTCCAGGAGGACTGGTTCGGTTACGACGTCCAGGGTCGCTCGATCTACGCGCGAGTCGTCTACGGCGCCCGTGCCTCGATCATGGTCGCCGTGATCGTCACCGTCCTCGTCACGATCCTGGGCGCGGTGGTGGGCATGCTCGCCGGCTACTTCGGCGGCTGGATCGACACCATCCTGTCCCGGGTCACCGACATCTTCTTCGGTGTGCCCTTCATCCTCGGCGCGATGGTCATCCTGACGTCGTTCGAGGAGCGCAAGGTCTGGGTCGTCATCCTGGCTCTGGCCTTTCTCGGGTGGACCCAGATCGCCCGTGTCGCACGCGGCTCGGTCCTGACGATCAAGCAGGCGGACTACGTGATGGCGGCCAAGGCGCTCGGCGCCTCGACCAGCCGCATCCTGCTCCGTCACATCCTGCCCAACGCGATGGCCCCGGTGATCGTGGTCGCCACCATCGCGCTCGGCGGTTACATCTCGGCCGAGGCCTCGCTGTCCTTCCTGGGCATCGGACTCGCCGAGCCGACCGTGTCGTGGGGTGTCGACATCTCCTCCGGCCAGGAGCAGCTGCGTAACGCCGCGTTCGTCCTGATCATTCCGTCGGTCATGGTGTCGATCACCGTCCTGGCGTTCATCATGCTCGGCGATGCGGTACGCAACGCCCTCGATCCCAAGCTGCGCTGAGGGAGGCGTACATGACCATCATCGACAAGACGGCGGATGTTCCTGCTCCGCGTGGTTCGAACGACGAGAGCGGCCCGCTGCTCGAAGTCCGCGATCTGCACGTGGAGTTCCATACCCGTGACGGCGTGGTCAAAGCCGTCAACGGGGTCAACTACGACGTCAGCGCGGGCGAGACCCTCGCCGTGCTCGGCGAGTCCGGTTCGGGAAAGTCCGTGACCGCTCAGGCGATCATGGGCATCCTGGACATGCCCCCGGGGAGTATCCCGCAGGGTGAGGTCCGCTTCCGCGGCCAGGACATGCTCAAGATGTCCAACGAGGAGCGCCGGCAGATCCGCGGCCAGAAGATCGCCATGATCTTCCAGGACGCGCTCTCCTCGCTGAACCCGGTTCTCTCCGTGGGTTATCAGCTCGGCGAGATGTTCCGCGTGCACCAGGGTCTCTCCAGGAAGGAGGCCAAGGCCAAGGCCATCGAGCTGATGGACCGCGTGCGCATCCCGGCGGCCAAGGAGCGGGTCGGCGACTACCCGCACATGTTCTCCGGCGGTATGCGCCAGCGCATCATGATCGCGATGGCGCTGGCCCTGGAGCCCGACCTGATCATCGCGGACGAGCCCACCACGGCGCTCGACGTGACCGTCCAGGCGCAGGTCATGGACCTGCTCGCGGAGCTCCAGCGCGACTTCAACATGGGCCTGATCCTGATCACGCACGACCTGGGTGTGGTCGCCGACGTCGCTGACAAGATCGCCGTGATGTACGCGGGCCGGATCGTCGAGACCGCTCCGGTCCACGAGATCTACAAGCGCCCCGCGCACCCGTACACCAAGGGCCTGCTGGAGTCGATCCCGCGCCTGGACCAGAAGGGCCAGGAGCTCTACGCGATCAAGGGCCTGCCGCCCAACCTGCTGCACGTGCCGTCCGGCTGTGCTTTCAACCCGCGCTGCACGGTGGCGCAGGACATCTGCCGTACGGACGTCCCGCCGCTGCTGCCGGTGACGGGTACGGACGGTAGCGAACTGGTCGGACGCCACAGCGCCTGCCACTTCTGGAAGGAGACGCTCCATGGCTGACATCCGCAAGGAGTCCGTGGACGCCACCCCGAACGTCACCGAAGTGGAGACGGTCGACGCGGCCACCGAGTCGGAGACCGTGGCCGCCCTGGACGCCCCGGTGTCCCAGGGTGAGCCGATCCTCCAGGTGCGCAACCTGGTCAAGCACTTCCCGCTGACCCAGGGCATCCTGTTCAAGAAGCAGGTCGGCGCGGTCAAGGCCGTGGACGGGATCTCGTTCGACCTCTACCAGGGCGAGACCCTCGGCATCGTGGGCGAGTCCGGCTGCGGCAAGTCCACGGTCGCCAAGCTCCTGATGACGCTGGAGCGGGCCACCGCCGGTGAGGTCTTCTACAAGGGCCAGGACATCACCAAGCTGTCCGGGCGTGCGCTGAAGGCCGTGCGCCGCAACATCCAGATGGTGTTCCAGGACCCGTACACCTCGCTGAACCCGCGTATGACGGTCGGCGACATCATCGGGGAGACCTTCGAGATCCACCCCGAGGCGGCCCCGAAGGGTGAGCGGCGCCGCAAGGTCCAGGACCTGCTGGACGTCGTCGGTCTGAACCCGGAGTACATCAACCGCTATCCGCACCAGTTCTCCGGCGGCCAGCGCCAGCGCATCGGGATCGCCCGCGGCCTCGCGCTCAACCCGGAGATCATCATCTGCGACGAGCCGGTCTCCGCGCTCGACGTGTCGGTGCAGGCACAGGTCATCAACCTGATGGAGAAGCTCCAGGACGAGTTCAACCTCTCCTACCTCTTCATCGCGCACGACCTGTCGATCGTCCGGCACATCTCGGACCGGGTCGGTGTGATGTACCTCGGCAAGATGGCCGAGATCGGTTCGGACACGCAGATCTACGACCACCCGACGCACCCCTACACCCAGGCGCTGCTCTCGGCGGTCCCCGTGCCGGACCCGGACGCCCGTGACGGTCGCGAGCGGATCATCCTCTCGGGCGACGTCCCGTCGCCGGCGAACCCGCCGTCGGGCTGCCGCTTCCGCACCCGGTGCTGGAAGGCCGAGGACAAGTGCGCCACGGAGATGCCGCTGCTGGCGATCCCCGAGCGCTTCAAGACCTCGGACACGCCGGCCGCGCACGAGTCGGCGTGCCACTTCGCCGAGGAGCGTGACGTGGTGCACGCGGCGTAGCCCGTACAGCCCGAACCAGGAAGCCCGGCCCCCGCGAAGGGCCGGGCTTCCTGGCGTCCGGGTCCACGTACGGCGTACGGCCTATGCCGACATGCGACGGAGTGTCATATGGGGTGATATGGGGCATTGAGCCACTCACGGGAACCCTAGGAGGCACTCCATGCGTGGAGCCACACAGGCCAGGTGGGCCGCATGCGCCGTTGCCGTCACCCTGGCCGCCACGGCCTGCGGAGGCGGGGACAGCGGCGGCGGCGGTGGATCCGACGGAATCGTGAGCTCGTCCTGGGGGGACCCGCAGAACCCGCTCGAGCCGGCGAACACCAACGAGGTGCAGGGCGGCAAGGTTCTCGACATGGTCTTCCGCGGACTCGTGCGGTACGACCCGAAGACCGGCGAGGCCAAGAACGAGATCGCCGAGAAGATCGAGTCCAAGGACTCGGAGAACTACACCATCACGATCAAGGACAACTGGACCTTCAGCAACGGCGAGAAGGTCACCGCGAAGTCGTTCGTGGACGCCTGGAACTACGGCGCCGCGCTGAAGAACAACCAGAAGAACGCCTACTTCTTCCAGTACATCGACGGATACGACAAGGTCCACCCCGAGTCGGGCAAGGCATCCGCCGCCGGCCTCTCCGGCCTCAAGGTGGTCAACGACACGACCTTCACGGCCAAGCTGTCGCAGAAGTTCTCGCTCTGGCCCGACACCCTCGGCTACGCCGCTTTCGTGCCGCTGCCCAAGACCTTCTACAGCGACCACGACGCCTGGCTCTCCAAGCCCGTCGGCAACGGTCCCTACACCATCGACTCGTACGCCAAGGGCTCGTCGATGAACCTGCGCCGCTGGGACGACTACCCCGGCGCGGACAAGGCGCAGAACGGCGGCATCGACCTCAAGGTCTACACCGACAACAACACCGCCTACACCGACCTGACCGCGGGCAACCTCGACCTGGTCGACGACGTGCCCGCATCGCAGCTCAAGAACGTCAAGGCGGACCTGGGCGACCGCTACATCAACACCCCCGCCGGCATCATCCAGACGATCGCCTTCCCGTTCTACGAGAAGGCCTGGGACACCCCGGACGCTGCCAAGGTCCGCCGTGGCCTGTCCATGGCGATCAACCGTGACCAGATCACCAACCAGATCTTCCAGAAGACGCGCACCCCCGCCACCGACTGGACCTCACCGGTCCTCGGCAAGGACGGCGGGTTCAAGAAGGGGCTCTGCGGTTCCGCCTGCGAGTACGACAAGGCGGAGGCCAAGAAGCTGATCGACGAGGGCGGCGGCATCCCCGGCGGCCAGCTCAAGATCTCGTACAACGCCGACACCGGCTCCCACAAGGAGTGGGTCGACGCGGTCTGCAACAGCATCAACAACGTCATGGGGAACAACAAGGCGTGTGTCGGCGGGCCCATCGGCACCTTCGCCGACTTCCGCAGCCAGGTCTCCACCCAGAAGCTGACCAGCGCCTGGCGCGCGGGCTGGCAGATGGACTACCCGCTGATCCAGAACTTCCTGCAGCCGCAGTACTACACGAACGCCTCGTCCAACGACGGCAAGTGGAGCAACGAGAAGTTCGACGGCCTGGTCGACAAGGCCAACGCGGAGACGGACAAGGCCAAGGCCGTCAGCACCTTCCAGGACGCGGAGAAGGTCCTCGCCGAGGAGATGCCCGCCATCCCGCTCTGGTACCAGAACGGCAGCGCCGGCTACTCGGACAGGGTCGAGAACGTCTCGCTGAACCCCTTCAGCGTCCCGGTGTACGACCAGATCAAGGTCAAGTGACCCGCTGAAAGCCGGGTGGCCGGTGCGGCACCCCGCACCGGCCACCCGGCTTTCCGGTCCTTCGGTCCTTCCGCCCCGACCTCGGGAGCCCTCATGGGACGTTATGTGATCCGGCGGCTGCTGCAGATGATCCCGGTCTTCTTCGGCACCACGCTGCTGATCTTCCTCATGGTGAACGTGATGGGCGACCCCATCGCGGGCCTCTGCGGTGACCGCCAGTGCGACCCCTCGACCGCCGCCCAGCTGCGCACCGAATTCGGCCTCGACAAGCCGGTCTGGCAGCAGTACCTGCACTACATGGGCAATGTGTTCACCGGCGACTTCGGCACCGCGTTCAACGGCCAGAAGGTCACGGAGCTGATGGGCACCGCCTTCCCGATCACCATCCGGCTCACCATCATCGCCATCGTGTTCGAGATCGTCATCGGCATCAGCCTCGGCGTCGTCACCGGCCTGCGCCGCGGCCGGCCCATCGATACCACGGTGCTGATCCTGACCCTGGTCGTCATCTCCGTGCCGACCTTCGTCACCGGCCTGCTCCTCCAGCTCCTGCTCGGTGTGGAGTGGGGCGTCATCAAGCCGTCCGTCTCCTCGGAGGCACCGGTGGACGAACTGATCCTGCCCGGACTCGTCCTGGCCTCCGTCTCCCTGGCCTACGTCACCCGGCTCACCCGGACGTCGATCGCCGAGAACGCCCGCGCCGACTACGTCCGTACCGCCACGGCCAAGGGTCTTCCCAGGCGCCGGGTGGTCGTACGGCACCTGCTGCGCAACTCCCTCATCCCCGTCGTCACCTTCATCGGTACGGACGTGGGCGCCCTGATGGGCGGGGCGATCGTCACCGAGCGCATCTTCAACATCCACGGAGTCGGCTACCAGCTCTACCAGGGCATCCTGCGGCAGAACTCCCAGACCGTCGTCGGCTTCGTCACCGTCCTGGTCCTCGTCTTCCTGGCGGCCAACCTGATCGTCGACCTCCTGTACGCCGTACTCGACCCGAGGATCCGCTATGCCTGAGCCGAAGCCGTGGGACGAGACGACGGGCAGCGGAGCGATCTCGGGTGCCGGTACCGGCGGGCCGATGGACCTCGCGGTGGACGAGGGCACCACCCTGGAGAAGGCGCCGGGCGGCCCCGACGGCGCGGGGCCCACCGGCAAGCCGCGCAGCCTGTGGTCCGACGCCTGGCGCGACCTGCGCCGCAACCCGGTCTTCATCATCTCCGGGCTCGTCATCCTCTTCCTGGTGATCATCGCGATCTGGCCGTCGCTCATCGCCGACCAGGACCCCCTCAACTGCGACCTGGCCAAGGCCCAGGAGGGCTCCCAGCCAGGCCACCCCTTCGGCTTCGACGGACAGGGCTGCGACGTCTACACCCGCACGGTCTACGGGGCGCGGACCTCGGTGACCGTCGGTGTCCTGTCCACCCTCGGCGTCTCCCTGCTCGGCGGTGTGCTGGGCGGACTCGCCGGCTTCTTCGGCGGGGCCTGGGACGCGGTGCTCTCCCGCATCACGGACGTCTTCTTCGGCATCCCGGTGGTGCTCGGCGGACTGGTCTTCCTGTCCGTCGTCACCAGCTCCACCGTCTGGCCTGTGATCGGCTTCATCGTGCTGCTGGGCTGGCCGCAGATCGCGCGCATCGCCCGCGGCTCCGTCATCACCGCCAAACAGAACGACTACGTCCAGGCAGCCCGCGCACTGGGTGCGTCGAACTCGCGGATGATGCTCCGGCACATCATGCCCAACGCCATCGCCCCGGTGATCGTCGTGGCGACCATCGCCCTGGGGACGTACATCTCGCTGGAGGCGACCCTCTCGTATCTCGGCGTCGGCCTGAAACCGCCGGCCGTCTCCTGGGGCATCGACATCTCCGCCGCCTCCCAGTACGTCCGCAACGCGCCGCACATGCTGCTGTGGCCCGCCGGGGCACTGGCCGTCACCGTGCTCGCCTTCATCATGCTCGGCGACGCGGTGCGCGACGCCCTCGACCCCAAGCTGCGCTGAGGAGTCCGCTGCCATGTTGCTCGAAGTGCGCGATCTGCATGTGGAGTTCCACACCCGGGAGGGTGTGGCCAAGGCCGTCAACGGGGTCAACTACTCCGTCGCCGAAGGGGAGACGCTCGCGGTGCTCGGCGAGTCGGGCTCGGGCAAGTCCGTCACCGCGCAGGCGATCATGGGCATCCTGGACATGCCGCCGGGGAGGATCAGCGGGGGCGAGATCCTCTTCAAGGACCGCGATCTGCTGAAGCTCAGGACCGAGGAGCGCCGCAGGATCCGGGGCCAGGAGATGGCCATGATCTTCCAGGACGCGCTGTCCTCGCTCAACCCCGTACTGAGCGTCGGAGCCCAGCTGGGCGAGATGTTCGTCGTGCACCGAGGGATGTCACGGGGCGACGCCAAGGCCAGGGCCATCGAGCTGATGGACCGGGTCCGCATCCCGGCCGCCCGGCAGCGGGTCGGCGACTACCCGCACCAGTTCTCCGGCGGTATGCGCCAGCGCATCATGATCGCCATGGCGATGGCGCTGGAACCCTCCCTGATCATCGCCGACGAACCGACCACCGCCCTCGACGTGACCGTCCAGGCCCAGGTGATGGACCTGCTCGCCGAGTTGCAGCGCGAGCTCAACATGGGCCTGATCCTGATCACCCACGACCTGGGTGTGGTCGCCGACGTCGCCGACAAGATCGCCGTGATGTACGCGGGCCGGATCGTCGAGACCTCACCCGTCCACCCGATCTACCAGGCGCCCGCCCACCCGTACACCAAGGGCCTGCTGAGGTCGATCCCGCGCCTGGACCAGAAGGGCCAGGAGCTGTACGCGATCAAGGGTCTGCCCCCCAACCTGCTGCACATCCCGCCCGGTTGCGCCTTCCACCCGCGCTGCCCGCTGGCCCAGGACGTGTGCCGCACCGACGTGCCGCCGCTCTACACCGTGAACGAGGAGCGCCGGAGCGCCTGCCACTTCTGGAAGGAGACGCTCGATGCACGCTGACGAGACGGGCCACGGGGGAGGGGGCGGGGGCTCCACGCTCCAGGCCGTGGCGCCCGTGCGCCCGTACGCCGGGGGCGACCCGATCCTGGAGGTGCGCGGTCTGGTCAAGCACTACCCGCTGACCCAGGGCATCCTCTTCAGGAAGCAGATCGGCGCGGTCAAGGCCGTCGACGGCGTGGACTTCGACCTGGCCGCGGGCGAGACGCTCGGCATCGTCGGGGAGTCGGGCTGCGGCAAGTCGACCGTCGCCAAGATGCTGGTGCACCTGGAGCCGCCGACCGGGGGCGCGATCCGCTACAAGGGCGAGGACGTCACGAAGCTCTCCGGGCGTGCGCTGAAGGCCGTGCGCCGCAACATCCAGATGGTGTTCCAGGACCCGTACACCTCGCTGAACCCGCGTATGACGGTCGGCGACATCATCGGGGAGCCGTACGAGATCCACCCCGAGGTGGCGCCCAGGGGGAGCCGCAGGCAGCGGGTCCAGGACCTGCTGGACGTCGTAGGTCTGAACCCGGAGTACATCAACCGCTATCCGCACCAGTTCTCCGGCGGCCAGCGCCAGCGCATCGGGATCGCCCGCGGCCTCGCGCTCAACCCGGAGATCATCGTCGCCGACGAGCCGGTCTCCGCGCTCGACGTGTCGGTCCAGGCCCAGGTGGTCAACCTGCTGGACCGGCTACAGGCCGAATTCGACCTGAGCTTCCTGTTCATCGCGCACGACCTGTCGATCGTCCGGCACATCTCCGACCGGGTCGGCGTCATGTATCTGGGCCGGATCGTCGAGATCGGCACGGACGAGGAGATCTACGACCACCCGACGCACCCCTACACCCAGGCGCTGCTCTCGGCCGTCCCGGTGCCCGACCCGACCGCCCGTGAGCACCGTGAGCGGATCATCCTGCACGGTGATGTGCCCTCCCCGGCGAACATCCCGTCCGGCTGCCGCTTCCGTACCCGGTGCTGGAAGGCCCAGGAGCGGTGCGAGCTCGAGGTGCCGCTGCTGGCGGTCCCCGCGGTCTTCCGGGACTCGGAGACCCCGGCCCGGCACGACTCGGCGTGCCACTTCGCCGAGGAGAAGCGGGTGGTGCCGCCGGAAGACCTGCGGGACCGGCCCGGGGGAGACGCAGAGGGAGACGAAGAGGGGGACAAAGAGTGATGAAGAGGCCTCGGATCCGTTAACACAGAGGCAACTCGGCCGTCGCCGCACCGATATACGAACGTCCCACCATGGTCGTCGTACGGCCGTGCGGGTGCCGTGAACCGGCCGGGGTGTTCATCACGTCGCCCCGGCCGGTTACCCGTTCCCCCGCCTTCCCACAGGTCCTCTTGTCCATCGGCGGGCCGCGGGGGAGTATCGCTGAGGTGATACTCACACGGGGAGCCAGAATCACCGGAGCCGTGCTGTGCGCCGTGCTCGCGGCCCTGGTCGCGGCCTGGATCGTACGGGACGTCAGGGCGCTGGGCGATCCGGCGGACCTGCTGCGCTACTGGGCCGGCTACACGCGCGGATGGCCGAGGACACTGCCCGCCACCCTGCAGGCCGATCCGGTGCTGTTCGTCGTCCTCGTCGCCGCCCTGATCGCGGCTCTGCGCTCCCCGGTCGCCGCGTCCACGCTGGTCGTCACCGGGCTGGTCACGCTGGCCCTGCGGCTGCCCGGAGTGTGGACCATCGGCTCGTCGTGGATGGGCGAGCGGTACAGCGACGAACTGCGCACCCGCGCACTCGTCGGCACCTTCGTCGCCCTGGCCGCCGGACTCGCGCTCGTCGTCATCGGGTCCGTGGGCCGCCGACAGCCCGAGGACTCCTACGAGCCGCGGCCCACCAGGCCGGGCCGGGGCGCCGGCGTCACGGCCTTCCTGCTGCTCGGCGCTTCGGGCGCCGTCATGATCGCCTGGGAGATCCGCCAGCTCTTCACACTGCCGGACGAGCTCTATCCCGCCTGGTTCACCGGCGGGAAGGTCCTCACGATCGGGCTGACCGCCACCCCGCCGGGCTGGAGCGGCGTGGCCATCGGGGTGATCTGCCTCGTGGTGGCGTGGACCGCGCTCTTCCGCGCCGTCCACGCCAGGCCGCTGGGCATGATCGTCGCCGGACTCCTGCTGGTCTCCGGCGGCTGCGGCATCGCCCGGACCGTCCACGACGCGTCGCTGCAGCACTTCGGCGATGCACCGTTGGAGCAACAGCTCATCATGCTCACCTCGTTCCTCTTCGCCCTCGCCGGGGCCGTGACCCTGCCCGTCCTGGCGCGCAGAGGCTTCGAGCGTGTGGAAGGACAGGACGGGCAGGGCGTGCAGGGGTACGGCGGCTACGGCTACCCACCGGCCGACACTCCGGGCTACGGCTACCCGCGGCCCGGAGCCGCCCCTGGCTACGGCTATCCGCAGAGCGGCGGCCCCGGCTACGGCTATCCGCAGAGCCGCGGCGGGCCCGGCTCCCCGCCGCCGCCCGCGTCTCCGCCGCCCGGCTGGTGACGGCCGCTGTCAGGTCCTGGGCAGCCCCAGGGACCGCCTGAGGAAGTCCACCTGGAGCAGCAGCAGATTCTCGGCCACCTGCTCCTGCGGGGTCATGTGCGTCACCCCGCTCAGCGGCAGCACCTCGTGCGGGCGTCCGGCGGACAGCAGCGCTGAGGAGAGCCGCAGTGCGTGGGCGACCACCACGTTGTCGTCGGCCAGACCGTGGACGATCATCATCGGCCTGACCTCGCCGGCCGGCTCGGAGAGCCCCTCGTCGGTCACCAGGGAGTTGCGGGCGTACACCTCGGGCTGCCGGGCGGGGTCGCCGAGATAGCGCTCGGTGTAGTGGGTGTCGTACAGCCGCCAGTCCGTCACCGGGGCGCCGACCACGGCCGCGTGGAAGACGTCGGGGCGCCGCAGCACCGCGAGCGCCGAGAGATAACCGCCGTACGACCAGCCGCGCATGGCCACCTTGGACAGATCGAGCGGGAACCGCCCGGCCAGTGCGTGCAGCGCCTCGACCTGGTCGTCGAGGGTGAGGGTGAGATCGTCCCGTACCGCCTTCTCCCAGCCTGGCGAACGGCCCGGGGCGCCCCGGCCGTCCGCGACGACCACGGCGAAACCGTGGTCGGCGAACCACTGGGACGTGAGGTGCGGATTGTGGGCGGCGACCACCCGGCGGCCGTGCGGGCCGCCGTAAGGATCCATCAGAACCGGAAGCGGACCATCCGATTCCGTGTACCCGGTGGGGAGCAGCACGGCGCACGGGATCCGCCGTGCGCCCCCCTCCGTCAGGTGGACCTTCGCGGACAGGACCGGCTCCTGGGCGAGATTCGCCACGGTGGCGATCCGCTTGCCGTCGCGCAGCACGCGTACGGCCGTCCCGGGGTGCTCCAGGGACGCCGAGACCAGCACCGTCACGCCGCCCGAGCGCACCGCCGAGTGGACCCCCGGGTCCTCGCTGACGCGCTCCACGCCCAGCTCGTTGACGCGGTAGACATGGCTCTGCCCCGTCTCCGGATCCGCCGCGCCCTCGCCGGCGGTGGCCTGCACCAGGATGTCCGAATCCCCGATGTCCAGCACCGCCTGGAGGTGCAGCCGGTCGCCGGTCAGCGGCCTGTCACCGACCGAGAGCACCCGCGCGCCCCCCTCGTCGGCGATCCGCACGAGCCGCCCGTCGGGCGCCCAGGCGGGCACCCCGGCGAAGAGGTCGAGCCAGACCCCGTCCTCGTCGACATGCACCGTGCGGGTCGCGCCGCTCTCCGTGTCGACCGCCAGGTACAGCTGGCTGCGCTGGTCACGGGCCTGCACCAGAAGCAGCGGCGCACCGTGCGACGACCAGTGCACCCGCGCCAGATAGGGAAAGCGGGCCCGGTCCCAGACCACCTCGGTGCGGGAGCCGTCCAGGCCCATCACGAAGAGCCCCACCTCGGCGTTGGCCGTCCCAGCCGCCGGATAGCCGATCTCGGCCGGCTTGCTCCCGGGGTGCGCGGGATCGGCGATCCACCACCGCTGTACGGCGCTGTCGTCGACCCGCGCGACCAGCAGGCTCCGGGAGTCCGGCGACCACCAGAAACCGCGGTAGCGGCCCATCTCCTCGGCCGCGACGAACTCCGCGAGGCCGTACGAGACGTTCGCGTCCTCCGGCTCGGCGACCGGCCGGTCCCCGTCGCCGTCCGCCCCCACGACGCGCAGCGAGCCCCGCGCGGCGTAGGCGACGAGCCGGCCGTCGGGCGAGGGGCGGGGGTCGATCACCGGTCCTGGCACCGGCAGGGCCCGTGCCGTGCCCGCCCTCAACTCGGCGACGTACGCCTTGCCGGAGAGCGCGAAGGCCGCCAACTCGGCCGCGTCGTCCACCGCGTAGCCCACGATGCCCGCCGAACCCTCCCTGGTCCGCTCGCGCCTGGCCCGCTCCTGCGGTGACAGCTTCTCCGCCGAACCGCCCAGCAGCGCGTCGGGGTCGGCCGCGATCCGCTCCTCGCCCGTCGCGGTGTCCAGCACCAGGAGCCGGTTCGTCCGGTCGGTGCCGGATGCGGAACGCAGGAAGAGCACCCGCGTTCCATCCGGTGAGACGGTGAAGGCCCGGGGTGCGCCGAGAGTGAACCGCTGGGTCCGGGCGTGCTGGCGGGGAAAGGACAGCTTCTGCGAGGTCATGGCACCGAATCTAGTTTGCGACGGCCCCTCCGTGCGCCCCTCGTGCTGCTGTGCCCCGATCAATGCGTCGGTACAGATAGTTATGATCCGTAGCGCTCGGTGGGTAAGAAGCTGTTGTCCTGTTCCCCTCGGACCCCGACCGGGGCAGGACAACAGCTTCCAGAACCCGCTGGCTCCATGTGTGCTGCCTGTCCCGACCGTACTGATGGAGGTGAACCGCCGTGGCACTCTCGATTTCGGCGGTGGTGCTGCTGGCGATCGTCGTCTTCCTGCTGATCCGGAAATCCGGACTGAAGGGCGGACACGCGGTGGTCTGCATGTTGCTCGGGTTCTACCTCGCGAGCTCGTCGATCGCCCCGACCATCTCGGAGGTGACGTCGAACGTGGCAGGCATGATCGGGGGAATCAAGTTCTGACGGTGCGCGCCGGGCGCCCCGGCCCCGTGGGGCGTTCGGCCGGCGGGGCGCCCGGCTCGTAGGGTGGTCCCATGAAGGACCTCCCCGCCCGCCGTCTGCTCCTGGTGCACGCGCACCCCGACGACGAGTCGATCAACAACGGCGCCACCATGGCCAGGTACGCGGCCGAGGGCGCACACGTCGCCCTGGTGACGTGCACCCTCGGCGAGGAGGGCGAGATCATTCCGCCCGCCCTCGCGCATCTCGCCGCGGACCGGGACGGCGGACTCGGCGACCACCGCGTCGGTGAACTCACCGCCGCGATGCGGGAGCTGGGGGTCACCGACCACCGGTTCCTGGGCGGCCCCGGCCGGTTCCACGACTCCGGGATGATGGGAACCGAGCAGAATCACCGCCCGGGCGCCTTCTGGGCCGCCGATCCGGACGAGGCGGCCGGCCACCTCGTCCGGGTGATCCGCTCCCTGCGCCCCCAGGTCCTGATCACCTACGACCCCGACGGCGGCTACGGCCACCCCGACCACATCCAGGCGCACCGCGTCGCGATGCGCGCGGCGGACCTGGCCGCCGATCCCGCGTACGACCCGGCGGCCGGAGCCCCGCACACCGTCGCCAAGATCTACTGGAACCGGGTGCCCCGCTCCGTGGCCGACGCGGCCTTCGCGCGACTGCGGGAGACCGCCCCCGACGCCTTCCCCGGCATCGCGTCGACCGACGACGTACCGGGTGTCGTGGACGACGCGGAGGTCACGACGGAGATCGACGGTTCGGCGTACGCCGCGGCGAAGACTGCCGCGATGCGGGCGCACGCCACCCAGATCGCCCTGGACGGCCCCTTCTTCGCTCTTTCGAACGACCTGGGTCAGCCGGTCTTCACCACCGAGTACTACGAGTTGGTGCGGGGCGCCCCGGGCGGGGACGGCACATCCCGTGAGCACGACCTCTTCGAGGGCGTGGCGGACGCGTCCCCCGCACCGGAAGCACCGGAAGCACCGGAAGCACCGGAAGCACCGGGAGTGCAGGCATGAGTGGCAGCAAGCGGCAGCGCGCCGCATCCGAGGCCCCGCGCACCAACGCCCCGCCCAGGAGCCCCGCGCCCACGGGTCTCGCCGCGCCCCCGAACCCCGCACGGATCCCGCTGTATGTGGGCCTGGCGGTGCTGGGCGCGGTCGTCGGGCTGGCGGGCACCCTCGTCCAGGCGGCACTGTTCCCGGGAGGGCTGCTGCTCGCGCTCGCCGCGTCGGCCGGCCTCTTCTACGGTGGCCGGGTGCTGACCCGGACACAGCTCGGCGCGCTGGCACCGGCGGTGGGCTGGTTCATCGCCGTGGTCGTGCTGCTCGGCGGGCGGCCCGAGGGCGACTACGTCTTCGGACAGGAGATCGGCCTGGCACTCTTCATGCTCGGAGGGATGGCCGTCGCTGTGATCTGTGCCACGATGTCGCGGCTGCCCGATCCGGCCAACAGCACGGACGGGCCCGGCTCGTGATGTGCTATGTCCGCTCCCGGATTGCCCCTCCACGCGCGGGTGGGTGCATCCTTGTTCCCCCAGGGCGCGGAGAGTCTTACGGTGGCGGCCAGTATGGTGGTGCGCGCGCCGAGCCGTCCCCTGGCCTGCGGCACGGGGGAAGTACGGGCGGCGGAGCCAATCGGGAGAACCTGCTTTGAGTCGTGAAACTGACAGTTCGTCCTCCGGGCCCCAGGGGCGCGGAGGTGCCGCGTACCCGTCGGGTACGCCGCCGTACGGATCACGCCAGTATCCGTCGCTGCACCCGTCCCAGGACGGGCCGGAGGAGACTCCGGAGCCTGCGGATCCGCCTCAGCCCGAGGAGCCCAGAACCGAGACGACGCTGACGACGCGTATCCGGATCAACATCCCGGGCTCGCGTCCGATCCCGCCTGTCGTGATGCGTACGCCGATGAGTGACGTCGACCCGTCCGGCGACCGCCAGGACGCCGAGCGCACCGGCAGCACCCCCAGGCCCGGTGCAGCCGCGCCGTCGGCCGGCAGGGCCCCCTCAGCGGGCCAGGACACGCGTGACAGGGCCCCGGCGGCCGAGGCACCGGCCGAGAAGCCGGCCAGGGAGAAGAGCGGCAGCGACTGGTTCGCCCCGCGCAAGGCCCCGGCCCCCGCACCCGGTGCGGGCACCGCCCCCGCACCCGGCGGTGCGCCGGGACAGGGCCCCAGGGCCGGTCAGGGACCTGGCCCCGGCCAGGGGCCGGGCCCGCGCCCCGGTGGCGCCTCCGGCGGTGGTCCCGCCGGTGCCGGTTCCACGCAGCCCCGCACCGAATCGCCGTACTTCTCGGACGGTCCGAAGCCGCCCGGCAGCGGTGCGCCCCGTCCGGGCCGCAGCGCCCTCGAGGACCTCGACGCCGGTCCGCGGTCCGGGCCCGACCCCGCCGCGCGACCGCCCGGCGGCCCGGGTCCCTCCGGACCCACCACGGGCCCCGCCACCGGAAGTTCGTCCCTGACGCCGGACCTCGACCGCCTCGTCGGCTCGGCGGGGGCGGCAGGCGGCCGGACGGCTCCCGGCGGCCCCTCGGGGCCCCGGCTCGACGGCTCTGGCGGCCCCGGCGGCGTACCCCCGCGGATGTCGGACGACACCGCGATCCTGACGCCGCAGGCTCCCGCCCCGGCCCCCGGGCCCGGCGGCGGCCATGTCTCGGGTGACACGCTCACCAGCGGTATCCCCGTCATCCCCGGCGAGCCCCGCGCGCCGTTCCCCGGCGGACCCGGCACGACCCGCCCGCCCGAGGGCCCCAAGGGCGGCGGACCCGCGGCCACGGACGCCCCGGCGCCCGCGCCGAAGCCGGCACCGCCCGCGAAGAAGGGCCGCTCCAAGCCGGTCCTCCTGGGCGTGGCCCTCGTGGTGCTGCTCGGCGTCGCCTACGGCGCAGGCCTGCTGATGAACCACTCCGAGGTGCCCAAGGGCACCACGGTGCTCGGCGTGGACATCGGCGGCGGCACGAAGGAGGAGGCGGTCGCCAAGCTCGACTCCACTCTCGGCAAGCGCGCCCGCACACCGCTGCGGCTGTCCGTGGACGGCAAGGAGGAGAAGCTCGCCCCCGAGAAGGCCGGCCTCACCCTGGACAGCCAGGAGACCGTCCGTGGCGCCGCGGGCAGCGACTACAACCCGGTCTCGGTGATCGGCTCCCTGTTCGGCGGGGCGCGCGCCGCCGACCCGGTGATCCCGGTCGACGAGGAGAAGCTCGGGGTCGCGCTGACCGACCTCGCGGGCGTCGAGGGATCGTCCAACGACGGCACGGTCAAGTTCGAGCCGAACAAGGCCGTGCCCGTGCCCGGGAAGCCGGGGAAGTCGATCGACGTCAACAAGTCGATGATCTCCGTCCGCGACGCCTACCGTGCGCAGGTGCAGACCGACAAGGTGTCCGTCGTCGAACTGCCGGTGGCCGAGACCGAACCCACCATCACCCAGGCCGAACTGGACCGGTCGATGAAGGAGTTCGCCGAGCCCGCGATGTCCGGCCTGGTCACCATCAAGGCAGGGCCCAAGCAGATCGACTTCGGTCCCGCGAAGTCCCTGCCGCAGATCCTGTCCATGAAGCCGGTCGACGGCAAGCTGGTCCCCGTCTACGACAGGGAAGCGATCGACACCCTGCTGGACGGTGTCTTCGACGGCATCATGCTCACCAAGGGTGACGGGACGCAGCGCGAGGTCAACGCCACCGATGTGGCCCGGGCCATGCAGGGAGCCCTGCTCGGCAAGACCCCGGCCGAGCGCACCGTCGCGATCGACCTCGGCGGCGGGGGCTGACCGGCCGCTGCACATCCGTGCCGCCGCCCCTGTCCGGAGTTCCGGGCGGGGGCGGCGGCGCATTCCGCGCATGACATCTGTCATCCCGGACCGGTGATCCGCGCCCCTGCCGACCGGGCACCCCTCTCCGGCAGGCTGGACGCATGCCAACAACAGCCGCCGCACCCACCACGGCGAAGACCGCCGTGGTGAGCTTCGAACGTGTCAGCAAGGCGTACGGAGCCGTACGCGCCGTCGACGGACTGACCCTCGCCCTGCACCCCGGCGAGACGGTGGCGCTGCTCGGCCCCAACGGTGCCGGGAAGTCCTCCACCCTCGACCTGCTCCTGGGGCTGCGCACCGCCGACTCCGGCGAGGTCCGGGTCTTCGGCATGTCGCCGCAGGAGGCCATCGCGGAGGGCCGCGTCGGGGCCATGCTCCAGTCCGGCGGCCTGATGGAGGACGTCACCGTCAAGGAACTGGTCAGGCTCGCCTGCGACCTGCACCCGAGGGCCTACCCGGTCGACGAGGTGGTGGAGCGCGCGGGGCTGGCCCGGATCGCCGACCGCCTGGTCAACAAGCTCTCCGGCGGCCAGGAGCAGCGCGTGCGCTTCGCGCTCGCCACCGCCGGGGCCAACGACCTGATCGTGCTCGACGAGCCGACCACCGGCATGGACGTCACCGCGCGGAAGGCCTTCTGGGCCACCATGCGCGAACAGGCCGAAGCGGGCCGTACGGTCCTGTTCGCCACCCACTACCTCGAAGAGGCCGACGCCATCGCGGACCGCGTCCTGGTCCTCCACAAGGGCCGTGTCCTCGCCGACGGCACCGCCGCCGAGATCAAGGCGAAGGCGGGAGCCCGCCGGATCTCCTTCGAGCTGGAGGGACCGGTCGACGAGGTCGCGCTGCGCGCCCTGCCGTCCCTGTCCGCCCTCGACGTCAGCGGCCGCCGGGTCCGTATCCAGTCCTACGACGCGGATGCGACCGTCCACGCGCTCTACGGTCTCGGCCTCTACCCACGCGAGATCGAGGTCGCCGGACTCGGCCTGGAACAGGCCTTCGTCGCCATCACCGAGGCCGAGGAGGCCAGGACCGCATGAGGAACTACTTCTCCTGGAGTCTGACCAGGCTCGAAGTGCTGAGGACCCTGCGGAACAAGAAGTTCATGTTCTTCTCGGTCATCTACCCGTCGGTGATCTATCTGCTGATCTCCGGCACCCAGAACACCACCGACACGGTCCCGGGCACCGAGCTGACCCTCCAGGCCTTCTTCATGGTCTCGATGGCCTCCTTCGGCGCCCTGACCGCCGTCCTCATGGGCAACAGCGAACGCATCGCCAAGGAGCGGGAGAAGGGCTGGGTACGCCAGCTCCGCCTCACCGCCCTGCCGGGCCGCGGCTACGTCCTGTCGAAGATCGCGGGCGCCGGCATCGTCACGCTGCCCTGCATCGTGGTGGTGTTCCTCGTCGCCGCGGGCGTCAAGGGCGTACGGCTCGACGCCTGGCAGTGGCTGGCGCTGACCGGCCTCATCTGGGCCGGTTCCCTGGTCTTCGCCGCACTCGGGGTCGCCATCGGATACGTCGCCAGCGGTGACGCGGTCCGCCCGATCACCATGATCATCTACTTCGGGCTCTCCATCCTCGGAGGCCTGTGGATGCCCACCGCGACCTTCCCCGACTGGCTCCAGAAAGTCTCCGAGTGGCTGCCGACCCACGCGTACGCTGCTCTCGGCCAGTCCGTCGAGATGGGCGGCTCGCCGCACGCCAAGGACGTCGCGGTGCTCTGCGTCTACTTCGTGCTCTTCGCGGGCGGCGCGGCCTGGCTCTACCGGAAGGACACCCTGAAGGCGTGAGCGACGACGAGATGCCCCTCGGCGTCGGGCGCCCGCCGCAGGGCCGCCGCCAGTTCACCATGAAGCTGCTGTGGATCGGCATCTGGCTGGCGTTCATGAGCGCCCCCGTCACGGACGTGGTCAGCGGGGCCCACACCGTCACGACCCGCGTCCTCGGCGGAGCCGGCCTGCTGGTGTTCGTCGTGGTGTACCTGGTCCTCGTCTTCCGGCACACATCGAAGGCCCTGGCCCGCCCGCGCGTGCTGTGGACGATCGCCTTCCTCGCGGTCCTCGCCCTCGCTCTCGTCGTGATGCTCGGCACGCCGTGGCTGGTGCTGTTCGTCTACGTCGCGGTGTCGGTGGGGGCGACACTGCCGATGCGGATCGCCGCCTGGCTGATCCCGGCGGTCACCGCGGTGATGGTGGTGACCGGCCTGATCGCCGGCCACGCCCGCGAGATCATCACCGCGCTGGTCTTCCCCGCGCTGCTGGGCGGGTTCGCGATGACCGGGGTCCGGCAGATGGTCGTCACGACGATCGAGCTGCGCGAGGCCCGTGCGACCGTCGCCCAGCTCGCCGCCAACGAGGAGCGGCTGAGGCTGGCCCGCGATCTGCACGACCTGCTGGGGCACTCGCTCTCGCTGATCGCGCTCAAGAGCGAGCTGGCGGGCCGGATGCTCCCGGGGCAGCCCGAACGGGCCGCGGAGCAGGTGGCGGACATCGAGCGGGTGAGCCGCCAGGCACTGACCGACGTACGCGGCGCGGTCAGCGGCTACCGCAGGCCGACCCTCCCCGGCGAACTGGCGGGGGCCCGTACGGCACTCGCCGCCGCCGGCATCACCGCGGACGTGCCCGCCGAGGTCCCCGACGACCTCACGGACGGCATCCCGGAGAAGCAGGAGGAGGTGCTCGCCTGGGGACTGCGGGAAGCCGTCACCAACGTCGTACGCCACAGCGGCGCCCATCGCTGCACGGTCGTCCTCACCTCGCACCAGACCCTCGGGGGGCCGGTCCTGGAGCTCGCCGTCGCCGACGACGGCCGGGGCGCGGCGGGCACCAGGCGGGGCAACGGGCTCACCGGCATCGCCGAACGCCTCGCCACGGTCGACGGCACCCTCGCCACCGGACCTGCGGCCGGCGGCCCCGGCAGGGGTTTCGCCCTCACCCTCCGTGTTCCGGCCGGTTCCGCCCTAGGATCCGGGGAATGAGCATGATCAGACTTCTCCTGGCCGAGGACCAGTCCATGGTGCGCGAGGCGCTGGCGGCGCTGCTCGGCCTCGAACCCGACATCGAGGTGGTGGCCCAGGCCGCCCGCGGTGACGAGGTGGTCGCCGCGGCGCGCGAGCACGCCGTCGACGTCGCGCTCCTCGACATCGAGATGCCGGGCATGAACGGCATCGAGGCCGCGGCGGAACTGCGCCGGGAGCTTCCGGACATCAAGATCGTCGTGGTCACCACCTTCGGTCGCCCCGGCTATCTGCGCCGCGCCATGGAGTCGGGCGCGGACGCCTTCCTGGTCAAGGACGCCCCGTCCGCCCAGCTCGCCGACGCCGTACGCAAGGTGCTCGGGGGCGAACGGGTCATCGACCCCGCGCTGGCCGCGGCCGCCCTCGCGGAAGGGACGAACCCGCTGACCGGCCGCGAGCGCGAGGTCCTGCGTGCGGCGGCGGGCGGTGCGACGAACGTGGAGATCGCCGCCGAGCTGCTGCTCTCCCCGGGGACGGTGCGCAACTACCTGTCCACGGCGATCCAGAAGATGGCCGCGCGCAACCGCGCGGAGGCCGTCAGGACCGCCGGCGACAAGGGCTGGCTCTGAGAGCCTCTCTCCGGCAGCGGGCCTCCGGCAGCGGGCCTCCGGCAGCGGGCCTCCGGCAGAGGGCCTCCGGCAGAGGGGCCCGGCCGCAGCAGCGACCGGGCCCCGCTCAACCGTTCACCTTCCTACGGGAAGGACACCACCTGTGACGGGACGGTGGTGTCACCGGAGGTGGGGTCCCCGGTGTCGTTGATGACGTGCTCGTACTGGCCCTTGCCGCCCAGGGAGACGACGAGCAGGTCGTGGAACTTCACGCCGGGCTTCACCGGGGCCTGGAAGCCGTGGTGCTGCTGGATCGTCGGATCCACGTTGAAGAAGCAGTAGCTGCCCATGCCCCAGCCCTCGTGGGTGGTGACGGAGTCGTCGACCTTGTAGGCGGCGTAGCCCTTGATGTCGCCGTTCTGGATGGCGTCCTGGTTCGGGGCGTCGTACGCCTTCTCGTTCTGGAAGAAGATCGTCTTGCCGTTCTCGCCGTTCCACTGGACGTCGTACTTGTTGAAGTGTTCGACGAACAGTCCGGTGGCCAGCACGTTGTCACCGTTCACCGTGAGGCCGTAGTCGGACCGGTTGGTCTCCCAGCCGACCCCCTCGCCGTGGTCGGCGCGCCAGAGCCAGGTGTGGTCGACGATCGTGTCGTTGCTGTTGACCACCATGCCGGTGGTCGCCTTGCCGGCGCCTGCGCCACCGACCCGGACGAACACGTCCTGGAGGCTGGTCGGGTTCGCCGAGTGATCGGCCGACGCGCCCTCGGGGCCCACCTCGACGAGGGTCTCGGAGTTGTCCGGTCCCGCGTCCACGAGGAGTCCGGCGACCTTGACGCCGTCGACGTCACCGACCTTGAGCGCGGTCACCCCGTTGTCCGGGATGATCGTGGCCAGGCCGAGCCCGAGCGCCACGGTGTTCTCGCGGTCGATCTCGATGGGCTGGTCGACGTGGTAGACGCCGGGGGTGAACAGCAGGTGCAGTCCCTGGTCCACGGCCGCGTTGATGGTCTCGGCGGTCGCGCCCTCCTTGACCACGTAGAACTGGTCGAGCGGGATGGACTCCCCCTCAGGGGTGCCGTCGGCCCAGGTCGTGCCCCGCGCGTTGGTGCGCTTGGCGGGGACGAAGACCTTGTAGTCGTCGCCGTCGAGGTAGAGGAAGGGCTTCTCGCGGGAGACCGGAGTGTTGTCCAGGGTCGTGTACGGGGGCTCCGGGAAGCTCTGCGCGGGTGCGCCCTCGACGCCGGAGAACGTCATGTTCCAGACGCCGTTGCCCCAGCCGCCGACGGAGCTGTCACGGGTGTACCACTGCTGCTGCGAGTACGGACCGACCTCGCCGTCGATCTTGCTGTCGGCGATGTAGCCGCCACTGGCCCAGCCGTACCCGTCGGGTGCCAGGTTGAGGCCGCCCTTGACGTGCATACGGCGGAAGGGCGCGGCCTGGGAGACGGCCCAGCGGTTGGTGCCGCTGACCGGGTTGAGTGCCAGGTTCTCGGCCGAACGCCAGAAGTTTTGCGTGGCGTTGCCGTCGAACCAGCCCGCGTCGACGGTGACATCGCCGTTGAAGGTGGTGTCATCGGGGTTCAGGCCGAGGCCGGCGATGGAGGTGTAGAAGCCGATCTGCGCGTTGATGTTGTCGTAGGTGCCCGGCTTGAACATCAGCGCGTAGCGGTCGGTGCCGAACTGGTTCGACTCCTGCTTCTTGAAGACCTCGTCGACCTTGCCCTGGATGTCAGGGGTCGAGGGGTCGAAGACCATCACGTTGGGGCCGAGGTCACCACCGCCGGGCACTTCCGCGGCCTCGTCGCCGAACGCCGCCTGGGCCGTGGGGAAGGCCATCAGCATCGATACGGCGAGCGCGGCGAGACCGACCGCCTTGGAGCGGCGGTGCCTGCGGGGAGTGACCGGGGGCGCGGAACTCGTGGGGGGAGCTTGCATGGATGACGTCTCCTGGGTCGTGGGTCGGGTGCACGACTGAACCTTGAGAGAGGCGAGAGAGCGCTCTCTGGTTTCGCCGATGTAACAGGCGTCGCCCTGGACACGTCAAGAGGTGTGACATCGGCAGCCGCGACTGATTCCCGTAACGGCAACAAATGGCGCCGGACGTAAGGCAATTGGGATGCTTTGCGTGCAGACAGGGGGCGCGGATGAGTTCAGAGGATGACCGCGGGGGCGGGGCTGCTCTCGAAGCACGGCCTAGTTCAGCAGCGCCCTGGCGGCCTGCGCGCGGTGGCGGATGGCCTCGGCCGCCGTCGGCTCGACCCGTTCGACGATCTCCGCGTACTCGTCCATCTCCGCAGCCCCGCGCAGGAACTCCCCGCGCTGCACGAGGAGCTGCGCCCGCTCGTAGCGGAGCCTGGCCGGGTGCGAGGGCAGCAGCAGGGAGAGTTCGAGCGCCCAAAGCGCCACCTCCGTACGCTCCGGACGGGCCGCCGCCCACGCCCTGACGTTGTTCAGGATGCGCAGCACCGTCTCCAGCGGCCGCGCGGGCACGGGTGGGGGTGCCGGCGCTCCGGTCGTCCCCGTGGCCATCAGCTCCGCGTCCTCGCCGCTGAGCGGCGCGCCGCCCGCGAAGGGGTCGGCCAGCACCCGCTCGGCCGGGTCGCCGAAACCGACCACGTAGTGCCCCGGGAGCGCCAGTCCGTACACGGGTGCCCCCGCCCTGCGCGCCACCTCGATCCAGACCACGGACAGCAGGATGGGCAGGCCCCTGCGGCGGCGCAGGACCTGCTGGAGCACGGACGAGTCCAGCCGCTGGTAGTCCTGGGAGGAGCCCGCGAAGCCGCAGCGCTCGCCCAGCAGTTCGGCGAGCGCCGACGCCCACACGCGGGGTCCCCTGGCTCCGTAGGGGAGGAGGCCGGCCAGCCGGTCCAGCTCGATCTGCGCCGCGTCGATGCCGTACGGATCGGCGTCCCCGGGCGAGGCGGGGCCGGTCTCGGCGCCCAGCAGCAGGCAGAGCAGTGCGAGGTCGGGCCGCTCGGCGCGCGCCTCCTCGGCGAACAGCCGCCGCCGCTCGGCCGTGCCTGGATCCTCGTCGCTCATGTGTGACTCATCCCCTGCTGTCCGCGCTACGCGGGCCGGAAGTGGTGGTAGCTGTGGTGAAGGGTGAAGCCCATGCCGTCGTACAGCGCACGGGCCCCCTCGTTGTCCGCCTCCACCTGGAGCCATGCGGCCGACGCGCCCTCGTCCAGCGCCGTGCGGGCCAGGGCGGTCATGACGGCCGTGGCGAGACCCCGGCGCCGGTACTCCTGGCCCACCTCGACGGCCATGAACCCCGCCCAGCGCCCGTCCACCACACAGCGGCCGATCGCGGCGGGGGGCGCCCCCGCCGGGCCGTCGCCCGGCACGGTCGCGAACCACACCGAAGGACCGCTGCCCAGCACCTTCAGCACATGGGGCCCCGGGGTCTCGAAGCGCTGGTACCGGGAGAGCCAGGCGTCGTCCGGCTCCCGGGTCAGCCGTACGGCGGAGATGTCCACGTCCAGATCACCGACCGGTGCCAGCGCCGCGATCCGCACCTCGGCCGTCACCTCGCGCCGCCACCCGTGCTCCTCAAGATCCGCGCAGAGCCGCTCCTGGGTGTCCTCGGCGCCGGTGGCGGTCTGGATGTACGGGGGCAGGTCCCGCTCTCCGTACCAGCTGCGCACCCGCGCGAGCGCGTCGCCGAGCGGGAGGCCCGGATCGCCGAGCGGCAGCACGGAGTTGGCGCGGCGGGTGAATCCGCCAGCGGCGCGCAGCCGCCAGTCGCCGAGGAGTTCGCTCTCCACGGGCTGCCAGGCGCGCGCGGCCGTCCGCGTGAGTTCACCGAAGGAGGCGGCGGGGCCGCGGCGGCGTGCGGGGGCCCGGGGCACGACCTTGCCCGCCACCAGTGCCGATTCCGGGATTCGGACGCTCTCGCCGCTCTTCGTTGTGACGGACAGCACCTCATCGTCCCACGATGTGAGAACCCCGACCGTGTCGGTGAACTTCGCGCCCTCGTCCGGCACGTCGGCGACTCGCCGCACGGATACGCGTTTGCCCACGTCAGCAGGTGTCATGCGAACCTCTAGCCGTCCGCCGATGGTGAATTCCACAGCTCTGTCCGCCCCTCCTGTTCGGATCGTGCCCCGGAACGGAGATACTAGGGGCGGGCATCGACGACGCCGCGCTCCCGCGCGAGAGCCAACGCCCTACCGAGGAGGAACGACAGCGTGACCTACGTCATCGCGCAGCCTTGTGTCGACGTGAAGGACAAGGCCTGCATCGAAGAGTGCCCCGTCGACTGCATCTACGAGGGCTCCAGGTCCTTGTACATCCATCCGGACGAGTGCGTCGACTGTGGAGCCTGTGAACCGGTGTGCCCGGTCGAGGCCATCTTCTACGAGGACGACACCCCGGAGGAGTGGAAGGACTACTACAAGGCGAACGTCGAGTTCTTCGACGACCTCGGCTCACCGGGCGGCGCCTCCAAGCTGGGCCTCATCGAGCGCGACCACGCGTTCATCGCCGCGCTGCCGCCGCAGAACCAGTAAGCGCACGAGCGCCGCGCGGTCCCGTACGGCTTGTCTCCGTGCGGGACCGAGGTGTTTTCCGGGTGCCACGCCCCGTATGAGAAAGCAGAGTTCCGTGTCCGCAGCAGTTCCCGTCTCCTCCCGTCTCCCGGTCTTCCCCTGGGACAAGCTGGTGCCCTACAAGGCGACGGCCGTGGCCCATCCGGACGGCCTCGTGGACCTGTCGGTCGGTACGCCGGTCGACCCGGTGCCCGAGCTGATCCAGCACGCGCTGACGGCCGCGTCGGACAGCCCCGGCTATCCGACGGTGTGGGGGACCGAGGAGTTGCGTGACGCGCTGGCGGGCTGGGTGGAGCGCAGGCTCGGCGCGAGGGCCGTGGCCCACGAGAACGTGCTGCCGGTCGTCGGCTCCAAGGAGCTGGTCGCCTGGCTGCCGACCCAGCTGGGTCTCGGGGCGGGCGACAAGGTCGCCCACCCCCGGCTCGCCTACCCGACGTACGAGGTCGGGGCGCGGCTCTGCGGTGCGGAGCCCGTCGCCTACGACGACCCGACGGAGCTGGACCCCGAGGGTCTGAAGCTGCTCTGGCTCAACTCCCCGTCCAACCCGACGGGCCGGGTCCTGCCGAAGGACGAGCTGACCAGGATCGTGGCCTGGGCGCGCGAGCACGGGGTGCTTGTCTTCAGCGACGAGTGCTACCTGGAGCTGGGCTGGGAGGCCGAGCCCGTCTCCGTGCTCCACGAGGACGTCTGCGGCGGCACGTACGAGGGGATCGTCGCCGTCCACTCGCTCTCCAAGCGCTCCAACCTCGCCGGCTACCGCGCGGCCTTCATCGCGGGGGACGCTGCCGTACTCGGTGAGCTGCTCCAGATCCGCAAGCACGGCGGGATGATGACGCCGGCCCCGGTCCAGGCGGCGACGGTCGCGGCGCTGGGCGACGACGCGCACGTGGAGCGGCAGCGGGCGCGTTACGCGCGCCGGCGCACGGTGCTGCGGGCGGCGCTCGAGGCCCATGGCTTCCGGATCGAGCACAGCGAGGCGAGCCTCTACCTCTGGGCCACGCGCGACGAGCCCTGCTGGAAGACCGTGGCGCATCTGGCGGAGCTCGGCATCCTGGTCGCTCCCGGCGACTTCTACGGGCCGGCCGGGGACCACTTCGTACGGGTGGCCCTGACGGCCACGGACGAGCGGGTGGACGCGGCGGTCAAGCGGCTGACATAGGGCCTTTCGTTCGGATCAGGCCGGCTCCGAACGAAAGACCCCAGGCGCTGCGCGCGAAGGGGGCCTCGGGACACCCCGTGGGCCGGTACCTGCTGACGGCGCACATCTGCGCGGGCG